>JADJEE010000001.1:1257522-1571902 GCA_016709225.1 Deltaproteobacteria bacterium | reverse complement strand
TCGCCGCGGATCCCGATCGCGGCGACGCGATCGAGCTGGGCCTCCAGGCCGCGCGGGGGGCCGGCCGCGCCGATGCGCTGCACCGCTGGCTATGCCGCGCCGCCGAGCTCGAGGCCGACCCCCAGCGCCAGGCGGCGTTGTGGCACGAGGCCTCCAACGTGGCCCAGAGCCA
Source organism: Deltaproteobacteria bacterium (assembly GCA_016709225.1). Lineage (NCBI taxonomy): Bacteria > Pseudomonadati > Myxococcota > Myxococcia > Deltaproteobacteria bacterium. The sequence goes on along the minus strand of JADJEE010000001.1, from coordinate 1,571,730 downwards.
GCTGCACGACGTGCCGCTGGCGCTCGAGGCCCTGCAACGGGCGCTCGACGCCGACGAGCACGACGCGCGGGGCTGGCAGCGCCTGCTCGGGTTGCTCGGCGAGCAGGACGACGTGCGCGCGCTGGTCGACGCACTCGGACGTCGCATCGTGATCAGCCCCGACGGCGACGAGCGTCGCGCGCTGCGGCTGCGGCTCGCACGCGTGCACGTCGATCGCCTCGATGCGCCCGACGACGCCGTCGCCGTGCTCGAGGAGGCCATCGCCGACGACCCCGACGATCGCGAGGCACTCGAGGAACTCGACGTGCTGCTGCGCCGGCTCGGCCGCTGGAACGACGTGCGCGACAACCTCGAGCGCAAGCTGGTCGCCGCCGAGGGTGGCGACCGTGTGCTCGTGCTCGAGCAGCTCGCGCGCATCGCCGAGGACCGCCTGGGCGATCCGATCGACGCGATCGAGCGCCTGCAGCAGCTGCTCACCGAGCAGCCGGGGCACGCGGGGGCCGAGGTCGCGCTCGAGCGGCTGCTCGAGAAGGAGGAGCGCTTTGCGGAGCTCTCGCATCTGTTGAGCGACCGCATGGACCGCGCGAAGTCCCGTGGCGACCTCGACGGCTACCGCGCCAACGCCTCGCGGCTGGCGGAGCTGCTGGCCGAGCACCTCGGCGATGCCGAGCGTGCGCAGGAGATCCTCGACGAGATGCTCGAGCTCGATCCGGGCTATGTGCCGGGCCTGCTGGCGCTCGCGGCGGTCTACGAGGCCCGCGGCGACGAAGGGGCCATGCGCATCACGCTGCAGCGCGCCGTCGACTGCAAGCCGCAGGGCTCCATCGGGGCCCAGCTGCACCTGCGGCTGGCCAAGGCCGCGGGCAGTGATGCCGACGCGCGGCGCGAGCACCTGCGCTCGGCTTGGGCGCTCGACCCCGACAACCGCGTGGTCGCCGACGAGCTGTTGGCGTTGGCGCGCAAGGAGCAGCGCTGGTCCGACGTGGTCGAGCTGCTCGCCCAGATCGAGCGCGGCGCCACCGACGACGCCGCGCGTCGCGAGCTCGCGCTGGAGCGCATCGACCTGTTGCTCGAGCGGCTCGATGCGCCCGACGCCGCGCTCAAGGCCCTGGCGCCGATCTACCAGCAGGTCCAGGACGACCCCGAGATCAACCGTCGCATCGCGGGCTCGTTGTTCGCGGCGGAGCGCTTCGACGAGGCCGAGGGCATGTACAACTGGCTGCTCGAGATGGGCCGTCGTGGCAAGCGCAGCAAGATCATCGCCGGCTATCTGACGCGTCTGGCGCAGATCGAGCTGCGACGCGAGAACCGCGAGCGCGCGCGCGAGTACCTGCAGGAGGCCTACCGCGTCGACACCACCAACGTCGAGACGCTGATGACGCTGGGCGCGGTGCACGAGAGCGAGCGCGAGTGGCGAGAGGCGCTCAAGATCTACCGCACCATGCTGCTGCAGAACGCCGACCAGTCGGGGCTGCTGCGCCGCGGCGACATCTACATCGGGCTCGCGCGCGCCCACGTGATGCTGTCCGAGACGCCCAAGGCCAAGGCGATGCTGCGGCGCGGCCTCGAGGAGGACGCCGAGCACCCCGAGCTCAGCCGCGAGCTGGCGGCGCTCGGTGACTAGCGGCTGACGCACCGGGCGGCAGGGCAGGGCCGCGCGGACGCGCTACTGGATCGCGCGGAAGCTCTCGGGTCGCAGGGCGAAGCGCTCGAGCCAGCGCTGGATCTGCTGCGGCGTGCGGTTCATGTCGCGGGCGATGCGATCGGAGTCGCCGCCGGCGCGTGACAGCTGCCGCACGAGCTCGTCGCGCAGCGCACGGACCTCGTCGGGGTTCTCCGGCAGGCCGTCGTCCTGCTCGAGCACCTCGGCCAGGGCGTCGGCCGTGAGCGTGCCGTCGCCGGAGGCCAACAGCGCCGCCGTCGACAGCGTCTGCCGCAGCTGTCGCACGTTGAACGGCCACGCGCACCGCAGCAGGCGGCGAAACGCGTTGGAGGTGATGCGGGTCGGCCGACCTTCGCGCTGCAGGTCCTGCACGAACGCCCGCACCAGCAGCCCGAGGTCCTCGCGGCGCGATCGCAGCGGCGGCAGCTCGGCGACGAAGCCGGCGATGCGCGAGTAGAGCTCGGGCCGAAAGCGACCCTCCTCGACCATGCGCGAGAGGTCCTGCAGCGTGCTCGCGATGATGCGCACGTCGAAGCTGCGCTGGGTGAGTTCGTCGCCGACGCGGCCGGCGCGGCCCTCGGTCAGCGCCACCAGCAGCTTGGCCTGCACCCGCGGCGACAACTCGGCCAGCTCGTCGAGGAACAGCGTGCCGCCGTTGGCCTCTTCGAACAAGCCCGGGCGGCCGTGCTCGCCGAACAGCACCTGCTCGAGTCGGGCCTCGGACAGCGCGCCGAGGTTGGCGATCACCAGCGGGCCCGCGCGGCCGCTGACGTTGTGGATCGCGCGGGCGAGGAACTCCTTGCCGGTGCCGGTCTCACCGCGGAGCACGATCGGGATCGAGCTCTTGGCCAGCCGGTGCAGCGTACGCAGGATGTGGTGCAGGTGCGGGCTCGCGGTCCCGGTCGCATCGATCTCGGTGAGTCGGGCGCTGCCGAGCTTGCGTAGGCCCATCTCGCGAACCATCCAGAACGATCGCCCGATCTCGAACACCTCGCCGGGTCGCAGGCGGACCGCGCCGGTGATGCGCTCCGGTCCGACCATGGTGCCGTTGCGACTGCCGAGGTCGCGCAGCGTGAAGCGACCGTCGTCCGAGACCAGCAGCTCGGCGTGCTCACCGCTGACCCAGCCGAACGGGATGCCCACCCGCAGGGTGGTGCCCGACTCTTCGAGCGAGAGGCCGTCGGCGCCCTCGTCGCGACCGAAGCGGACGATGTTGAACCCGTCGAGCTGGCAGATCCGGCCGGCCGACGCGAAGTTGTCCTCGGGCGAGCCGATGCCGATGAGCCAGGCCCGGGGTCGGGCGGCCTCCTCGTCCCGTGGCTCGTCTTCGACGAGGGTGTCGTTCATGGGCGTGCGCGTCATCGATGTGGGGGGCGTGCCGGCGCGTGCACCCCACCTCGGGGCAAGGCGGGTGCGAACGGCAGAGCGCGCACCGCAGCATCGTAGAGAAGCGGCCGCGGGAAGTCCACCCTCGTGCGTTGCCGACAGCGCACGCGCGCACGCGTGTGGGCAAGTGTGCCGCGTCGTCGCTGCGATCGCTTGGCCACGCGAACGCCCTCGCCGAGGCGCGAGCGCGTGAGCCCCCCATCCGCTACATGCCGCCCTGCTTGCGCGCAGCCGACTCCGACACGCAGTCGTTGTCGATGCGCCCGTCGCAGTCGTCGTCCTGCTTGTTGCAGATCTCGGCGCCGGGCTGGATGTTCTGCACGCAGCGGGTCTGACCGTTGACGCACTTGTTGGTGCCCGCCTGGCACACGCCCGACTTGCCGGTGGTGCACGCCTGGGCGTCGACGGGAACGCTGTCCTCGTCGGTCTCGCCGTCGCAGTCGTCGTCGATCGCGTTGCAGGTCTCGGCCTGGGGCCGGACCACCTTGGCGTCGCAGGTCGATTCCTTGCCGTCGGCGCTGCAGTGCCACACGCCCTGGGTGCGGCACGCCCCCTTGGCCCCCTTGAAGAAGCACAGCGCACCGTCGCGCTCGAAGCCGTTGTCGACGATGCCGTCGCAGTCGTCATCGTTGCGGTTGCAGCTCTCGGTCGCCGGCAACACCTGGCCGCTGCACTCGCCCCACTGGCCCGCGCCGTCGCAGGTGCGGGTGCCGGCCTTGCAGGCGCCGCGCCCCGACGTGCCCTTGGGCCCGGTGTAGCAGGCCTCGCTGACACGCTCGTGGCAGGTCGGCCCGCCCTCGGCGAGCTCCTGCTCGCGCAGACGCTTCTCCAGCACTTGATCCGAGGTCGCGCAGCCCAACGCGGTCACGAACCCCGCGACGAGCCCACAGGCGATCGAGGCGGCGAGCGAGAGCCCACGCGCCCGGATCCCACGGCCGGGCCCGTCCGCCTGCACTCGCGCTGGGATGGGGTGGTGGCCGCAGTTGCGGTCGGTCACGAGCATGGCGCGAGGATACACCGCTTTGCTATGTTGGACGCCGCTCATGTCGCTGCTCGGCAAGGTCTATCTGGGCGTGAGCCTGGTGTTGCTGTTGATCGGCGTGGCGTGGGCGAGCAACACCCTGCAGGCCAACGCTGCGTGGGTCGAGATCGTGCTCGCGGTGCCGCGGCTCGATCTGCTCGAGCCGCTGGCGCGGATCCGCTACGAGGTGAACCTCGCGGTGCTGCTCGCGGGCTGGGTGATCGCGGTCGCGTTGGTCGGTGTGCTGGCGATCCGGGCGCCGTTTCGCATCCGCGGTGCTGCGGTGACCCAGCGGCGCATCCGCGAGCTCGAGCGCGAGGTGCTCGAGCTGCGCACGCTGCCGCTTCGACAGCACGAGGAGGACGAGATCCTCGCCGCCGAAGCCCACGTCGACGCGGGCACGCGCAAGGTGATGACCGAGCAGCTGCGCAACCCCGAGGATGAGCGCGAGGAGGGCGGTCGATGATCACGCTGCTGGTCGCGTTGCTGACCGCACTCGCGGGCTTTGCCGGGGGCTGGGTGCTGGCCGCGCCCAAGCGCCGTGCGCTCGACAGTCTCGCCAAGCGTTCGCGCGTGCTCTACGAGCTCGCCGAGGGCGATCTCGAGAACGTCGCGCTCGAGCTCGAGCAGGTCGCGGAGACCGAACCCGGCGACGCGACCGTGTTCCTGGCGCTGGCCGCCCTCGACCGCCGACGCGGTCGCATCGAGCGCGCCAAGGCCATCCACCGCACCGTGCTGGCCTCGGCGACGCTGCCGCCCGAGCAGCGCGTGGCGGCACTGGTCGGTCTCGGTCGCGATCTGCTCGCGCAGGGCAACGAGCGCAGCGCGGTCGGAGCGTTGGTGCGGGCGATCAGTCTCGCGCCGCGCTCGGTCGCGACCCTCGAGTCGCTGGCGGTCGCGCTCGAGCACGCCGGCGCGTGGGAGCGGGCGGCCGCCGCGTGGGAGCGTCACGAGAAGCTGGTCGAAGGTCGACGTCGTCGCGACAGTCGCATCGGCCGCGGCCACGCGCTGGCGGGGCAGGCCGCGGTCGCGCTCGCCGAGGGCGACGACCGCAAGGCCCGCAAGCTCGCCGAGCGTGCCGTCGAGCTGGCCGGCGATAGCGGCCACGTGTGGGTCACCCGCGCGCGCATCGAGTCGGCCGCCGGTGATCGCCAGCTCGCACTCGAGGCGTGGCAGCGCGCGTGGGAGGCCAGCCCCGCGGGGGCCCACACCATCGTGCCCGAGGCCTGGCGTTGGGCCACGGAGCACGGCCCGGTCGAGGATCTGCTCGAGCGCATGCTCGCGACCCTGCGAGCCACCGCGTCGACCGAGCTGGTGTGCGCGCTGGCCGAGTACGTCGCGCGCCAGCACCCCGAGCACGCCGCCGCGGCGCTCGAGCGCGTCGCCGCCAGCAGTGCCGCCGCGACGCTCGCGTTGGTGCGGCAGCGGCTCGCCCGCGGCCAGCGTGATGCGGCCCGCGACGCCGCCATGCGCGACGTTGATGCACCCGCGCTGGTTTGCGGCCGCTGCGGCGCCCATGCGCCGCGCTTTCGCTACCGCTGCGATCACTGCGGCGCGTGGGACAGCTTCTCGATCCAGGGCACCACCCGCGCAGGCCTGCAGACCCAGGTCGCGCCCCGGGCCGGCCTGCGGGCCCCCGATGCCCGCGCCTGACCACCTCCGACACCGACCTTCGCCAAACCGGAAAGCAGCACACACCCGTGGACGAGACGCCAGTCGCCGCACCCAAGCGGTCGGAGACCCTGTGGACCACCGCGCGCCGGTTCTGGCGCCTGTGGGGCTACCTGTTGTTCGTGCTCGCGGTGCTGGTGTTGTTCCGCGGCATCCTGCTGCCGTTCGTGTTCGCGTTCCTCATCGTGTACCTGCTGGCCCCGATCGTCGCGCGCCTGCAGCCGCGAGTCGGCCGCGTGCTGGCGGTGGTGTGCTGCTACGTCGTGATCCTCAGCCTGCTGGCGGGGTTCTTCGGCCTGTTGCTGCCGGCGGTGGTCAAGGATCTCGCGCGCCTGCGCGACAGCCTGCCGGCGACGATCGCCGAGATCAACGAGGTCTACCTGCCGCGCGCGTCGGCGTGGATCGAAGCCACCTTCGGCGCCGTGCTGCCGCCGGTCGATGGCGCCCCGGCGGTCCATCCCGCGACCGAGATCGTCGCGCACCCGCTGCCCGACGGCGGCTGGACCATCGACCTCGAGGGGGTGCAGCTGCAGGCCCGCGGCAGCGACGACGGCAGCTGGGTCATCGGCGCGCCGTCGACCGCGGTCGAGCCGCGCGCCGACATCAGCAAGGAGGTCCGCGAGCTGCTGGCGGCCCGCGCCGAGGATCTCACCGGCTTCATCGGCCCCGCGATCCAGGCGCTGGTGAAGGGCGTGGCCGGCTTCCTCACCAGCTTCGTCATCACCTTCATGATCGGTGGCTTCGCGCTGGTCGACCTCGCCCGCGTGACCCGCTTCGTGCGCTCGTTGGTGCCGGCCGAGTTCCGCCCCGGCTTCGACGAGCTGTGGCGCGGCATGGACAAGGGCCTGGGTGGGGTCGTGCGCGGGCAGCTGCTCATCTGCCTGGTCAACGGCGCGCTGACCTTCATCGGCCTCATCATCTTCGGCATCAAGTACAGCTTCTTGCTCGGGGTCATGGCCGGGATGTTCAGCCTGATCCCGATCTTCGGCACCATTCTGTCGTCGATCCCCATCATCGTCATCGCGATGGTCTCGGGGGAGTCCGGGCCGCAGCTCGGCCCTGCGCTGGGCATCCTGGCGTGGATCGTCGGCATCCACCTGCTCGAGGCCAACGTGCTCAATCCCAAGATCATCGGCGACTCCGCCGAGATCCATCCCGTCATCGTGGTGTTCGCGCTCATCGCGGGCGAGCACGTGTTCGGCCTGGTCGGCGCGTTGCTGGCGATCCCGGTCATGAGCATCGTGCAGACCATGTTCCTGCAGGCGCGGCGCCACTCGCCGGTGTTCAGCGGTGAGCACGACCTGGTGCCGGCACCGGCGCTGCGGGAGCCGCCGCGATGAGCGACGCGCCGCTGCGTCCCGAGGGTGGCCCCGGCAGCCTCTTCATCTTCGACAGCTACAACTTCGCGTTCCGGGCCTACCACGCGCTGCCGATGCTGAACGCGCCGGACGGGCGTCCGGTCAACGCGGTGCACGGCTTCTGCCGCATGGTGCAGGCGGTGCGCCGCGAGTTCGCGCCGCAGTACGTCGTCGCGATCTTCGACGCCGGTGGCGATGGCCACCGCCGCGAGATGTACGCCGAGTACAAGGCCACGCGCGCGCCGACGCCGGAGGATCTGCGGCCGCAGTTTCCGCTGATCCGCGAGGCCACCGACGCGCTCGGCATCCCGCGCGTGGAGGATCGCGGCTACGAGGCCGATGATCTCATCGCCAGCTACACCAAGGCTGCGCGCGCCCAGGGCCTGCGCGTCGTGATCGTCTCGGGCGACAAGGACCTCATGCAGCTGGTCGACGACGCCGCGCCGGCGTGTCTGCTCTACGACACCATGAAGTCGCTGACGGTCGGCCCGCAGCAGGTGCTGGAGAAGTTCGGCGTGCCCCCGTCGCGCCTGGGCGACCTGCTCGCGTTGGTCGGCGACAGCTCCGACAACGTGCCGGGCGTGCCCGGCATCGGGCCCAAGACCGCCGCCGCGCTGCTGCTCGAGCACGGCGATCTCGAGGGCGTGCTCGCGGCGGCACCGGCGATCCCCCAGAAGGCGCGCCGCGAGAAGCTCGTCGCCCACGCCGACGACGCGCGGATGTCCCGGCGCCTGGTCGCGCTGCACGAGGACGTGGCGCTGCCGCTGCCGATCCCGCAGCTGCAGGATCCTGGCGCCGACGAAGCTGCAGTGGTCGAGTTCTTCGAGCCGCTCGGCTTCCGGCAGATCGTCCGCGAGCTCGGCAGCACCGTGCGGCGGCCGGCCGCCAGCGCCACCGCCGGCGCCCCGGCTGCAGCCACGGTGCCGGTGGTCGACGAGGGGGCGATCGAGATCGGCCGCAGCGGCAGCTTCGAGGCCGACCCCGACGCGATCGTCGTGATCGGCGGCGACGACGAGGCCAGGCTCGCGGCGCTGGTCGAGGCCTGGGGCGCGCAGCCGCGGCTGTTCGTCCACGCGCTCGCCGAGGGCGACGATCCGCTGCGCGCGCAGCTGATCGGCCTCGCGCTCGGGGGCGGCGACGGCCCGGTGGCCTACGTGCCGCTGCAGCACCGCCAGGCCGATCTCGTGTCGGGTCCGACGCTGCCGCTTCCGCGGGTGCAGGCGCTGCTGGCTCCGTTGCTGGCGGCCGACCGGCCGCAGAAGCTGGCCCACGATCACAAGGGCCTCGGGCACCTGTTGTCGTCGGTGGGGCTGCCGCTGGGCGCGGTCGCGATGGATCCGATGCTGGTCTCCTACGCGCTCGATCCGGCCCGCAGCGCCCACGACCTCGAGGCGTTGGTGCACGACGTGCTGGGCGCGACGTTGCCGGTCGCCGACGACAGCCCGCGCAAGGGGCAGGGCCGCAGCAGACGGCGCGCGGGCGACCTCGACGTGCCCGAGGCCGCGCGGGTGACCGGCGTGCGCGTGCAGGCCCTGCGCGCGCTGGTGCGCGACTTCACCGCGCTGCTGGCGAGCGTCCCGACCAGCGCCCGCAAGCTGGTCGATGACATCGAGATGCCGCTGTCGTGGGTGCTGCGGCGTGTCGAGCCCCGCGGCATCGTGGTCGACACCGAGCAGCTCGCGCGGCAGTCGGCGGATCTGGCCACGCAGATCGCCGCCGTGCAGGCCGCGGTCGACCAGCAGGCCGGCCACGCGGTGCACATCGACTCGCCGATCCAGCTGCAGAAGCTGCTGTTCGAGGAGCGCAGCTTGCCGCCGACGCGCAAGACCAAGACCGGCTTCACCACCGACGCCAAGGCGCTCGAGGAACTCGCGCTACTCGACCCCATCGTGGTCGACATCCTGACCTACCGCAGCCTGACCAAGCTGAAGGGCACCTACCTCGATACGTTGCCGGCGTTGGTCGACCCGGCGACCTCGCGCCTGCGCACCAGCTTCCACCAGGCGGTCGCGGCCACCGGGCGGCTGTCGAGCGCCGACCCCAACCTGCAGAACATCCCCATTCGCACCGCCGAGGGCAAGCGCATCCGCGAGGCGTTCGTGGCCCCGCCAGGACGCATGCTGGTCGCGCTCGACTACTCGCAGATCGAGCTGCGGATCCTCGCCCACCTCTCGGGCGACCCCAACCTCGTGTCGGCCTTCGTCGAGGGCGTCGACGTCCACCGGCGCACCGCCGCCGAGGTCTTCGGCGTCGGCGAGCACGAGGTCTCCGACGAGCAGCGGCGGATCGCGAAGGCGGTCAACTTCGGCGTGGTCTACGGCCAGACTGCGTTCGGTCTGGCGCAGCAGCTGGGCATCCCCCGCGGCAAGGCCGGCAGCTACATCCGGGCCTACTTCGAGCGCGTGCCCGGGGTCGATCGCTACATGCGCGAGCTCATCACGATCGCGTCGGCCAAGGGCTATGCCGAGACCATCCTCGGCCGGAAGCGGCGGATCCCGGAGCTGGGCATGCGGGGGCCGTCGCGCAGCTACGGCGAGCGCATCGCTCGCAACACGCCGATCCAGGGCAGTGCGGCCGACATCCTCAAGCTCGCGATGATCGCCGTCGAGCGCCGCCTCGAGCACGAGCCGTGGGCGCAGATGCTGCTCACGGTCCACGACGAGCTCATCTTCGAGTGCGACGAGCGGCGCGTCGACGAGCTGGTCGCGCTGGCCAAGCCGCTCATGCAGGACGCCGTGACGCTGTCGGTGCCGCTGTCGGTCGAGGCCGGCTGGGGCCGCAGCTGGGCCGCCTGCAAGGGCTAGCGGGGTGCGGAAGCACGCGAAGCGTTCTTCCGGACACCCCGCTCCGTGCGCGTGCCCGTGCCCGACGCATGCACCCGGTCGGAGCGGACGCGTCGGCCCCGTGCCCGCGCGCGTCGGTCGCTACCCGTGGGGAATCGCAGGTTCACCTCGCGCTTCGACAGGCCTCGCGCGGGCGAAGCTCGCGAGATCCGTTGCGGCCGATCACCCGCCGAGGATCGCCGTCGCGGCCCTCGATCGCGTCCGCGAACCGGGTGATCGCAGCGCTCGATCGCCGCGAGCGTGGGAGCCACCACGGTCGCTGCGTTCACACGCAATGCTGCCACCCGTGCACGCGCTTGCTCGCTGCAACTGGATCGCTTGCGCGTGCGTGCATCGTCGTGTCGCGTGCGTGCGATGGGCTACGACGCGAGCGCGCGAATGCATGCGGCGATGTAGCACCGTGTCGCGCGTTCGTTCGCGATGTCACCGCGAAGTTCTTCGCGCATGGCGAAAACGCGTGCATGTATCGATGAGGGGTCTATGTTGCGCTCGGCTGGGGTGGGGTGACCAACGCTGTCACCACCAACGAAGAGGGCGCTCGACATGGCAAATCGACTTGGCAACTTGCCCAACCTGCAATCGGGTTGCGCAGCATCGAGGGGCATGCACCGATGGGTGCGTAGCGACGGCACGACGCTCGGCGTCGCTGCACTCGCGGTCGGCCTCGCGCTCGCGAGCGCGTGCACGGCCGAGGATCTCGACAACCGTGGCGAGGCGGCCTGGGACGGCGACGCGCCCGAGGGCGAGCTGCCGGGCGGCACGCCCGAAGGCGAAGAATCTCGCATCTACGGCGGCGTGCCGGTGGGTTCGTGCGGTTGGCCCACGACCGTCGAGCTGGGTGGCGCGTGCACGGGCACGCTGGTGCACCCCGAGGTCGTGATCTACGCGGCACACTGCGGCACGAACTACACCTCGGTGCGCCTGGGCGAGAAGATTTCGAGCGGGCCCGGCCGCAACGTGCCAACCTCGTTCTGCCAGACGTATCCCGGCGGCGGGCCGGGGGGCGGCAACGACTTCGCGGTGTGCAAGCTGGCGCAGGCGGTCACCGACGTGCCGATCGTGCCGATCGCGATGGGCTGCGACACCGACGAGATCACCGCGGGCAAGGCCGTCACGATGGTCGGCTTCGGCGAGGCCAACAACGGCGCCTACGGCATCAAGCGCTACGTCAACTCGACGATCGGCAGCATCAGCGCGCAGCACGAGGTCTTCGTCGGTGGTGGCGGCAAGGACACCTGTCAGGGCGACTCGGGCGGCCCGGTGTTCATGCAGATCGCCGACGGCAGCTGGCGGGTGTTCGGCATCACCTCGTATGGCGGAGCCTGTGGCGGCGGCGGCTACTACTCGCAGATGCATCGCGGCATCGCGTGGTTCGAGAGCACCACCGGCGTCGACCTCACGCCGTGCCACGACGCCGACGGCAGCTGGAACCCCACCGCGGACTGCGGCGAGTTCCCGCTGACACCCGGGGTCGGCAGCGGCACGTGGGCCAACGGCTGCAGCGGTGGGCCGCTCTCGGGCGCCAGCGATGCCTGTGGCGATCCGTTCGGCGACGACGGCGGCGGTGAGCCGCCGCCGCCGGCATGCCCGGGCTGCCAGAGCGTGACGGGCACGCTGACCGGCGCCGGCGACAGCGACGTGCAGCCCGGCGGCACGTGGTACCAGAGCCAGAGTTCGGGGAACCACCTCGCGACGCTCGATGGTCCCAACGGGGTCGACTTCGACCTCTACCTCTACCGCTGGCAAAACGGTGGCTGGGCCACGGTCGCGTCGGCCACCACCGGTGCGCCCGACGAGTCGATCACGTACCCGGGTGCACCGGGCTACTACGCCTGGATCGTCAAGTCGTACGCCGGCAGCGGCAACTACCGGCTCGACATCGATCGTCCGCAGTGACGCCGGGTTCGGAGGTCAGTCGTCGTCGTCGGGCGCCCAACGCCCGCCGACGCACTGCACCTCGAACACACACAGATCGTGGCCCTCGCGAAAGCACTGCCGCTGCGACACCACCGCGCGGCAACCGACGGTCGCGAGTGCCTCGGCGAGGATGCCCTCTTCGACGGCGCAGTGGTGCGGCGTGGTCTTCTCGAGGGTCGCGCGGGCGTCGTCGACGTCGAGCAGCATCCACCCGCCGATGTCGCGCCCGCGGTTGGCGTGGTGGTACATGCCGTCGATGCCGAACACCACGTCGCGTCCGCAGCCCAGCGCGGCGGCGGTGCGCTCGGCATGGGACAGCTGGAACAGCGTGCGCCCGACCCGGCGCAGCCCGAACGCACCGATGCGCGCGTCGAGCACGTCGGTCAACGCGAGCAGCTCTTCGATCGGATACCAACCGTCGGCGCGGATGCGCTCGAGTGCGGCGCGGCGCTCGGCGCCGAGGATCTGCTCGAGCAGGTTGCGTGGCCCGAGGCGACCCTCGCGTCCGAGGTGCTCGAGCGCCGCCGGCACCGCGAGGATGTCGGAGCCGATGGTCTCGTGGCCGGAGCCGAGGTAGCCCCGGGGTCGACGACGCGCCCCCACCTGCGTGCCATCGACCGAAGTCGCCGGAAGTGGAGTGGTGGTGCCCGGGGTGGGACGCCGCTGGGGACGATCGGCCATCTTCGTTGCCGTCAGAAATCGAAGCCGGCCTGGGCCTGGATCACCACCGCGTCGAGCAGGCCCTTGGTGCGGTCGAAATTGGGCGAGAACTCGGGGTTGTCGGTGCGCGACCGATAGAAGATGAGATCGGCCTTTGCCGAGATGACGAACGCGTCGATGAAGCGCAGGAACTGCTTGTCGCGGGCCTTGATGGTGTAGGTCGCCTTGGCGCCGTAGACCGAGTTGAACAACGCGCTCAGCTCGCGGTCGCCGGTCCAGTAGCTACCGATGGGGCCGCTCGACGCGTACAGGTTGCCGTCGCGGTAGAACAGCGCCGAGTCCTGCACGTGCCAGCGCGCGCGTGCGCGGATCGTGATCGGCCGCGCGATGTACATCTCGTAGGCGATCTCGGCGGTCAGCGCCTTCACCGACCACGAGTCGAAGTAGCCCCGCACGTCGGCCTCGATCGAGCCGCGCACGGGCTTGAGCGCGAACTTGGCCCGGGCGAACGGCGCGACGCGGTTGCGGACCCCGGGCACGTGCTCCTGCACCGCCCGCTCGCCCAGCAGCACCTGGCGGTAGGGATTGGCCTGGAAGCCGCGCAGCGACTGGCCGTTCGCGCCGAGCTGCAGCAGGAACCACGGCGTGACCACCTGCGTCCACGACATCGCGGCGGTGTCGATCGCGAGCTTGCGTGTGGTCGTGGTCGCGCTGCCCTTCTCGAAGCACTGATCGGAGCTGTCGAGCGCGCGGAGCTCGAGCAGCTCCTGGTTGGCGTCGTTGTTGGCGTCGCAGACCTGATCGAAGTTGTGCGTGTAGTCGATGGCCAGCTGCGAGTTGCGGTCGAACAGATCGGCGGTCATCCCGGCCGAGACCGTGCCAGAGCGGTAGTCGCTCTCGCCGGCGAAGCCGCCGCTCACCCGCAGCGTCGCGTACTCGCTCAGCAAGCGCAGCGCGAGGCTGCCGTTGTGGCGCACGTCGTCGAACTTGGTCGCGGCACTCACCGCGTCGACGCCGAAGATCTGCGGCGTCGCGCCCGAGACCACGTCGGCGTCGTAGCCGACCCCGAGGCCGACGTGCTCGCCGAAGTCCTGCGCATAGCTGACCTGGGGGTGGACGACGTTGAGGTTGGTGTTGGGCGCGGGCTCGGCGAAGTAGGTGACGGCTGCGCGCACCTGGTCGTCGGTGCGGGCGCGCGAGGGCGACAGGCCCGCGCCGGCGAACGCGAGCACGACCGCGAGCGGCCGCCACGGTGCCCGCGTCAGTTGCACCCGCAGCCTCCACCGGCGGTGTTGGTGCCACCGGCCGCGCCCTCGCGGTTGCTGAAGACGTGGGCGTCGGCGCTGGCCTCGAGGGCGTCGGCGTCGAAGCGCATGATGGGGTCGGCGAGGTAGGCCTTCTCGCTCGGGAGCACCGCGCGGGCGCAGCCCGACAGCGCGCCCGACAGCAGCAGCAGCGACGTCAGCACGCGGCAGCTAGAACGTGAATGCGAGTGCACCGGAGTACTCCCGTAGCGAGGTTGCGTCGTCGGCTCGGAACAGCACGTGGTTGCGGAAGTCGAAGCGGATGCCGATGCCGCGCTTGAAGATGATCCAGACCCCACCGCCGGGGCTGAGCAGGTAGCTCCAGCGTGCCTGCGACAGCGCGTCGACCTTGCCGCGGGTGAACACCGCACCGCCGCCGACGCTGAGGAACACGGTGAACGGGATCGACGGCGTCAGGTAGATGTTGGTCGCGGCGCCGAACAGCCCGCGGCTGGTCTCGTGCCCCGCCGACGGGCCGAGGAAGGCCTCGATTGCAGCGTTGGGCGAGAGGAACACCTGCGGGCGCACGAGGAACAGCCCCTCGCGGCCGAGCGCGCCGGCCGACAGCGCACCGCCGACCCGTGCGGTCAGCAGGTTCGGTGGCCCGAGCACGCGCTCGCGCAGCTTGCGACCGAAGCGGCGCATCGGGCCCGGCCGCGCCTGGTCGCCGCTGCCCGGCGACAGCAGCAGGATCTGCTCGCTGAGCATCCACCCGACCACGCCGGAGCCCAGCTGCACGCGGGTCCAGCCGCCCCGTTTGCCGCGCTCGACCATGCGCACGGTGTCGTCGCGCTCGGTCACCGCGATCACGCGGAAGCCGAAGCCGGGCCCCGAGTAAACCTGCGCAGACTCGGGCAGCACGCGCGCCAAGGGTCCCTCGTAGGCCTTCGCGGCCGGCACCTCGGCGCCGCGATCGCGATCGCGGGGCTTGGCCGCCGCCGCGGGTGCGAACGCGAGCACCGCGATCGCGAGGCTCAACGAACTCGCGACGGCGGCCACGGCCGCGCGCGGTCGCGGTGCGTCGATGACGTCGGTGGCGCGCTCGCGTGCGGGTCGGTTCATGTGCCGCCGTCGAGCCAGGTCTGGATGAGGTCGAGCTCGGGACCGTCGGCCTTGAACAGGTCGCCGCCGCCGTGCGCGAGCGTGTTGCCGCCGGCGGGCTCGGAGTACAGCGGTGCGATCTCGGCGAGGTCGCAGTCGCTGACCTGGGCCGTGGTCGCGCGGAAGTTCTCCTGCCACGGCACCGGCCACGCCGACAGCGGATCGCTGGGCAGCGGCGCCAACACCATCGAGGTGTCCTGCAGGCGGAAGATGCTGTTGGCGTTGCTCGCCAGGTGGCAGCCGGCCTTCTTGGTGCAGCCGATCTTGGTCAGGTACTCGGGCTCGATGTGCTCGACGAAGTACGACGCCGTGAGCACGCAGCGGTTGGCGACGCCGACCTCCGGGCCCGGATCGACGATCTCGCAGCCCAGGGCCAACACGGCGAAGCAGGGCAGCACGCAGCGCACGTTCGCATCGTACCAAAGTGAAGCGTGCGACCAAGGGGTGCCAAGACCACAGGGGGCCGGATCGACGACCGGCGATCGCAAGCGCATGGGTCCGCGCGTCCGCGCGGCCCCTGGCCGTCGGGGTGGTGGTCCTGTTAGCTTCGGCGTCGCTGGCCCTCGCGAGTCGGCGGACGACGCATGACGCAGGGCAACGAGGTGATCCACGAGGTACCGGCCGATGCCGTCGCGGCGGCGCAGCGGCTGCGCGCCGCCGCGGTTCCGCCCGAGATCCTCGAGGTCGCGCAGACGCTGCAGCGGGGCGGGCACGCGGCCGTGCTGGTCGGAGGTGCAGTGCGCGACGTGCTGATGGGGCGCGGCGCCGACGACTGGGATCTGGCCACGTCGGCGCGCCCCGAGGAGGTGCAGGCCGCCTTTCGTCGCACGATTCCGACCGGCATCGAGCACGGCACCATCACCGTGCTGGTGCGGCAGTCGCGGGAGCGCGGCGGCGAGACGGTGCCGGTCGAGGTCACGACCTTCCGTGGGGAAGGGGCCTACATCGACGGCCGAAGGCCGAGCGCGATCACGTTCCTGCGTGACCTCGAGGAGGATCTCGCGCGGCGCGACTTCACCGTGAACGCTTTCGCGTGGGATCCGATCGCGTGCCGCTTCACCGATCCGTTCGCGGGCCTCGACGATCTCCGCGCGGGCATCCTGCGGGCGGTCGGTGAGCCCGCGCGGCGCTTCGGCGAGGACGGCCTGCGGACCATGCGAGCGGTTCGGCTGTGCGCGACCCGGCGGTTGCAGCTCGACCCCGCGACCGAGGCGGCCATCGGCGGCGCGCTCGAGGTGCTCGCGAAGGTGAGCCGCGAGCGGGTGCACGTCGAGCTGAGCAAGCTGCTCGGTTCGGCGGTGCCGTCGGTCGGGCTGTGGCCGATGGCACGCACCGGCATGTGGGCGCTGGTGCTGCCCGAGCTCGACGCACCGGCGCAGGCCGCCGCGATCGCGGCCGTCGACGCGCTTCCGGCCGACCCCGTGCTGCGACTGGCGCGGCTGCTGTGGCCCGCGGTCTCGACCACCGTCACGCCGACGCTCGATGGGTTGCGCCACGGCCGAGCCGAGCGCGCGCGACTCGGCGCGCTGCTCGGTGAGGGGGCCCGCGCGCTCACGGTTGCCGCGGATGCGGTCGCGATCCGTCGCGCCGCGAGCGTGCTCGGTCGCGCCAACCTCGACGACGCGATGGCGGTGGCCGAACTCGACGACGACGCGCGCGCGCGGGTGCACGACGCCGTACGGGACGCGGCGCTGTCGACCGACGAACTCGTGCTCAAGCCGCGCGACCTGATCGCGCAGGGCGTGGCGACCCCGGGGCCGGCCATGGGTGCGCTGGTGCGAGCGATGTTCGAGGCGGTGCTCGTGGATCCCTCGCGCAACCACGTCGACGCACTGCTGGCGCTCGCGCGCGAGCGCGGCGCGGCGCCCTGATCTCAGCGGCCTTCGACGTGGGCGAGCTGGCGCAGGCGCGCGTCGAGGATCACATAGCCGCGCTCGTCGCCGGTCAACCGCACCGGCGACAGCTCGAGCTGCTCGAGGCGCGCGGCGAAGCGCTCGACCAACATCGAGGTGCGCAGCAGCACCTGTGCGAGCACGCGGGGATCGGGGTCGCTGCCGCGGCGCAGCGCGGGCACCGGGATGCCCGCGAGCACGGCGTGGGCGAGCTGCAGCGCGTCGGTCGGCGAGCAGGGGGCCAGCGCGAACGCGGGCTCGATCGCGATCTGCCCCGCCAGCGCGCACGCGTGGATCGCATGCTCACCGCCGGGCATTCGCAGCACGCCCACCTGCACGTCGAGCCCCTCGGGCACGTGCTCGGCCACGACCACGCCGTCGAGCCGCGCGGTCGGGGCCCGTCGCTCGACGTTGTCGACGATCGCCGCGTACGCGCGGCGGACCGCGGCTGCGTTGGCCAGCTCGAGCTCGATCGCACCGATCTCGCTGCGACGCCGCAGCGCAGGCGACAGCGCCTTCAAGACCACCGGGAAGCCGATGCGCTCGGCGTAGCCCGCCGCACCCGAGGGCGAGTTCGCGACCGCCTGCCGCGTCACCTGCAGGCCGACGCCGCGCAACACGACCTTGCTCTCCTGATCGGAGAGCTCCTCGGCGGCCTGCTCGAGCACCTCGCGGGCGCGCTGCAGGCCGTCGTCCGGCGGCGCCGTCACGGGGCCGAGCCCGGTCGCCAGCACCGCCCGCAGCGATCGCTCGCGCAGCAACGCGCGCTGGGCCAAGAACGTCGCCGTCGGCGCGGTCATCGGCAGCGACGGGTCGGGCTCGTGCATGCCGAGCACCGCCCCGGTCATCGGCAATGCGCGACGGGCCTGGTCCCACACCGCCAGTGTCGCGGGGTCGGGCTCGTGGGCGGGCGCGGTGCCGCCGTGGCGGTGGCCGTGCAGGATCGCGATCACCCGCGGCGACGGAAACACCGGCCCTGTGAAGCGCTCGAGCGCGTGGGCGGCCACGATCGCGTCGAGCGCGGGCGCGCGCGGTCGCGGCGGCGACAGCTTGGGCACGCCGACCGGCACCAGCACGTCGCGACCGTCACCTGCGATCGCGCGGCGGGCCCACGCGACGTCGAGCACCGCGGCGGCGACGGTGCCGAGCAGCGGTGCACCGTCGAGCTTGCTGTGGGCCAGCGAGGCCGGCAGCCAGCGGGGCGTGGGGGCCAGCGCCAGCCGCACGGCGGTACTGCCGAGCGCGCGCACGAGGCCCGCCAGCTCGCCGGCGGCGTGGGCGACCACCACCGCCGCGCCGCCGCCGACGTGCACGCTCGCGTGGGGACCGAGCCAGCTCAGGTGCGCGATGTCGTCGAGCGCCGCGATCTCATCGGGCGCGAGCGCCCCGCGAACCACCAGCAGCGCGGGTCGGTGCTCGCGCAGCGTCCGTCGCAGCGCCGCCGACGGCCGATCGACGAACACCACGTCGGGCGCCCGCGCGGCCCGCAACGCGTCGAGCAGCTCCTTCTCCCGCATCGCGGTCGCGACGAAGCCCGACTCGCGCTCGGCGATCGCGTCACCGAGCGCGACCACGCGACGCGCGGCCGGACGGGCGCCCAGCAGCGCATCGATCGCGCCGCTGGTTCGCGTGGTCATGTCAGCGCGCGTCGCCACGCCGGCGTCTGCAGGGCGGCGAGGACATCGGGCCATGCGCCCGGCAGCACCCAGTCGGCCAGCGCCCACGTGGCGTCCAAGGTGCCGTCGGGGCCAGGGAGCAGCAGCACGCGGCTGCCCGGACCACGGTGCGCGAGCGCGTCGGGCAGCGGCCCCGCGCCGGGCTGCAGCCACAGGGTGTGACCGATGGTGGCGAGCGCGACATCCTCGACGCGCGTGGGCTTGGCCCCGACCGCAGCGAGCTTGGCCCGCAGCTCGTGATCGATCGCGTCGGGCGCGACGTAGCGCAGCTGCGGCTCGCCGATGATGAGGCGGTCGGTGCCGCCGGCCCCGACCGGCGGCGGCACCTCGGCGACCCACGCCGGCATCGGCACCTGATCGACATCGCCCTGGTACTCGGCCTCGAGCTGCTCGTCGAAGTCGTGCCAGGGCAGCACGCCCGCCACGATGCCACTGGTCGCGTCGGGCGAGCCCCAGTCGGGGCGCCGCGCGTCGACCCAGCGTGGAATCGCAGCGCCGCTGACGAGCCCGGAGGCGGCGGCGATGCCCTCCGCGGTCCACGGCACCAGCGTGTGCACCGGCGACAGTCGCTGCTGCAGTCGCTCGATGCCGCCCGGTCCGCAGAACACCATGACGTCGGCGCCGTGACGACCGGCCGCCGACACCATCGCGCGATCGAGCTCACCGGCATCCCCCGCACACATCGCGGTCACGGTCGCGCCCCGCTCCGAACCCAGGTCCCGCGCCAGGCACAGCGCGACCGCACTCGCGGGGTGCAGCCCCTGCGGCGTGCGCTGCAGGTAGACCAGGATGTGCGCCATCAGCTCAGTCCGTGCTTGCGTTTCACCAGCTCGAGCTGCTTCTGGTACTCGATCTCGAAGCTCGAGGTGCCCTCCTCGAGGTGCTTCAGGTGGCGACGGACCTCGCGATCGAGATCGTCGTCGGCCTGCATGTTGCGGCGCAGGATGTCCTTGAGCGTGCGTCGGAGCGCGCCGTCCTCGGCGAACACCTCGTCGACGAACTGCGACTGCATGAACATCTCGACCAGCTGGTTGGCGATCCAGTTGACCGAGTCGTCGCCGATCGCGAAGTCCTCGCGCTCGGCGAGCTGGCGCTTGGTCTTGTAGAGCTCGGAGTAGGGCAGGCCGCGCGCCTCGAGCAGGTCCTTGGCCGACTCGGTCAGCACCCGGTCCTTGCGCAGGTACTCCTTCAAGATCGACTCGATGTCGCGCTTGAACTCCTCGCGGTTGCTGATCTCGAGATCACCGGCCTCGACGAGCGTGCGTGTCACGACGTCGGTGATGTGGGGAATCTTGCTCGCGAAGAGGCGCATGCGTACTCGGGCTGGAGGATAGTGGGGGAGATCGCGGGGAGTCCAGTCCGATTGCCAGCAAACCCGTCCGATGCGGGCGTGCGTTGCACCGCGCGGGGCTTTCGGGGCGCGCGGGCGCCGTGGCACGCTGGCCCGGTGGACGTCACGCAGGCGCGCCTGTTCGTGGTCGCGGGCCTCGTCTGGCTCGACGACGCGCGGTTGCTCGTGCAGCGCCGCGGGCCCCAGGCGCGCTTCGGCGCGGGGATGCTCGAGCTGCCCGGTGGCAAGCTCGAGCCCGGTGAGGCGCCGACGACGGGCCTGCGGCGCGAGCTGGTCGAGGAGTGGGGCCCCGCCGCGGCGCAGCTGCGCGTCGGGGCCGTGCTCGAGCTACTGCACCACGTCTACCCACCACCGGGGCCCGAGGTGCTGATGGCGGTCTACGACGTCGACGCACGCGCGTGGGGCCAGCGCTGGCGCGAGCTCGCGGTGCCCGAGCCGGGCGCGACGCTCGAGGTCCACGCGGCGGCGGCACTGCCCGTCGAGGCGTTCCTGCCGGCCGATCGCGAGTTCATCGCGGGCGTGCGCGCGCGCGCAGATCGGTGAAGCGATCGGCTGCGCGCCATCACTGCGTCGCGCATCGCCAAGGGTCGAGGCTGATGCCATCGTCGGCGCCGAAGTACAGCGCGCCGCCGGTCGCCGTGAGCGCCTGCACGCCGTTGTCGCCCGCCTCGCTGAAGGCCTGCACCACGTGGGTGCCCGCGACGGTGCCGTCGGAGACCCACAGCCGTCGACGGCCGGTGAAGTAGTCGGGCAAGAACGCGAACAGGTGCCCGCCCACCACCGCGGTGGGGCCGATCGCGCCGCTGCCCAGCAACACCAGCAGGGTGGTGCCGGCCTCGCTGCCGTCGGTGACCCACAGGCCGTGCAGGCCCGCATCGCGGGCGTCGACGAGGCCGAGCCCGCCGAGGCCGACCAGGGCGGTCGTCTGCTCGAAGGTGCGGATGCGGGTGGTGCCCGCGACGCTGCCGTCGGTGCGGTAGAGGCCGTCGGCGGCGCCGAAGATCGCCGCGCCATCGACCTCGCCCGGGGCGATCGCCTGCGACGACGCGCGCACCAGCGTGGTGCCGAGCGCGGTGCCGTCGCTGCGCCACAGATCGACGCCGCCGCCCGCCCGCGCCACGGAGAAGAACGTGAGGCCGAGGCTCGCGACCGGCGGTCGCACGACCGGCGCGCAGCTGCCCGCGCCGCCGACCTCGGCGATCATCGTGGTGCCGCCCGGGGTGCCATCGGTGGTCCACAGCTGCTGGCCGAGCGCGCTGCAGGGGCCGGTCGTGAACCACACCGCGTCGTCGATGCGGGCCAGCGAGCGCGGCCAGCCGTGCGCAGCACCGGGCGCCAGGTCGGCGAGCAGGCTCGTGCCCGCGGGCGTCCCGTCGCTGACGTCGAGCTCGAGCCCGACCACGTTGGTGCCGCCGCGGTAGACGAGCGCGTCGTCCAGCACCGCGCCCTCGAACACCGAGTCGTAGAGCTCCTCGACCCAGGTGGTGCCGGCCTCGGTGCCGTCGCTGCGCCACAGAGCGATGGGGCCGGTCGTACGCCCGCCGAACACCACCGCGTCGCCCAATGGGATCGGCGCCGAGGCGTCGAAGTAGACCTCGGTGGTCACCGGCGCGGCGACGCCCTCGGCGGCGCGCCACAGCGTCGCCTGCGACTGACCCTCGACGTTGCGGCGGTGCCAGAACAGCACGCCGTCGTCGAGCGAAGCGAAGCCATCGAGACGGTCGCCCACCGCCGCGCCCGCGATCGCGACCCGCTCGCAGCTGGCGGTGCAATCGTTTTGGCAGCCGTCGAGCGACACCGCGTTGCCGTCGTCGCAGGTCTCGCCGAAGTCGACCACGCCGTTGCCACACTCGCACGCATCACCGACGCCATCGGCGTCGCCGTCGGGCTGATCGGCGTTGGCCACGTGCGGGCAGTTGTCGTCGCGGTCGGCGAGGTCGTCGCCGTCGGGGTCGAGCACGCGATGCAGATCGGGCGCGGTCGCGGTCGCACCGATCGCGTCGAAGCGCGACTGCAGCGCGGCGATCGCCGCGTCGGCGTCGAGGTGAGCCTCGGCCTGCGCGAGCGCGGTCTGCCGCGCGATCGACAGCGTGCCGTCGACCGCGAGCTCGGCCGCGATCGCGTTGGCCAGCTCCTGGACCGCGGCGTCGACCGGACCGTCAGGGCCGACCTCGTCGCGCGCGGCCTGCAGCAGCACCGCACCGACGGCGAACGCGTACGCGTTGGCGTCGTCGTCGCCGCCCAGCAGGTTCATCGCCGTGCCGGTGACGCCGGGATCGAAGCCGGTGGGGCCGATGCCGAGCGCCGCACGCAGCTCGGCCTCCGCCTGCGCGGTGGCGGTGGCCAGCGGCGCGCCGCCTTGCACGAGGGTGCCGACGCGCAGGTGCGCGAGGTGGGTGACGAGGTTGAGATAGACCTCCTGGGTGCCACCGGTGGTGAGCTCCGCGAGCGCGCGCAGGGTCATCGGCGCGCCCGAGAGCGCGCCGGCGACCTCGTCGAAGTGGAAGCCCTCGCCGACCAGCGCGACCACGCCCGGCACGCCGAGCTCGACGGTCAGCTCGAACTCGCCGCGATCGCTGGCGGTCTGGCTGTGGAACACCAGGCCGGTGGGGTTGCCGTCGTCGTCGAGCGCGGCGAGCTCGATCGACGAGCCGATCACGAACGGGCCCTTGTGCACGCCGCCGACGATGCGCGTGGTCGTGGCGGGCTCGCCCTGCGTGGTCGCGTCGTCGTCGAGCGAGGTGCTGGTGACGTCGGCCGCGGTCTCCCCATCGTCGGCGGCCGGGCTGATGGTCTCGTCGCCGCCGCAGCCAGCCGCGAGCACGAACACGAGATGCCGAGCGAGGTGATGCTGCACGGAGGTACCCATTGCCGGGCCGCCATGGCGGCATGACGCGGGATCCGTGGCGAGACGCGAGAACGTCACCGACCGCGCGCCACGGGCGGGTGCGAAGCTCGCTGCGCTCGGTGTGAACCCCGACGGTCCGTGATCGATCGACCGGTTGTCTAGCCGCGGTCGCCCGCGCCCGGCTCGAGCCAGCCGCGCATCGCGTCGAGCACCGCGGCGCTCGACAGCAGCTCGAGGTGGCCGGTGTCGAACACCAGCGCGCAGTGCAGCGGTGGAAACGCCAGCGTCAGCTCAGCGCGCTCGCAGCGTCCGAGCGCGCTGTCGACCGGCACCAGCCCGTCGCCCGGTGGCGTGGGCTCGGGGGCAGGCGCCAGCGAAGCCGCGACTGCGTGGCATGCGACGCCCTCGGGCAGCGGCAGCGGGCGTCGGCGATCGACGTGGTCGGCGAAGCGATCCGCGTCGTCGTCGCCGCGGCGCACGTCGCCGAAGCGCAGGCACGTGACGCCGGCGCTGCGGATGCGCGCGAGCTGGGCCAGCGGCGCGCTGTAGCGACTGACCGACAGCAGCGGTCCGACCCAGTTGCCGGCGCGCTCGAGCGGGGCGCCGTGGTGGGGCGTGCCGAGCGTGACGATCGCCCGCAGCAGCTTGCGCCACGCGTGACCGGCGAGCTCGCCCTCGTGACACGCGCTGCGCGTCACGAGCCCGCCCATGCTGTGGCCGACGATCGTCAGCGACGCCGGTGCGACCGGCCACTGCGCGACCAGCTGCTCGAGCAGCGCCGCGAAGCGCTCGCCGTTGTCGGCGACGTGCAGGCCGCTGTTGTAGTGCAGGTACACCGGCGTCAGCCCCAGCGCCTCGGCCAGCGCCGCGCCGTGGTCGTGGTCGTGGCCGCGGTGGCGCCACTGGCGATCGTTCATGCACGAGCCGTGGACGAGCACGAGCAGGTCCGCGCTTGCACTCGGCAGGGCGGCCGCCAAGGCTTCGCGCTCGAGTCGCAATGCGCGGCCGTCGACCCGCAGCGCCATCTCGATCGCCAGCGGGTTGTCGGTCGCGTGCAGGTAGTCACCGAGCACGCCGTTCAGCGCCGCCAGCACGGCGTCGTGCTCGCCCCGCGCGGCCGCCTCGGTCGTCGGGGCGCCGTCACCCCGCAGCGTTCGCGTCGCCTGCGACAGCCCCGGCGCGAGCGCGGCCACCTGCGCGAGCGCGGCGTCGATGCCACCGCCGACCAGGCCGGTCGCCGCCTGCACGCCGCGATACAGTGGCGACAGCAACGCCTCGGCCGCGCCCTCGAGCGGCTTCCCCAACACCGCGGGCCCGCCGAGGATCGTGCGATGCATCGTCTCGACCAGGCCGGTCACGCCCTGCACGGCCGCGATCGCGAGCCGGCTCGCGCCGCGGAGATCGTCGACGGGATTGCGCGGCTTGGTCATGGCGCTTCGCGACGCTTGATGGCCGGGGTGCATGGGCACCCGCTCGAGTGCGCCTCAGATCGCCGCCCCCTCGAATCGTGCGATCTCGACGTACCGCTCGCCGTCCTGCCGGAACAGCTTGGCCTCGACGATGCCCTGATCCTGCACGTCGACCACCAGGTAGTCGCAGGGATACCCGGCCCCGAGCGCGGCGCGGGTGTCCTCCTCGGAGAAGTACGCGCCGACCCGCGGATGCGAGTGGTAGATGATGCGGGCCGGCTGCTCCGATTCGAAGCTGCGCACCAGCTGCAGCAGCTGCTTGCCGCCGATGTTGTAGCCGTTCTCGGCCGTGCGGGGATGGGCCTCGGGGTCGAGCGCGTGCAGCTGATCCTGGCGGTTGATGCACGGCACCAGCTCGGCGCGGTCGCCCTCGCCGAGGATGAAGCCGCAGCACTCCTTGGGGAACTCCGCGCGCGCCTGGCGATAGATCGCCTCGAGGTGCGCGGGCGCGATGACGTTCGAGCTCGATTCACCAGACAAAGTTCCGCTCCCACTTCAGCGGCGCGAAGTAGCGATCGCCGCGGTCACACAGCACCGTCACGACGCAGCCGCGCTGACCCTGCTGCGACAGTTGCTTCGCCACCCGCAGCGCGCCGGCCACGTTGGCCCCCGAGGAGTGCCCGACGAACAGCGCCTCGTGCGTGGCGAGCTGCTCCGACACGTCCCAGCCCTCCTCGGTGGGCATCCAGATGGTGTCGTCGAGCACGCCCTCGTCGTAGATCGGCGGCACCAGGCTCGACGGGATGTGCTTGAGGCCCTCGAGCCCGTGCATCGCGTCGTCGGGCTGCACCGCGATGCAGCGCACCGCCGGGTTGCACTCGTGCAGCCGTCGCGAGGTGCCCATGACGGTACCGCTGGTGCCGATGCCGGTCACGAAGTGCGTCACGCGACCCTCGGTCTG
The DNA here is from genome assembly GCA_016709225.1 of Deltaproteobacteria bacterium. Lineage (NCBI taxonomy): Bacteria > Pseudomonadati > Myxococcota > Myxococcia > Deltaproteobacteria bacterium. The sequence goes on along the minus strand of JADJEE010000001.1, from coordinate 1,546,669 downwards.
GGCCCAGATCTCGACCCCGGTGCCGTCGTAGTGCGCGCGCCAGTTGGAGTCGTTGGCGTACTGGTTGGGGTAATAGTACCGATCGGGATCGGCGTCGACGAGCGCGCGCGCGTGCACGATGGCACCGTCGCTGCCCTCCATCGGATCCGAGAAGATGAGCTCGGTGCCGAACGCCCGCGTGACCTGCTTGCGCGGGTTGCTGACGTTCTCCGGCATCACCAGCGTGATCGGCACGCCCAGCGCCGCGCCGACCATCGAGTACGCGATGCCGGTGTTGCCGCTGGTGCTGTCGATGAGTCGCACGCCGGGCGGCAGATCGCCGCGGGCCTGCGCGTCGCGGATGATCCGCAGCGCCGCGCGGTCCTTCACCGAGCCGCCGGGGTTGGCGAACTCGCACTTGGCCCACAGCTCGACCCCCGGGCACGCGGCCTCGAACCACCGCAGCCGCACCAACGGGGTGTTGCCGACCAGCTCGACCACCGAGTCGACCGCGCGCGGCCGGGCGCGCGCCGCCAAGGCCACGCCAGCCGGCGCGTCGACACCGTCGATCCGCGGCGCGAACCCTGGCTCGCTCGGACTCACATGCCCCCTGCGATGGCCGGGATGATGCTGACCTCGTCGCCATCCTTGACCGCGGTGTCGAGGTTGTCGAGGAAGCGGATGTCCTCGTCGGCGACGAACACGTTGACGAAGCGACGCACCGCGCCGGTCTCGTCGCAGATGCGCTCCTTGATCCCGGGGTAGGCGCTCTCGAGGTTGCCCAGCAGCTCGCGCACGTTGGCGCCGGCGACCGTGACCTCCTCCTTGCCTTGGGTGAACTTGCGCAGGGGCGTGGGGATGCGGACTTGGGCCATGGCTGCTTCTCCTTTGGGGCTGCTCTCGTCGTGCGAAGGCGAGTCGTCTTCGAGTGGGGTGGGCGGTACGAGGACGCGGGAGGTCTACAACGATTCGGACGTCACGGCAGCGGTTGCGGTGACGCGGGCGCTCGCGCAGCGGCAGTCGGGCCGGCTACGGCCGGACAGCGCGCGCAGGTGTCCAACGCCGAGCTCGAGCACGAACAGTCGGCCGACGGCGTCGTGCCCGGCGTCGCCGGCGAGCAGCGCCGCGAGGTGGGCCATGAACATGCCGACGGTGCCGACCGCGGGCCCGAGCACGCCGGCCTCGGCGCAGGTCGGCACCAGCTCGACCGGCGGCGGCGCCTCGTACACGCAGCGGTAGCACGCCGAGCCCGGCGCGACGGCGATGGCCTGGCCCCGCAACGCCAACGCAGCGCCGATGACCCCGCGGCGACCGAGCGCGACCAGGGCATCGTTGCAGGCGAACTTCACCGCCGGCGCGTCGGTGCAGTCGAGCACGATCGCGGAGTCCGGCAGCGTGGCGATGCGATCGTGGAGCTGCTCGGACTCGACCCGCTCGACGTGGGCGCGCGCGTCGACCCCGAGCGCACGCAGCCGGGCCGCCGCGACCTCGGCCTTGGGCGCGCCGATGTCCCCGTGATCGAACAGCACCTGCCGCGGCAGGTTGCCCAGCTCGACGCGATCGTGATCGATGATGTCGATGCGCGCCGCGCCTGCGGCCCGCAGGCCCAGCAGCGCGGGGCAGCCCAGGCCGCCGGCACCGATCACCACGAAGTGCGCCGCCACCACTTGCTCCTCGCCGCTAGCGACGCTCGGCGTCGGTGAAGAACTCGTCGAGGCTGAAGTAGCGCTCGCCGGTATCGCACAACACGGTGATGACGTTCTTGCCGGGTCCGAGCTCGGCGGCGAGCCGCTCGGCCACCAGCACCGCGGCGCCGGCCGAGATGCCGACCAGCAGGCCCTCTTCGTGGGCCAGCCGCTGCTTCATGCGGTAGGCCTCCTCGTCGTGCACGCCGACGATGGCTTCGTAGACCTTGGTGTCGAGCACGCCAGGCACGAAGCCGGCGCCGATGCCCTGGATGCGGTGGGGCCCGGGCAGGCCGCCGCGCAGCACCGGGCTGCGCTCGGGCTCGACGCCGAGGATGCGGATCGCGGGGTTGTGGGCCCGCAGCACCTGGCCGACGCCGGTGATGGTGCCGCCGGTGCCGATCGAGGCCACGAAGCCGTCGATGCTGTGGCCCTCCATCTGCGCCAGTAGCTCGGGGCCAGTGGTGCGGCGATGGATCTCGGGGTTCGCGGGGTTCTCGAACTGCTGCAGCATCACGTGGCCCGGGCGGCGGCACAGCTCCTGCGCGGCCGCGACCGCGCCTTCCATCGTGCGATCGTCGGGCGTCAGCACGATCTCGGCGCCGTAGGCCTTGAGCAGGTTGCGACGCTCGAGGCTCATGCTCTCGGGCATGGTGAGGATGAGGCGATAGCCCTTCACCGCGGCCACCAAAGCCAGCCCGATGCCGGTGTTGCCCGAGGTCGGCTCGACCAGCACGGTCTCGCCGGGGCGCAGCTTGCCGCTGCGCTCGCCGTCCTCGATCATCGCCAGCGCGATGCGGTCCTTCACGGAGCCGCCGGGGTTGGTCATCTCGCACTTGCCCCACACCGTCGCGTGGGTCTTGTCACCGCCGCACACGCGGCGCAGGCGGACGATCGGCGTGTTGCCGATCAAGCCGAGGATGTTTCCGACCAGGGGCGGGCGTTGCATGTGTCGAGGTCTCTTCGGACGCGGGGCGTGGCGAGGGCAGGGGCTTCGCGGGCGGCTGCTCAGATGACGTAGTTGGCGGCCGAGCGACGGTGACGCTCGCGCGCCTCGCCGAGCAGCTGCTCGAGTCGGAGATCGCCGACCGCGGCGCGCAGTCGATCGTCGATGGCGCGTTCGACCAGCACGGTGATCTCGTCGGGCGCCGCCGCGGGGCTTGGATCGGACTGGCCGCTGCTCAGGGCCGCGAGCACCTCCGACAGCGCGATCTCGGCGGCCGGGCGTGCGAGTCGATATCCCCCACGCGGCCCGCGTTTTCCCACCACGAGGCCGGCGCGGCGGAGCTCGCCGATGATCTCTTCGAGGTAGCGTGCGGGAATCGCCTGGCGCTCGGCGATGGCCTGGGCGGACGCGTACCCCCGGTGCGCCACGTCGACGAGCGCGCGCAGGGCATAGCGGACCTTGGTCGAGAGGCGCATTTCCCGGTAACCTTTGAGGTAAACCGTGAAATAGGCTGCCACAGGTCGGCCCGCCCCGCAAAGGGCGCGGGCGTGACCCCGCCATGGGTGCGCCGGCCCCGGCGCTCGGGCGCTCGGGCGCCCGGGTTGACAGGGGCCCCACCCGTGAAGGACAAGCCCCGCGCGACCCGTGGGATCACGGGATCGCAGGAACCGAACATGGCAGCCCTCGACGTCAGCGAACTCAAGAAGAACTCCAAGGTCGACATCGACGGCGTGCCCTTCGTCGTGGTCGAGTTCCAGTTCGTGAAGCCCGGCAAGGGCCAGGGCCTCTACAAGTGCCGCATCAAGAACATGATCACCGGCGCGGTCATCGACCGCACCTGGCGATCGGGTGAGCGCTTCGAGCCCGCCAACGTCGAGTCGAAGAAGATGCAGTACCTCTTCTCGTCGGGCGAGAGCTTCACCTTCATGGACAACGCGACCTACGAGCAGGTCGAGATGGCCGCCGATCTGATCGGCGACGACAAGTGGTTCCTGCTCGACAACATCGAGGTCGAGGTCCTGTTCTACAACGAGCGCCCGGTCGGGGTGAGCCTGCCCAGCCACGTCGTGATGGAGATCGTCGACTCCGAGCCCGGCGTGAAGGGTGACACCGCCACCAACGTGACCAAGCAAGCCACGGTCTCGACCGGCTACGCGGTCGCGGTGCCGATCTTCATCAAGGTCGGCGAGCGCATCAAGATCGACACGCGCACGGGCGCGTACATCGAGCGCGTCAACACGTGACGACCGGCGGCCGCGCGCGGCCGCTCGAGCTCGCGGACCGCATCGAGCTGTGGGACGCCGCGCTGGCGGCCACCGCCGCGTGCATGCGTGCGCGTGGCCTCCGCGAGGTCCGTACGCCACCGGTGGTCGACGAGGTCGCGCTCGAGCCGTGGATCGAGCCGGTCGCGGTCGGTGCTCGCTTCGTCCAGACCAGCCCCGAGCTGGCCATGAAGCGCCTGCTGGCCCACGGCGCTGGCGACATGTTCCAGCTGGCCGCGGTCGCGCGGGCCGGCGAGCGCGGCCGCTGGCACGCCGAGCAGTTCACCCTGCTCGAGTGGTACCGCCGCGGCGACGCGCAGCTGCAGGTGCGCGCCGACGTGGAGGCCGTGGTCGAGGCGCTGTTCGACGCGCTCGCGCCGTGGCAGCGCGCACCGACGCGGCGCCCGCGGACGTGGTCGAGCGTCGCGTGGCTCGACGCCTTCGCCGACGCCACCGGCGTGGCGCTCGTCGGCGACGAAGACGGGGACGAGCTGGTCGCACGCGTGCACGGCTGCTGGCCCACGCCGGCGCTGCGCGGGGTCGATCCCGATGCGCGCACGCTGGAGGCGTGGACCTCGTGCTTCACCGGCTTCTGCGACGCGCATCTCGACGGTTGGCTGCGTGCGCGCGCCGACGAAGGCGTCGCCGTGCACCTGGTCGAGTTTCCGCGGGCCCTCGCGGCGCTGTCCGAGACCAGCCGCGACGCGCACGGCCGCACCGTCGCGGCGCGCTTCGAGAGCCACGTCGGCGGTCGCGAGCTGGCCAACGGCTACGGCGAGCTGCGCGACGCCGTCGAGCAGCGGCGGCGCTTCGCCGCGGTCGCGGCCCTGCGCGCGGCCTACGAGCTGCCCGCGCTGCCGCTGCCTTCGGCGTTCCTCGACACGCTCGCGCACCCGGGCCTGCCGCGCTGCGCCGGCGCGGCGCTCGGGCTCGAGCGCATCATCGCGATCGCGATCGGTGCCGACGGCATCGAGGCCCACGCATTGTCGCCATGAGCACCGCACCGGCGTGCTGTCAGCAGCGACGGCGCGCCGCGTTGGACCTGCCGTGACGGCGCGTGCGCCCCTGCGCATGCACGCCGTCGTGGGAGGACGAGCGCATGTTCGACACGTACATGATCGCCCACGCGATCGACCCGGGCTTCCGTCGCCGCGTCACGATCTCGCTCGGTGCGGCCCTCGTGGGCAGCGCGCTCGCGATTGCGAGCTACCTCGGCGTCGAGAAGCTGGGCGTCGCCCGCGTCGGCGCACCCCACGTCGAGCTCGACGTGTTGATGGCGACCACGGTGCCGGCGCCCAGCGCTGCGCCACCACCGGCTGCGCCACCGGCCGCTGCGGCGCCCGAGGAGCCGGCGGCCGCCGATGATCCACCCCCCGAGGATCACCGCGCGCGCGTCGAGGAGGTCCCCCTCGAGTCGTCGCGGCCCCGTGCCCGCGGCGAAGCCGGCACTGGCGTGCCCACCGGCAGCGGCATCCCCGGCCTGCATGGCCTCGGCGTGGGTCCCGTGCGCGACGGCCCGCCGTGCCCGATTCCCGGCACCTGCGTGGCCACGCCGCCGCCGGTGCGGCCGCCGACGCCGGTCGCCGCGGCGTCCACCAAGGTCCCGCTGTCGGTGGTGAAGAGTCGTCTGCGCTTCTCGCCGAACCCCACGCAGGCCGAGCTCGCGCGCACGCCCGCCGGCATCGCCCGCCGCGGCGGCACCAGCGTGGTCGAGTTCTGCATCGATCCCGCGGGCAAGGTCGAGCAGGTGCGCACGCGCAAGTCCGCCGGCGATCGCGAGATCGATCGCCTGTGTCGCGAGGCGGTCGCGCGCTGGCGCTTCAGCCCCACACAGGTGCAGGGCCACGGCGTGCGCACGTGCAGCGAGTCCTCGTTCGAGATCACCTTCGACTAGCGCCCGCGAGGACCCTCGCGTCGACGTCGCGTCCGGTGCGTGTAAGCGCCGCGCGCGTCGAGGGTTGCAAGAGCCCGCGCATCGCCGCCCGGGTGGGGCGGCGCGGCCGCGCGCGCGCCATCGAACGTGCCCGCGTTTCGCCGCGATTGCACGAGCATCCACGATCACACGACGAACCGCAGGCAATGCCAAGATCGCGTGACCAGCAAGCATGCACCGTCGAGGCCCGGCCGCGCGGCCCCGATCCGACGACGGCCCGCCACGCAGGCGAGCTGCGTCCGCGAGAAGCGGCGTGCGCGGGCCCACACGCCGATCCGCTTGATTCTTCACGGCCTCCATGCTGTAGACTGCAGCCTTCCATGGGTCGCGATCATCGCCCCACCACACGCATGAGCACACGCGCCATCACCTGCATGACGGCGCTGCTGCTGTCGTTGGCCACCCCTGGCTGTGCGAAGATCGAAGCTCGCGACGCGATCCGCGACGGCAACAAGCTCTACAACGACGGCAAGTTCCTCGACGCCATCGCGAGCTACGACAAGGCCGAGCAACTCGAGCCCGACGGCGTCACGGTGTTCTGGAACCGGGCCTGCGCGGCCGAGGCCCAGGTCCTCAAGATGAAGGACCCGACCGAGAAGGCCGAGCGCAAGCAGTACGCCGACATGGCGCTGAAGGACTTCCAGACCTGGTACGACCGCCTCGAGCAGAAGACGCCCGAGGACGAGGAGCAGGTGAAGGGCCACCGGCTCGCCATCTTGAAGGCCGACGAGCGCTGCGACGATCTCATCGAGCACTGGCTCGAGCGCCACCGCGCCGACCCCAAGGACGAGCGGCTCTACAGCAAGATCGCCGCGCAGTACGACGAGTGCGGCAAGCCCGACCAGTACATGGAGTGGATCGCCAAGCGCACGAAGGACTTCCCGGAGTCCGTGCAGGCCTGGCACACGCTCGCGACGCTGACCTTCATGCCGCTGTTCCCCGACCCCGAGAAGGGCCTCGGCTACAACGAGGCCATCTCGCCGTCGGACCGCATCGCCAAGGCCAACGAGGTGATCAAGCTGCTCGACAAGGTCACGCAGCTCGACCCCAAGTTCGCCGACGCCTACCGCTGGCGCTCGATGGCGTACACCCAGCGTCAGCTCGCGCGGGTCATCATCGAGACCCCGGAGAGCCCGGACGAGCGGCTCGAGCCGATCCTCGCGCGCGAAGACACCATGCTGGCCTGGAAGCAGCAGAAGGCGGTCTGCGACCTCGAGGAGCTGGGGGAGTGCCCCAAGGACAAGGTCCCCGATGCGCCGTGCTGCCCGCCGCCGCCGCTCAGCTCCGAGGAGCAGGCCAAGGACGCCGAGAGCCGCCGCCAGATCGAAGAAGAGCTCAAGATGATCGAGCAGGGCATCGATCCCGCCGACCCCGACGGCAAGGGCAAGAAGAAGAAAAAGAAGGGGAAGGGCCGGTAGCCCGCGGGCCTACGCTCGCGCGTGTAAGCAGCCGAGGATCGAAACGCGATGTTCGACAACTACATGCAATATCAGCATGCGGACCCGAAGCGACGGCTTCGGCTCCAGATTGCATCGGCATCCGCAGGGGTGATCACCTTCTCGATCATCCTGTTCATGTGGGTCGCGAACAAGATGTCGATCATGCGGGTCGACCCGCCGCCCGGCATCGAGTTCATCATGACCCAGCTGGTGGAGGAGGAGGCCGTCGCGGCCCCGCCACCACCGCCGCCGCCGCCCCCGGCGGCCGCGGAAGAAGAAGAGGAAGAAGAAGAGGAGATTCCCGAGGAGGAAGTGCCCCTCGAGGAAATCGTCCAGCCGAAGGAGACCCCGGACAAGGTGCCCGATCCCAACAAGAAGGGCGGCACCAAGGGTCCGAGGGTCCCCGGTGGCGTGCCGGGCGGTGTGCCCGGTGGCGTGCCGGGCGGTGTGCCCGGCGGCATGCCCGGTGGCGTGCCCGGTGGCGTGCCCGGTGGTGTCGCGACCAAGCGCGACGTGCAGGAGAAGGACGTCGCGAAGGCGCCCATCTCCTCGGTGCGATCGCAGGCCATCTACGACCCCAACCCCGACCAGCGCAAGCTCGCCGGTACCAAGGCCGCGACCTTCGACAAGCGCCCCGGCACCGTGAAGATCGCGTTCTGCGTCGATCCGGGCGGCAAGCCGACCGACGTGCGGGTCTCGAAGAAGTTCCCCAACGATCCGCAGGTGGATCAGATCGTCAAGGAGACGGTCCAGAAGTGGCGCTTCAAGCCCTTCATCGTCGACGGCAAGGCCAAGACGACCTGCACCGAGGCCTCGTTCGACATCGTGTTCGAGTGAGGCACTCCCCGCCGGTGCCGCGCGTCGCGGCCCGGTGCTCCGTTCCCCGATGCGGGCGCCCGCCCGCGACCAGCAGTCCGTAAGCAACAGGAAACACCATCATGCACACCCTTTCGATCCTCATCGCCGAAGGCAGCGATTTCTCCCTCACGGGCATGTGGGAGCAGATGGGCCTGTTCGCCAAGATCGTGCTCATCGGCCTGGTCGTGATGTTCGTGATCGCACTGGCGGTCATCATCGAGCGGCTGCGTGCCTACGCCCGCGCGAAGCGACAGTCGATCAACTACATCATGCTGCTGCGCACCTATCTGCAAGAGCGCAAGATGCAGGAGGCCGTTGCGGCCGCCCAGCAGCACGGCGACAGCCCGGTGGCGAAGGTCGTCGGTGCCGGCTTGAAGGAGTACCTCGATGGGCTCGAGGCGCTGCGCGAGGAGGGCCCCGACGATGTCGGTGACTTCGACCTCGTCGACGCGGTCAACCGTCAGATGGAGCGCGCCAAGGAGCGCGAGACCGCCAACCTCAAGCGCGGCCTCACCTGGCTCGCGACGGTCGGCTCGACCGCACCGTTCGTCGGTCTGCTCGGCACGGTGGTCGGCATCATCAACTCGTTCCAGGGCCTGTCCTCGGACGGCGGCGGCGGCCTGTCGGCGGTCGCGGGCGGCATCTCCGAGGCGCTCGTCGCCACCGCGGTCGGCCTCCTGGTCGCCATCCCCGCGGTGATGATGTTCAACGCCTTCAACGCGCGCGTCGAGTCGTACCAGATCGACATGAACGACGTGGCCTCGGAGCTGGTCGACTTCGTGTTGAAGGAGGGTCGCTACTCGTGAAGCACGTCGGCAAGCGGACCCGTTCGATCCCGTACAAGTCGGATCACGGCGTCGATCACTCGGCCCCCAACAGCGACATCAACGTCACGCCGCTGGTGGACGTGTGCCTGGTGTTGCTGATCATCTTCATGGTCGTCACGCCCATGCTCGGGCGCGGCAAGGACGTGCGCCTGCCGGTGCTGTCCGACGCTGCGGAGCACAAGGAGGGCGACCAGGTCTTCGTGTCGGTCGACGACGCCGGCGCCTGGATCGAGCAGGACCTCTACAACGACAAGGCCTCGTTCCTCGGTCGACTCGAGGAAGACCTCAAGATCGCGTTCGGCAAGGCGGCCGCGGTCGGGTACAAGGGACCGATCCTCTTCGTGAAGGGCGACCGCGACACCGACTATGGCCGCGTGCGCACCGTGATGGAGTGGATCAACTCGAGCGATGCGGCGGTGACCGACATCGCGCTGGTGGTCGACAAGACCGAGAATTGATCGCGCAAGAGGCCGGTGATGTCACCGGCCGCGCAAGGAGACCCGCACCATGGGAATGTCAGCCGGCGGCGGCAAAGGCGCCAAGAGCGAGATCAACGTCACCCCGCTGGTGGACGTGTGCCTCGTGCTGCTCATCATCTTCATGGTGATGGTGCCTCGCAACGTGCCCGAGATCTCGGTGCGGGTGCCGCCCGATTCGAAGATGCAGCAGCGTAAGCCGCCGACGGAGGAGCCGTTGGTGATCGGTCTGACTGCCGATGGTGCGCTCACGCTCAACAAGGCACCGACCGACAAGAGCAAGCTCGCCGAGCAGATCACCAAGCAGCTCGAGTTCCGCGAGAAGAAGGTCGTGTTCATCGACTTCGAGGACAAGGCCAAGTACGGCGAAGCGGTCGACGTGCTCGACCTCGCCAAGCGTGCCGGTGCCGAGGTCCTGGGAATCATGAAGCCCAAGGACAAGACTCGCACGCCCGACAAGCTCAACGGATGACCGAACCCATGCCTCGCCGCGTCGAAACCGCGTCGACCCTGTGGCCGCGGACGACGGCGGCGACGCTGACGTCGGCGCTCGCCCTGGTCGCGCTCGCCTCCACCTCGGGGTGCCTGCAGGACACCGATTGCGGCATCTGCGACGAGAAGAACCTCGTGCTGCAGATCGTGTCGGGGCCCAACTACGCCGGCGAGCTGATCCACATCGTCAGCCCGGAGTGTGTCGGGCCGCGCTGTCCGGAGCCGTTCACCGCCGCGCGTCGCTTCGTCGAGCGCATCGGCCCCTGCGAGGACACCGACGCCGCGATCGGTAGCGCGCGGGCCCCGAGGAGTACTGCAAGATCGCGCCGATCGTGGTCTCGGACGGGCTGCAGTTCGTCTTCAACAACCTGCTCGAGGACACCAGCATCGAGCTCGTGCGCAAGCGGCCCGACGTGCCGGCGCTGTTCGAGATCTACGACTGGAAGACCCAGTTGCTCGAGCTGCGAGGGCCGGTCTCACGCTGGGCCGGCGACTGGCGCCACGACAAGACCGAGGACCGCGACGTGGTCACGCGGCTGGTGAACCACTCGTGCGTCGCCAACCTCCGCGATGCCGGCATCGGCTACCCGTTCGACGCCGCGCGGGGGGACACCACTGCGCTGTGCGACGAGCTCGACGAACACGGCGTGCCCCGCAAGCTCCACGCCGCCCAGGTCGTCACTGCCACCCGCGGACGCTGGGACGACCGTGCCATCGGCGAGGCCGTCGGCTACGACTGCGAGACCCCGGCGGCTGGCGTCGATACCTGCTGCTCGGTGTGCGACCACGCGCTCGGGGTCCGGGTGGCGAAGTACGGCGCCGGTGAGCGCATCGCCTGCGATCCGGCCGGCGATCGGCTGATCGAGTGCGCGGGCTTCGTGAGCCAGACCGATCGCAGCGACGAGGTCCACTGCGATCCCGCCGATCCCGAGTGCACGCCATTCGAGCTCGACCGCGCGGATGCGATCCGCGAGCTGCACCCCGACGCGCGCCAGGGCGATCGCATCGGCGCGGCGTGTGAGAGCGACGACGAGTGCCGCGACGTGTCGGGGCAGGGGCTGCCCGGCGCGGAGTGCATCGGCACCAACGCGGCCGGTCAGGCCTGCTCGCCGCAGGGCGGCGACCCCGAGTGCGGCGGCGGCCGCTGCCGTGCGCCGTGGTTCGTCGACTGCGTGGCCGACCCCGACACCACCGGTGCGCAGGGCTACTGCGTCGATGTCCGCCACGACGCCGACGCGGCGGCGGCGTGCTTCGTGGGCGATGGCTTCCGCATCTGTGACGCCAACGGGAACTGCGGCACGGCGGCGGGCGACGAGCGCCTGTCGAGCTGTGATGCCAACGCCGACGGTCACCTGACGGCGGCCGAGTGCTGCCCCGACGGTGAGGCCTGCGACCCGGTCTACGATAGTGCCGTCGAGCCGCTCATCCGCTACGAGCGCAAGGCCACGCTGCCGAGCGTCACGCGTGAGCTCAACTGTGGCGACACCTTTGCCGCGCACCTGTGCGACGGTGCGGACTGCTGCGACGGCGATCTCTGCGAGGCGCCCTCGGGCGCGACGTGTCGGCTGTCGACCGGCAGCTGCGACGGCTGCACCCACGAGGAGGCGGCGCTGTGCGCCGTGCAGCCCGATCGGCTGCAGACCTGCGCGTCGTTCGAAGACGCCGGCGACTACGCCGTCAACCTCGTGACCAAGCTCGGCGGCATCATCTACGACCCCGCGCTCAAGGGCATCAAGTGGCTGCCGGCCGATCGCGGTGGGCGGCCGCGCGCGGTGATCGAGGCCTGTGCCGAGTCGCGTGGCCGCATCGCGCCACGCAACGTCGCCGACGGCTGGCGTGCCCACGACGGGCTCGGCCTGGGCGTGGAGCTCGAGGCCGACTGGGACCTCGGGCTCTGCTCCGATCAGACCTACACGGTGGTGTTCGCCACGGACGCCGGCCACGAGCGCCTGAAGGACAAGCCGGGCAACACGCTGGCGGGCAAGTCGGAGTACACGTTCCAGACGCCCGCCTTCCACGTGGTGCCGAACTCGGGCTTCCCGGCCGACAACCTTCGCATCGGGCCCTGCGACACCTTCAGTCTGTCGTTCTCCAACAAGTACGATCTCTCGCCCGGCAACCTCGCCAAGATCGAGCTGCACCGCGTCGACGGTGCCGGCGGCGTGCGGGTCGCGGGTGGTCGCGACTGCGCGAACACGCGGGCCGAGATCGAGGCTGGCGTGGCGCCGGTGCCGTGCCTGCAGACCGACGTCAGCGGTCACGAGCGCGGCGAGGTGCACGTGCGCATCGACCCGGTGGCGTTCGGGCCGTGGCTCGAGGACGGCGTCACCTATCGCATGGTGGTGCCCGGCCTGCACGACGGCGACGACCCAGCCGATCCGAGCGTGTACGCCAGCGCGTTCTGGGACGTCTGCGGCATGCCGCTGCAGCTCGGCGGCGCCAGCGATCCGTCCGACTACGACTACACCTTCGCGGTCGATCCGACCCGCTGCGACGAGGACGAGGACCGCGACGGCATCACGCTGTCGTGCGACAACGCGCCCGATCTCTACAACCCCGAGCAGTTCGACGTGGACGGCGACGGTGTCGGCGACGCCATCGACCTGTGCCCGGCGTCGCCGGGCTTCGCCCGCGACACCGGCGACTCCGATCGCGACGGCATCGGCAACGCCTGTGACGCCTGCGCCAAGCCGGTTTCGCGCTACAACGAGCTCGCGGTCGCCAACGCCGTGCCGGCGTACATGCAGGTGCGCGCGGTGCCGTCCCAGGACGACGCCGATCGCGACGGCGTCGGCGATGTCTGCGACAACTGCCCCGCCACGGCCAACTGCGGTGTCTACGGCGACGATCGCCCGTACCGGCTCGACGACCCGCTCGACGTCGACGCGGCGACCTGCCAGCGCGACGTCGATGCCGACATGATCGGTGATGCATGCTTCGGCACCCAGGACGAGCTCGCGGCCGGTCCGGTGGGCTACGGCGACGGCGACGACTTCGACCAGGACGGCCTGGCCAACCTCGTGGATGCATGCCCGCGACAGCCCGAGCGCGACCGCGTGGCTTGCGAGGACGATGCCGGTTGCCCCGTCGATCGCAGCTGCGTGCGCGCCCTGCCCGACGACGCCACCGGGGTCTGCAACCACGCCGACGCCGATGGCGACGGGGTCGGTGACGCCTGCGACACCTGCCCGGCTGTCGCCAATGCAATGCAGACCTTCGACGGCGGCGCGCAGGCCGACGACCCGGACGGCGACTTCGTGGGTGCGGCGTGCGAGCTCGACGTCGCGTGCGGCGATCAGGCCAGCCCCCGACCGCTGGCGTTCTACGCGGTGGCCGCGGCCGGTCAGTGCTGCACCACGCTGCTGGTGGAGCAGGGCACCGACCTGTTCGATCGCGCGACCATGCGGCGCGTCGAGGACAGTGACGGCCTGCCGATTCGACGCAGCTGTGACGGTGACGACTGCCGTGCGCTGCCCGCCGTGTTGGCCGCGACCCCGGGCGTGTTGGTGGCGCCGGCGGGCTGCGACGACGCGCTCGCGGGCGCCGGCGTCTCGCTCGACGGCAACGTGCCCGTCGGTGCCGCGTGGACCTCGGGTGATCTGGACGCGCTGTGGCGGCTGCAGTGCCGCCTGCCCACGCTCGACCAGGACTTCGACGGTCTCGGCGACGCGTGCGACCTGTGTCCGTTCGCGTTCGATCCCGACAACGAGCCCTACACCGACGAAGCGGGCAAGCTGTGGCCCAACGATGGTGCGGCGTGCAGCGGCGCCAACAGCCCGCAGGCACGCTGCAGCGGGGCCGTCGACCCCGCAGACGGCGGCGCCACGGACGACGGCGGCTCGAGCGACGGCGGCGGCTCGAGCGACGGCGGCTGACCCCGGGCAAGGGGCGATGATGCGATGATGCGATGATGGGCGATCGGCCGCGCATCAGCTCGCAGCTCGCCCTTCGCCCGCTGCGCTTTCGCGTCGCCGCCGACGTGGACGCGCTGTGGCAGCGCATCGTCGAAGACCCGGACGTGCGCGTGAGCGACGACGCTTCACCCGAGCCTGGCCCGCCCCACGGCGCACCGCTGCTCGCGAGTCGTCGCGACGCGAGGACCATCGTCGTGCGCCACTGGTCGGGCCCCGCCGACGCCATCTCGCCGCTGTTGGCACTCCACCTCTCGCCGCGCGGTGATGTCGTCGGCGTCGAGGCCGAGCTGCAGCAGCCCAGCACGCGCGCCATGCCGGGCGAGGTCCGCGAGGGCAGCGTGTGGCACATCGCGATCCCGATCGTCGCGCTGGCCGCAATCGTGGTGCTCGCGTGGGCGGTCGCGGGCTCAGGGCTGCTGTGGGCGTTGCCGCTGTTGCTGCTGCTGTTCGCGATCCCATCGGCGCTGGTGATGTTGCCGGCGCTGGCGCTGTGGAACGCCGAGAGTCGACGGACCCAGCGCGAGGTGCTGATGGCGTGGGTCGGGCGGGTGTTCGTGCCGATCGCGTTGCCGCCCGGCGATGACGACGATCCGTTTCGCTAGCAGCCCAGCCCGGTCACGGCGCTGCCCTCAGCAGCGATGGCAGCACGGCCTCGATCTCGGCGGGCGTTTGCTTGGGCTCGAAGCGTCGCAGCACGCGGCCGTCCTTCGCGACCAGGAACTTGGTGAAGTTCCACGTCACGTCGGTGGTGCCGTCGGGGTTGGGCTGGGCCGCGCGCAGGAACTGGTACAGCGGCGCAGCGCCGTCGCCGTTGACCTCGAGCTTGGCGAACATCGGGAACGTGACGCCGTAACGCGAGGTCGCGAACTCGAGGATCTCGGCGTTGCTGCCGGGCTCCTGACGCCCGAACTGGTTGCAGGGGAAGCCGAGCACGGTCAGCTCGGGGTGATGCTCGTGGAGGGCACGCAGACCTGCGTACTGGGGCGTGAGCCCTCAGGCGCTGGCGACGTTCACCACCAGGCACGCGGTGTCGGCGTAGATCGACAGCGACACCGGCTCGCCGGTGATGGCGGTCACGACGAAGTCATGGAAGCGGGGCACGTGGGACGAGCATAGCGGAGCTCGCCGCGGCACGCTCGCGAGGCATCGGGTCAGCCCTCGGGCGTGGGGTTGATGACGCCGGTGCCCAGACCACCCGGGTACGCGTAGCTGTCGACGGTGGTGTAGCCCGCCACCAGCACCCCGAAGGCGGCGTCGCCCTCGAGCACGTGCACGCCGTCGGCCGCAGGTACCCGCGCGACCTCGTGCGCGCCGACGGTCACGAAGGCGGCGCCGGGCACGGCCACGCCGTCGAGCAACACCGGTGCACCGGGCTCGCGCATGAGCGTGATGACGTCGGTGGTCCACGAGGTCGGCACCAGCACCACGTATCGCGGCAGGTACTGCTCGACCGGGGGCAGCTGCACCATCACCGGGTCGCCTTGGCTGCCCGCCAGCGAGCTGCCGGTCATGTAGTTCACCACCGCGATGGGCTTGTCGGCGTGCACGGCGAAATCGCCGGGCTCGCTCGCGTCGCCGCCGACCTCCAGCGTGACGAGTTCGCCGGCGTCGAGCGACACCGGGGCCGCGGGCAGGCCCGTCGTCGCCGCCGAGCCCTCGAAGTCGACGGTGGTGCCGTCCTCGCTGGCGTAGATCTGCCACACCGAGGTCTCCGGCGCGGCGGCGACCCGCGGCGGCACGCGGGCGGCCACGAAGTCGAGGCCCCACTGGCGCACGCCGGTGAGCTGCTCCTCGATGTGATCGCAGGAGTACGCCAGCACGAAGGTGCACTCGGCGCCCGAGAACACTGCAACGGGGTGCTCGGCGTCCGACTCCACCCGCGTGCCCGACAGCGTCTGCATGCCGGTGGCGACGTTGAGCTCGACGACGTCGCCGGCGTCGAGCGACACCTGCATGGCGACGCCGGGGATCCCGGCCGGCACCATCGCGCCGGCCTGCGTCGCGATCGTCGGCGTGATGTCGACGACGGTGCCGTCGACCGCCGCGACCACCGTCAAGTACGCACCATGGCCGTTCTGCGCCAGCGGCTCCCAGCCGACCACATGATTGATGTAGTCCCAGCTCGACACCGGCAGCAGCAGCGATGCGTCGGACGACGCCGAGTCGGGCTCGATGTTGAGCGGATTGAACTGGTAGGCCACCACCGGCACGTCGGCGCGGATGCGGTACGAACCACCGACGAGCACGCCGCTGCCCTCCTGGTGGAGATCGGGCAGCAGGAACGTCGACTCGTCGAGCGACGCGATCGCCATCGGGCCCGCGACCGTGGTCCAGGCCCCGCCGACGCGTTGCTCGATCGTGACGTTGGCGACCACGTCGGTCTGCACGTTGGAGACCGCGATCGCGAACTGTAGATCATCGAAGCCGTCGAGCTGATCGAGGTCGACCGCGAAGAACTCGCAGCCCACCGAGGTCGCGCCGCTGGCCGCTGCCGCGCAGGTGGTGGGGATCGGCTCGACCGGCATCTCGCCGACGTCGGGCAGCGGCCCGAGATCGAGCTTGAGCGTGCCGCCGTCCGAGGACGAGTCGGCCTGCGTGGTGGAGGTGGTGGTGCCGGCGGTCGTGGTCGCAGTGGTGCCGTCGGTCTGCGAGCCACTGCCGCTGGTCATCACGCCCGCGTCCGAGCTGCCCTGCGTGCCGCTCGCGGCGGTGCCGTCGTCACTGCAGGCCGCGAGCGCCAGCAGCAGCGCCGCGCCGCCGGCACGACACGCCATCGTGCATTCCATCTCCATCGTCCACCGTGGCCGCATCGTCCGATGCTACGTGGGTGGGATCGATCCACGCAACCGCATGTGCCAGTGCCCGGGGCGGGACTCGAACCCGCACTCTTTCGAAGGGGATTTTAAGTCCCCCGTGTCTACCGTTCCACCACCCGGGCGAGGGGCGTGCGGCGTCGCGTCACGCCGCGCGCGCGTCGGTCATGCGCTGCCGTAGACCTGGATCGCGCTGCCTCGCAGGTCGCCGGCCTCCTCCGAGGCGAGGAAGCCGATGGTCTCGGCGAGTCGCTCGGGCTTCACCCACTTGGCCGCGTCGGCGTCGCCCATCGCGGCGCGGTTGGCCGGGGTGTCGATGATGCTGGGTAGCACGCAGTTGGCGGTGATGCCGGTGCCGCGGGTCTCGTCGGCGACCGCACGGGTGAACGCGAGCACGGCGGCCTTGCACGCCGAGTACACCGAGGTGGCGCCGCTGGGCTCGAGCGCCGCCCGCGAGGCGACCGTGACGATGCGACCGCTGCCGACGGTCTGCATGCGCGCGAGCGCGTGCTTCACCGCGAGGAAGGTGGTGGTCAGGTTGAGCTCGATCTGCTCGTGGTAGGCGGTCAGCGTGAAGCTGGTGGTCGGGCCCATCGCGAACCCGCCGACGAGGTGCACCAGCGCATCGAGTCTCGGCATCTCGGCGGCGATCGCCGCGACCTGGGCCTCGTCGCGCAGGTCGGCCTCGACCAGGCGCACGTGGCTCGACAGCGGGCCGAGCTCGGCCTGCAGCCTGTCGCCCTCGCTGCGTGCGTGCACCGGCACCGTCACGCGCGCGCCGCGACGGATGAGCGCCGCCGTCACCTTGTTGCCCAGGCCACCCGCACCGCCGGTGCACAGCACGTGTCTGTCTCGCATCGACGGGAGGATACGGGACCGAACGGGCGGCGTCTGCCGGTGCTGAACATGCGTGCAGAGAGCGCGGGGCCGTGCTAAGCATTCGCCCGCGCGGCTGCTCGCCCTGGGGATCGGCCGCCGCCCCAAGCACCGCGATGCCTGCGCCCAAGCTCCGTTCCGTCGCCGCCGCCCCCCGCCTGCGCCGTCCCGCCTCCGCCGAACCCGATGCGATCCAGGTCGTCGGCGCGCGCACGCACAACCTCCGCATCGACGAGCTGTGGATCCCCAAGCGCCAGCTGGTGGTGTTCACCGGCGTGTCGGGCTCGGGCAAGTCGAGCCTCGCGTTCGACACCCTCTACGCCGAGGGCCAGCGTCGCTACATCGAGAGCCTCTCGGCCTACGCGCGGCAGTTCCTCGGTCAGCTCGACCGGCCCGACGTCGAGCACCTGCGCGGGCTTTCGCCGACCATCGCGATCGAGCAGAAGAGCGCCAGCAACAACCCGCGCTCGACCGTCGGCACCATCACCGAGATCTACGACTACCTGCGGGTGCTCTACGCTCGCATCGGCATCCAGCACTGCCACGTGTGCGGCAAGCCGGTGCGGGGCCAGAGCGCCGAGCAGATCGTCGCCGACGTGCTCGCGCAACCGGAGGGCACCAAGCTGGTGTTGGTGGCCCCGTTGGTGGTGCACCGCAAGGGCGAGTTCCGCGACCTGTTCGAGGAGCTGGCCGGGCGTGGCTTCCTGCGCGTGCGGGTCGACGGCGAGATCCACCGTCTCGATGCGCCGCCCAGCCTCGACAAGAAGCTCAAGCACGACATCGAGCTGGTGGTCGATCGCATCACCGTGCGGGCCGCCGACAAGCGCCGCCTGACCGAGAGCGTCGAGCTGGGCCTGCGCGAGGGCAAGGGCGAGCTGCGGGCCGAGTTCGACGGCGACGATCGCCGCGCGCCGCTGGTCTACTCGGAGTCACGCACCTGCTGCGGGCACTCGTTTCCCGAGCTGTCGCCGCAGTCGTTCTCGTTCAACAGCCCGCTCGGCATGTGCCCCAGCTGCAACGGCCTCGGCACCCGCATGGAGGTCGATCCAGAGCTGGTGATCCCCGATGCGCGCAAGAGCATCCGCGACGGTGCGATCGCACCCTGGGCCAGCGCGATGGACCGCGGCGAGGGCTGGACGTACCGCATCATCGAGGCGCTCTCGAAGGCCTGCGAGGTCGATCTCGACGTGCCGTGGAAGAACCTCGGCAAGAAGAAGCAGGGCCAGGTGCTGTTCGGGCTCGGCGGCAAGCGCATCAAGGTCAGCTGGGGGCAGGAGGGCAGCGAGTCCCACGGCAGCTGGGGCATGCGCTACGAAGGCGTGATCCCCAACCTCGAGCGGCGCTTCCAGCAGGCCGCCTCCGACAGCGCGCGCGACATGTACCGGCGCTTCTTCGCCGAGCTGCCGTGCGAGGACTGCAAGGGCAAGCGCCTGCGGCCCGAGAGCCTGGCGGTGAAGGTCGCGGCGCGCAACATCTCGGAGATCACCAGCTACACCGTGCGCGCGGCCTCCGACCACTTCCACGGCCTCGCATTGGTCGGCAACCAGCAGAAGATCGCCGAAGGCGTGCTGCGCGAGATCCATGCCCGCCTGGGCTTCTTGCTCAACGTCGGGCTCGACTACCTCACGCTCGATCGCGCCGGGCCGTCGCTGTCGGGGGGCGAGGCCCAGCGCATCCGCCTCGCCAGTCAGCTCGGCAGCGAGCTCTCCGGCGTGATGTACGTGCTCGACGAGCCCAGCATCGGGCTGCACCAGCGCGACAACCAGCGGCTGGTCGCGACCCTGCAGCGGCTGCGCGACCTCGGCAACACCGTGCTGGTGGTCGAGCACGACGAGGACACCATCCGCGCGGCCGACTACGTGATCGACTTCGGCCCCGGCGCTGGCCACCTCGGCGGCGAGGTCGTGTTCGCGGGCACGCCCGACGAACTCGAGCGCGCCAAGGGCAGCGCGACCGCCGACTACATGGTCGGGCGTCGCCGCATCGAGGTGCCCGCGACCCGGCGCAAGCCCAGCGGCAACATCTTCGTGCGCGGCGCCAGCGAGCACAACCTGCAGGACGTCGACGTCGCGTTCCCGCTGGGGGTGCTGTGTGCGGTGACCGGGGTCTCGGGCGCCGGCAAGAGCTCGCTCGTCAACGGCATCCTGCTGCCGGCGCTGTCGCGCCTGCTGCACTTCTCGAGCGATCGCGTCGGCGTGCACCGCAGCATCGAGGGCCTCGACGCGCTCGACAAGGTCATCGCCATCGATCAGCGCCCGATCGGTCGCACGCCCCGCAGCAACCCCGGCACGTACACCAAGGTCTTCGACGAGATCCGTAACGTGTTTGCGCAGCTGCCCGAGTCGCGCACGCGCGGCTTCAAGGCCGGGCGCTTCTCGTTCAACGTCAAGGGCGGCCGCTGCGAGGCGTGCGAGGGCGACGGCGTGGTCAAGGTCGAGATGCACTTCCTGGCCGACGTCTACGTGCCGTGCGAGGTGTGCCAGGGCAAGCGCTACAACGCGCAGACCCTCGGCATCCGCTACAAGGGCCTCAACATCCAAGAGGTGCTCGAGCTCTCGGTCGACGACGCCCGCGACATGTTCGAGAACCACCCGCCGATCGTGCGCGTGCTCGAGACCCTGCGCGATGTCGGGCTCGGCTACATGAAGATCGGTCAGAGCGCGCCGACGATGTCCGGCGGCGAGGCCCAGCGCGTGAAGCTCAGCCGCGAGCTCGGCAAGCGCCACACCGGCCGCACGCTGTACATCCTCGACGAGCCGACCACCGGCCTGCACTTCGAGGACATCCATCGCCTGCTCGGCGTGCTGCAGCGGCTGGTCGACGCCGGCAACACCGTGGTCGTCATCGAGCACAACCTCGACGTCATCAAGTGCGCCGATTGGATCATCGATCTCGGCCCAGAGGGCGGCGAAGGTGGCGGCAAGATCGTCGCCGAGGGCACGCCCGAGAAGGTCGCGAAGGTGAAGGCCAGCCACACCGGGCGCTTCTTGGCGCCGCTGTTGGGGCGCTGACGGCGGGCGGCGCCGGGCGTCGTCAATCCGCCTTCGGCCAGCTGCGATCGCACTGCGGCGCCATCACCAGCGCATCGTCGGGCCCGATCAGGTTCGCGGGCCCGTACATGTCGACCACCAGCGCTCGCGCGTCGTCGGGGCCGCCGACGCGGTCGATCGACTCGACGAAGAAGGCCTGCTTGTCGCCCTCCATGCGCACGTGGATCGGCAGGTAGCGCGCGCCGACGACGGTCGCGTTGCCGTCGGCGCCGCGGCGCAGGCCGAGGTAGGCGATGATCGAGCTGCGCCGCGGCAGCGAGCGCTGGTGGTGGGCGAAGTTGCCGAGCGAGTAGAGCACCAGCGCCTGGCGACCATCGGGGGCGACGAGCTGCTCCCACGGCTGCAGCACATGGGGGTGGGCGCCGAGCACCGCGGTGGCGCCGGCGTCGACCAGCTGCTGCGCGAGCACGCGCTGCTTGTCGGCGGGCTGCGGATCGTACTCCTTGCCCCAATGCGGCGTGACGATGACGGCGTCGACGTCGTCGGACTTCGCGAGCTGCTCGACCTGCGCCAGCAGCTGCTTGGTCTGCGTGAAGCAGTGCAGCACCTGGCCCTTGTCGTCCTTGCCGAAGTTCGTGTGGAGCGTGCACGCGACCCACGCGATGCGCAGGCCCTTGGCGGTGGTGATCGCGTGCCACGGCTCCTTGGCGCTGCGGCGACTGCCGGCGTGGGCGAGGCCGACCGCGTCGAGGGCGTCGAGCGTGCGCACCAGGCCGTCGCTGCCGCGATCGAGCGCGTGGTTGTTGGCGGTCGAGACGATGTCGATGCCGGTGTCGACCAGGTCCTTGGCGAGGATCGGGTTGGCGTTGAAGAACGGGTAGCCGGTGTAGACCGCGTTGTCGAACGTCATCCCGGGGTCGTCGGCGGCGCCGTCCTTCGTGAGGCCGGCCGCGATCGGGACCTCGAGGTTCGCGTAGCTGACGTCGGCGCGCGCGATGAGATCGGCGACGCCGGACCACAGCACGCCGAAGTGGTCCTTGGCGGCGTAAGCCTGCTTCTGCAGCTCGTGGTGCATCAGCACGTCGCCGATCGCGGCGATCGTGACGACCTCGCCGCGCTCGCAGGCGCCGTCGAACGCGAGGTAGCGCGCAGGGAAGCGCGCGGGGTCGGGCACGAACGCGGGCGCGACGGGCTCGGGCGTCGCCGGCGGGGCAGGGGCCACCGCAGGGCTCGCCGGCGGCGCGGCAGCTGCGGCCGCGGGGGTCGGTACGGGATCCTCGTCGGCCCGCGCCGAGCTCTCGGGTGCGCGGGCGCACGCCGTCAGCAGCAGCAGTGCGGGCCAGCTCGCGGGTGCGCAGCGCATGGGGATCTCGGCGACGAACGAAGCGATGGCGGCCACGCGCGGCCGACCGCGCGATCGGCCGCCACCGACGATCCTAGCAAAGTGGGTGGGGCCGCGCGAGTTCGGCGCGCGCGCGTGCGCGGGCGAAAGTCCGCTACCTTTGCCGCGGATCCCAAGGTGCTGCATGACGCCATCGATGCCGCGAGCCTGTCGGCCCGCGACGCGTACCAGCTGCTGACCGACCTCGTCGCGCCGCGACCGATCGCGTGGGTCTCGACGCAGGACGAGCACGGCCACCGCAACCTCGCGCCGTTCTCGTTCTACCAGGCGGTCTGCTCGGCGCCGCCGATGGTGCTGTTCTCGTCGTCGTGGCACGGCGACGGTCGGCCCAAGGACACCCTTCGCAACATCCTCGCGACCGGCTCGTTCGTGGTCAACCATGTCGACCGGCCGTTGGCCGGCGCGATGAACCACACCGCGGGCGACTTCGAAGCGGGCGTCGACGAGTGGGCGATGGTCGATGCGGCCGGGCTCGGGCCGCTGACGCCGGCGCCGAGCCACGCGGTCGCGCCGCCGCGGGTGGCCGAGGCCAAGGCCGCGCTCGAGTGCCGACTCGTGCACGCGCTGCCGCTCGGGCACGGCGTGCACGGCCGCCCCTCGACCACGCTCGTGATCGGCGAGGTGGTGTGGTTCTGGCTGCAGGCGGGGCTGCGCACGGCCGATGCACAGGGACGCCCGCAGGCGATCGACACGGCGCGGCTCGACTCGGTCGGTCGCCTCGGCGGGATCGCGTACACTGACACCCACGGCGCCTTCACGATGCCGCGGCCACCGCGGCCCGGCACCGGCAAGCCCCCCGGCACCGCCTAGCCCCCGGCACCGCCCAAGTCCCCGGACTCGCACGCGTGAACGATCTCCACACCGGCAACGACGGCCCCGCGATCGACCTCTTCGAGGCCGTGCCCGCGGCGGTCTCGATCTACGAGGTCGGACCTCGCGACGGCCTGCAGAACGAGAAGGCGGTCCTGCCCACCGATCGCAAGCTCGAGCTCATCGAAGGCGCGGTCGATGCCGGCGTGCGCCGCATCGAGATCACCAGCTTCGTCGACCCCAAGTGGATCCCGGCGCTGGCCGATCACGCCGAGGTCGCCCGCGGTGTGCATCGCAGGCCCGAGGTGGCCTACAGCGCGCTGGTGCCCAACATGCGCGGGCTCGATGCGGCGTCGCGCAGCGGCATGCACGAGGTCGCGGTCTTCATGGCCGCGAGCGAGACCCACAACCGCAAGAACATCAACAAGAGCACCGCGGAGGCGCTGTCGACCTACCGTGTGGTGGTCGACGAGGCGCTCGCGCGCGGCATGAAGGTGCGCGGCTACGTCAGCTGCGTTTACGGCTGTCCCTACGAGGGCACCGTCGCGCTCGATGCGGTCGTGCGCGTCGCCCACGGCCTACTCGAGCTCGGCATCTACGAGCTCAGCCTGGGCGACACCATCGGCGTCGGCACGCCGCGACAGATCGAGTACGTGCTGCGCGGGCTCATGCGCTCGGGCATCGATCTCGGGCGTCTGGCCGTGCACTTCCACGACACCCGCGGCACCGCGCTGGCCAACATCACGGTCGCGCTGCAGCTGGGCGTGCGCACCATCGACAGCGCGATCGGTGGGCTCGGCGGCTGCCCCTACGCGCCCGGGGCCTCGGGCAATGTCGCGACCGAGGACGTGGTCTACATGCTGCAGGGCATGGGCATCGAGACCGGCGTCGATCTCGATCGCCTGGTGGCGGTGTCGACTCGCTTGAGCGGCTACCTCGGGCGCGAGCTGCCCAGCAAGTACCTGAAGGCGCACCTCGGGCACTGCGCTCGGATCGGCCGCCCGGTGTGACGGCGTCACTCGCCCGGTGACGGCGTCTCGCGGGACTTGCGGCGGTAGATCAGGCGCTCGAGCGCACCGCTGGCGCCCTCGGAGGCACGGGTGATGCGATCGATCTCGACGTCGACCGCGGGATCGATCGCGAGCAACACCACCGGGACCTTGTCGCGCAGCCGGATCGGCAGCACCAGCGCGTTGCCTTCGATGCCGCCCATCGCGTCTGCGAAGGCGCGATCGATCGCGCGCTCGCACGGCCACGGGCCGTAGTAGGGCACACCCGAGCGAATCGCGTCGGCGAAGACGGAGGCGGGTTGGGTCGGGATCCGCACCTGCGTCACGGCCTCGCGCAGCAGCTCGGGGCCGCGCGCGTCACGGCCACGCAGCTGGTGCTGCAGGTGCACGAACACGATCACGTGACGGAAGCCGGCCGCGAGGAACTCGACCAGCTGGTCGAGGATCGCGTCGCGATCGCCGGCGGTGTGCAGGCGCGTGAGCAGCTGCTGGTAGGCCAGGCTCGACAGCGCCAGCACCATGCCGCCCGCGGGCGTGCCCTCGGTGCGCGGCAGCTCGCGCGGCGTGCTGGGGGCGGTGCGGGCCGCGGGCCGCGGGCCGTGATAGCGGTAGATGGCCTCGCGCAGGGCCGACAGCGGTGCGACCGCGCGGATGAGGTACGCGCCGCTGTGCGCGGCGGCGGCCTGCACCGCGCGGAGATCGGTGGGGTCGGCGAGCGCGACCGTGAGGTTGTTGGCGTCGTCGAGCGAGATCGGCAGCATCGTGTGCTCCCACGCCAGCTCGGCGGGCAGCTGCGCGACGGTGTCGCCGTCGAGCCGCGCGAGCAGCTCGGCGTCGACCCACGGGATCATCAGCTGCGAGTGCAGGAAGCCCGCGAGCCGTGGCTCGTCGAGCAGGCCCAGCCGCACGACCGCCTCGGCCGGCGAGACCCGCTGCTCACCGGCGTGGCGGGTCGCGTTCGCGATGGCGTCCGCGGTCAGCAGTCCCGCGCGCTGCAGCGTGAGCAAGAGCGTGCTCAAGTGGCGACATCATCGCGGTCGCCTCGGTCGCCCGTCAACGGATCGGACCACCAGCGCGCGCCGCGAAGTGCTATGGGAAGCGACAGGTGATCGACCTGGATCGCAACGCCGGCGCGCCCCTGCGGGCCGAGGCCCTCGCGGCCATGCAGGCGGTGTGGGCCGATCGGACGCTGGGGAACCCCTCCAGTGTCCACCGGCCCGGACAGCGCGCGCGGGCCCTGCTCGAGCGGGCGCGGCGAACCATCGCCGCCACGTTGGGCGCGACGCCGGCGGAGGTGGTGTTCACCTCGGGCGGGACCGAGGCCGATGCGCTCGCGATCCTCGGGCTCTCGCGCGGGCTGCGTGCGCTCGGTCGGCCCTGCGGCGTGGCGTGCACGGCCATCGAACACCCCGCGGTCACGGCTGCGACGCGCCGGCTCGCCGACGATGGCGTCGCGGTGCACACCCTGGCGGTCGACGCCCAGGGCCGGCTCGTGCCCGACGCGGTCGCCGAGACCCTCGCCGCACAGCCCGAGATCGGCGTGCTGTCGATCACCGCCGCGCACCACGAGCTCGGCAACGTGCCGCCGCTGGCCGCGATCGCGGCGGCCGTGCGCGCGCGTCGGCCCGAGCTGTTGCTGCACGTCGACGCGGTGCAGGCTTACGGCCGGCTGCCACTGTCGCGCGCGGCGCTGGGGGCGGACGCGCTGTCGGTCTCGGCGCACAAGCTCGGTGGTCCGGTCGGCATCGGTGCGTTGGTGGTCGCCCGCGAGGCACCGCTGGCGCCGTTGGTGATCGGCGGCGCGCAGCAGCACGGGCGCCGCGGTGGCACCGAGTCGGTCGCGCTCGCGGTCGGCTTCGCGGCGGCCGCGACCGCAGCGCTGGCGACCCGCGAGCACGATCAGCTGCGCGTCCGCGGGTTGCTGGAGCGGCTGCGGGCGATCGTGCAGAGCGCTGGCGGCGAGCTGCTCGGCGATCGCGAGCATCACGTCGGCAACACCGCGCTGGTGCGCTTCGACGACTGCGACGCGCACACGCTGATGATCGCGCTCGATCTCGCGGGCATCGTGTGCTCGACCGGCGCCGCGTGTAGCTCGGGCACGGTGGAGCCCTCGCCGGTGCTGCGTGCGCTCGGCTTCGATGCCGCGGCGGCTCGCGGCGCGCTGCGCTTCTCGCTGGCCCCCGAGCACGGCGACGCGGAGCTGGCGCAGCTGGCCGCGGTGCTGCCCGAGTGCCTGTCGCGGGTGCGCGCCGCCGTGCACCCGGCGCCACGAGGAACCCCATGAAGATCGTCTGCGCGATGTCCGGTGGCGTCGACTCCTCGATCGCCGCAGCGTTGCTGGTCGAGGCCGGCCACGAGGTGCTCGGCATGACCATGCGGCTGTACGACGCCAGCGCGCGCGGCCGCGCCGGCAGCTGCTGCTCGCCGGCCGAGATCGATCAGGCCCGCGAGGTCTGCGCGCAGCTCGGCATCGGGCACTGGGTGGTCGACGAGCGCGAGCGTTTCGCGGCCGCGGTGATCGAGCCCTTCGCCGACGACTACGCTGCCGGCCGCACGCCCAACCCGTGCACCCGCTGCAACCAGTCGGTGAAGTTCGCCCCGCTGCTGACGCGCGCGCGGGCGCTGGGCGCCGAGCGCCTCGCGACCGGGCACTACGCCCGCCACGAGCACGGACGGCTGCTGCGGGCCCGCGACGCCAGCAAGGACCAGAGCTACTTCCTGTTCGCGATGGGCGCCGACGCGCTCGCGCAGACACTGTTCCCGCTGGGCACGTGGACCAAGGACGAGGTCCGGGCCAAGGCCACCGCGCTGGGGCTGCCCAACGCGGACGCGCCCGACAGCCAGGAGCTGTGCTTCGTGCCCGATGGCGATCACGGCGCGGTGGTGCAGTCGCGGCTGGCGGCGCGCGGGCTCGCGACCGACATGCTCGCGCCGGGACCGGTGGTCGACGTCGACGGCCGCGTGCTCGGGCGCCACGACGGCATCCACCGCGTGACGGTCGGGCAGCGCCGCGGCCTGCATGTGCCTGGCACCGAGCGTCGCTACGTGCTGCGCGTCGTGCCCGAGTCGCGCACGGTGGTGGTCGGTGAGGCGAACGACGCCGCGCTGACGCGGCTGCAGGTCGGTGAGCTGCAACGCTTCGCGCTCGTCGACGGCGAGCATCGGTTGTTGGTGCAGGTGCGGCACCGCGGCCAGGCCACCCCCGCGCGGGTATGGGTCGAAGGCGCGCAGGCCCGCGTCGAGTTCGACGCGGCGCAGCCGGGCGTGGCCCCCGGGCAGGCCGCGGTGTTCTACGACGACGACGCGGTGGTCGGCGGCGGCTGGATCAGCGCGGGGTCCCAGCGCTGAACCCAGCGCGGATCCCAGCTCCGCGCCGCGCTCGGTTCACGGCTTGAGGATGCCGTCCAGCTCGTCGTCCTCGAGCACCTCGATCGCGAGGTCGGCGATGTCGGCGTCGCTGATGCCCATGCCGGCTGCGACCTTGCGCAGGTAGGCGTCCTCGGCCATGTCGATCTCGTCGTCCGACTCGCTCACGCTGGCGATGAGCTCGAGCACGGTGCGCTTGTTCTCCGCCGACTCGAAGCGCAGCCGACCCGCGGCCGCGGTGGCGTCGAACTTGGCGGGGTTGAAGCCCGCGATGCGATCCTTCTGCGCCTGCGGCAGCGCGTCGACCGCGAGCAGCTTGCACAGCATGCCTTCGATGGCCGCGATCTCGCCGCCCTCCAGTCGCTTGTCGGCGTAGGCGGATCCCAACAGCAGGTCGGTGATGGTGTCGATGTGGGCTTTCATGGCGCGGGGCCGCGGCGAGGCTGCTCGCGTGCGGATGCAGATGCTACGGCACCGCGCGAAGCCGCGACAAGTCGACGTGCACCGAGGGGCCCGTGACCGGTCGCAGTCGCCGGCGCGACGTCGTAGGATGGCGGGCGTTGGTGCGTCTGCCCGAAACCCTCGCGGCCCTGCCGGATGCGGCCGAGCCCGAGGTCGATGCGCCGCCCGGCGGCGTGGCGGCGCTCGCGGAGCTGCAGGGGCGTCTCGGCTATGCCTTCGCGCGACCGAGTCTGCTGCGCGCGGCGCTGACGTTGGGCTCGTGGGCGAACGAGCACCCCGACGCGGGCTGGCCCAGCAACGCGTGCCTCGAGTTCTTCGGCGATGCCGTGCTCGGGTTGCTCGCCGCCGACGCACTGTGGCAGCGACACCCGGGCCTGCAAGAGGGCGAGTTGACGCGCCTGCGCGCGAGCGTGGTGTCGGAGTCGAGCCTGTTCGAGGTCGCGCGATCGATCGACCTCGGGGCGTTCCTGTGGCTCGGTCGCGGCGACGACAAGCTCGGGGGGCGGCAGCATCGCTCGACCCTCGCCGACGCACTGGAGGCGGTGCTCGGGGCGGTGTTCCTCGACGCCCGTGCACAGGGGTTGCGGGCCGCCGACGAGGCCGCCGCGGTGTTCACCCGGCTGTTCGACGCGGCGCTCGCGGGGGTCGATCCCGACACCGCGCTCGATCCGAAGACACGATTGCAGCACTGGGCGCAGGCGCGACACCGCGTGGCGCCGTCGTACGTGCGGCTCGACGTCCGCGGTGACGAGGGACCACCGCGCTGGCGCGCCCGCGTCGAGCTGCGGCTGGGTGAGGCGGCACCGCTGGTGCTCGGCGAGGGTGAGGGCACCAGCATCCGCGAGGCCGAGCGCCACGCCGCCGAGGCGGCGCTCGCGACCCTTCCGGCCGGCACCTGAGGGGCGCGCGTCAGTCCTTGTGCGGTGCGTCGACGGTGAGCCACATGCTCACCGATTGCACCGTGACCAGGCCGCCGGCACGGGTGAGGTCGACGCGATCGCCGTCGAACTCGAGCGCGAGCAGCTCGACGCGCAGGCGCGTGAGCACGGCGTCCGCCAGCACCTTGGTGTAGCGGCCCAGGCCCAGCGCGTCGCAGCGGGCCGAGAAGTCCCGCGCGACCCGCTCGACCAGCACGCCGCCGTCGAGCAGGTTGGCGTGGGCCCACGCCAGATCGTCGGGGCCGAGCGGCGCGAAGCGGGCGGTGTGGCCCGGGAGCTGCGTGTGCACGATCGCCGTGCGCAGGAGATCGCCGAGCGTGAGCTTGGCGGGCTCGTCGATGCGCGCCAACCACACCGGCTCGACGCCGTAGCCGCGATCGAGGTACGTGAGTGCGGCCAGCGCCCCGGCCTCGGCGATGCGCTCGGTCGCGCGCGCGACGTCGGCCAGTGAGCGGAACGGCCGCGACGAGCCCTGGGTCGACTCGAGCGCGAGCTCGGGGTACCAGCGCACGGCCGCGGCGACCGCTGGGCCCCACGGGCGGTCCAACAGCGAGCCCACGGCGTCGAGCGAGATCCGCATCGAGCGGTGCAGCGCGATCGCGGCGCGGCGCAGCTTGTCGAGGGCGCCGTAGCCGACGCGGAAGACGTCGCGCAGGCCGATCGCGGCGATGCGCTCGGCGAGGTAGGCGTCGGGCTCGGGGTGGCCGGGCCGCGCCTGCAGCAGCAGCTCGAGCCCGAGCCCGAGCGTGGCCTGGGTCTGATCGATGGCACGCTGCTGCACCGACTCGTCGCCCGGCGGCAGGCGCTGCGCCGAGATGACCTCGTTGACCAGCAGCAAGAACTCGCGCGAGCGCACGCCGTGCTCGACGTCGGTCATGCGGGCCATCGCGCGCCGCAGCAGCTCGCCGCCGCGCAGGTTCGAGACCGACGCGCCGAGCTCGACGTCGGACAGCCAGCGGAAGTCGCGGGGCTCGGCGTCGGCGGCCGCGCGGTGATCGAGCGGGCGGAACAGCTTCACGGCGTCCTGCCACTGCACGAAGCCGAGATCGGCCAGGCGGCCCGAGCGGAAGCGCAGCAGCGTCTCCTCGATCTCCGAGGCCAGCGCCGCCTCGATCGAGAGCACCAAGCGTCGGCCCTGACCGAGATCATCGTCGTACACGCGGTGCAGCACCCGCAGCACCGCGCGGCCCATCTCGTCGTCGGGCACGCCGATGATGAAGAACCCGTCGGGGGTCTCCCACGCGCGCAGCTCGGCCAGCTCGTCGTAGGCCTGGTCACGTGCGGCGTCGTCCTCGAGGTCGAGCACGATCACGCGCGTGCCGGCCAGCAGCGCGAAGGTCCAGAACTCTGGATCCATCGCGTACATCAGCTCGACCAGCGCCCCGCGGGGCTTGTCGGCGGCGGCCCAGCTCTCGCCGATCGCAACCAGCCAGCGGCGCGCGCGGGTGTTGTCGATGCGCTCGTCGACCCACGCGTCGAGGTCGAGCAGCGCGATCAGCTGATCGGCGGTCGCCCGCGGCAGCAGCAGATCGAGGCGGCCCTCGTCGCGGAGGATCCGGGCCATGCGCACGAACGACGCCGATGGCAGCGCAGGCACCAGGGTGTCGGCGTCGTCGCGCCGCTCGAGCGCGAGCGGGTCGTCGATCACCTGACGGAGTTCGTCGACGTCGACGGCTTGGGGTGTGACCGGGATCTTCACCGTGGCCGCGGGGTACTATCGCAACCGTGGGCGCGACGCCAGCACGACACCCCAGCATCGGCGCTGCGCTGGGCCCCCTGCGTCGCGTGCTCGAGCGCGCCGTACCCTCGCCGGCCGCCGTGGTGGTGGGCGTGTCCGGCGGCGCCGACTCGATGGCCGCGCTGGGCCTGCTGCTGCTGCTGCGCCGGCGCCTGGGGCTGACGTTGGTGGTCGCGCACGTCGATCACGGCCTCCGCCAAGCGGGCGCGGCCGAGGCGGCGTTGGTGGCCGCGATCGCACGACGCGAGGGCTTGCGGTTCACGATCG
Source organism: Deltaproteobacteria bacterium (assembly GCA_016709225.1). Lineage (NCBI taxonomy): Bacteria > Pseudomonadati > Myxococcota > Myxococcia > Deltaproteobacteria bacterium. The sequence goes on along the minus strand of JADJEE010000001.1, from coordinate 1,516,186 downwards.
ATCGCCTGGCGCTGGGGCGCGGGCCCGATCTGGCGGCGCGGGCCCGCGCGCTGCGGCGCGACGCGCTGCGCGAGCGGGCGCAGCAGCACGGGGCCTCGGCGCTCGTGCTCGCCCACACCGCGACCGATCAGGCCGAGACGATGCTGCTGCAGCTCGCCCGTGGCACCGGCCTCGCCGGCCTGGCGGGCATGCCGGCGATCGAGCCGCTGAAACCCGACGCGCCGGCGCGCCGTCTGGCCGAGGGAGCCCGCATCGTGCGTCCACTGCTGCACTTGACCCGCGAAGAGACCCGCACGCTGGCGGCTCGGCTCGCGCTGCCGTTCGTGGACGATCCCAGCAACGACGATCTCCGCCAGCCCCGCGCACGCGTGCGGCATGGCCTGCTGCCGCTGCTGAGCGCGTTGAACCCCGCGGCCGTGCGCCACCTGGCGAACACCGCGGAGATCGTCGCGGGCTCGCTCCCCGCCGCCGACGAGATCGCTGTGGCGCCCTCGGTGCTGTCGCGCAGGGAGCTGCGCGCGTGCTCGAGCGCCGTGCGGCGACGGGCGATCCGAGCGCTGTGTCGCGCGCACGGGCTCGCGGCCGACGCGGTGCCCCACCGCGTGGTGGCCGACATCGACGCCGCGCTGGCGTCGGTCCCCGGGCCACGCGGCTGGGACCTCGCGGGCCATCGTCGCCTGCGGGCCGACGGCGACGCGGTGTGGATCGAGCACAGCGGCGCCGACGGGGCCGAGCCGCCGTGTGCGCCCACGGGCCCGGTCGTGGATGGGTCCAGCCCCACCACGGGACGTGCCGATGCGGGCCTGCAACCATTGACCCACCCCAACCCGGCGGCTATCCTGCCCGAACCCGGTCGAAGCGCGTGAAACAACAGACCAAGACGCTGCTGGTATGGCTCGGCCTGATTGTGGCGGTGTTGGCGCTTGCCAACCTGTTCAACACCAGCCAGCAGGTGAAGACGATCAGCTACGCGAAGTTCGTGGAGCAGGTCGACAAGGAGTGGAACACCTTCGCTTCGACCACGCTGTCGATCGAAGTGCACCCCTCGCACGTCGACATCGCGTACGAGCAGGACGGCCAGGCCTACGCCGTGGTCGGGCCCGCGACCGACGAACTCTACCTCAAGCTCAACGAGCACCACATCGACTACCGCGTCGAGCCCGAGGACGACAGCAGCCTCCTGCAGTTCGCGATCATGTGGCTGCCGATGATCCTCATCGTGATCATCATGGTGATGTTCATGCGCCAGATGCAGGCCGGCGGCGGCAAGGCGATGAGCTTCGGCAAGTCGAAGGCGCGGCTGCTCACCGAGCACCAGGGCAAGATCACCTTCAAGGACGTCGCCGGCATCGACGAGGCCCGCGAAGAGGTCGAAGAGATCATCGATTTCCTCCGCGACACCCGCAAGTACATGCGGGTCGGCGGCCGCATCCCCAAGGGCGTGCTCATGATGGGCCCGCCCGGCACCGGCAAGACCTTGCTGGCGCGCGCCATCGCGGGCGAGGCCGGGGTCTCGTTCTTCAGCATCTCCGGCTCGGACTTCGTCGAGATGTTCGTCGGCGTCGGTGCCAGCCGCGTGCGCGACCTCTTCGAGCAGGGCAAGAAGAACGCCCCGTGCATCATCTTCATCGACGAGATCGACGCGGTCGGCCGCCACCGTGGCGCCGGCCTGGGCGGCGGTCACGACGAGCGCGAGCAGACGCTCAACCAGCTGCTCGTCGAGATGGACGGCTTCGAGAGCAACGACGGCGTGATCTTGGTCGCCGCGACCAACCGCCCCGACGTGCTCGATCCGGCGCTGCTGCGCCCCGGTCGCTTCGATCGCCGCATCGTCGTGGGCTTGCCCGACGTGCGCGGTCGCGAGGCGATCCTCAAGGTCCACACCCGCAAGGTCCCGCTCGAGGAGCGCATCGACCTGTCGGTGGTGGCCCGCGGGACCCCGGGCTTCTCGGGCGCCGACCTCGAGAACCTCGTCAACGAGGCCGCGCTCATGGCCGCCCGCGAGAACCGCGATCGCGTGGCGCTGCGGGACTTCGAGCGCGCCAAGGACAAGGTCCTGATGGGCGCCGAGCGCAAGAGCGTGATGATCTCCGACGAGGAGAAGCGCACCACCGCGTGGCACGAGGCCGGCCACACCCTGGTCGCGATGATGCTCCCCGGCGAGCACGTCGACCCGATCCACAAGGTCACCATCATCCCGCGCGGCCAGGCCCTGGGCGTCACGCAGCAGCTGCCGGTCGAGGACCGCCACAACATCGAGCGCCGCTACGCCGAGGCCCGCATCGCCATCCTGATGGGTGGTCGCATCGCCGAGGAGCTGGCGCTGTCGGGGCAGCAGACGACGGGCGCGGGCAACGACATCGAGGTCGCGACCTCGCTGGCCCGCCGCATGGTGTGCGAGTGGGGCATGAGCGATCGGCTCGGGCCGATCGCGTACGGCAAGAACGAGACCGAGCCGTTCCTCGGCCGCGAGCTGTCGCGGCCGCAGAACTACTCCGAGGCGACCGCGCAGGCGATCGACCAGGAGGTCCGCGGCATCGTGATGGGCCAGTACGAGCGCGCCAAGGATCTGCTGGCGACCCACCGCGACGCGCTCGAGCGCCTCGCCAAGGCGCTGATCGAGCGCGAGTCACTCGGCATCGAAGAGGTCACCGCGTGCATGCAGGGCGTGCCGATGCCGCCCGTCGAGGACCCGAAGGTGCCGCCGAGCAAGGTCGCCACCGCGGGCAAGCCGGCCGACGAGCGCGCGGTGCGTCCGGGCCTCCCGGTCGCCGAGCCGACCTGATCGCGCGCCGGCAGGGCGTGGGCGCCGTGCCGGCAACCGGCCCGTCACGGCCCTTCAGGGCGTGCCGGCGAGCGCGGCATCGATGGCCGCCAACAGCTCGGGATCGTCGGCGGTCACGGTGCCGTCGCGACGCCAGCGGACGTGGCCGCTGCGATCGACGAGGAACGAGGTCGGGTAGCCGCGCACGTTCCACGGCGTGATGGCCTCGCTCTCGGGATCGAACACGATCGGGTAGGGCAGCCCGAATTCCTCGACCATGCGGCGCACGCCCATCAATGCGTTGCGGCGATCGACGCTCACGCCCACGACGCCGAAGCCCTGGCCGGCGTAGCGCTCGTGAAGGCGCCGTAGCGCCGGCAGCTCCTCGCGGCACGGTGCGCACCAGGTCGCCCACACGTTCAGCAGTACGACCTCGCCGCGCGCCGCGGCCAGATCGTAGGGCTGGCCGTCGATGGTCTTGCCGGTGAGCCCAGGCGCGGCCGCGTACGGCGAGGGGTCCTGCGCTGCGCTGCGCTCGTCGTCGTCGTCGTGTCGGCCGGCGCCGGCACCCTTGCCCTGGCAGGCCAGCAGGAGCGTGAGCGCGGCGATCGACGGCAGGGTACGCATGGGTCCGGGGACGGGGCCCGCACGATGTCGCGGTCGCCCGCGCGCGTCAACCCGTGCCTCCGCGGCGCCGGGTCGGTCACGCCGCGTGGGCGACGGCGCCGCCGAAGCCGAAGCCGCGGGCGTAGTCGGACAGTCGCTCGCGCAGCAGTCGACGGGCGCGGTGCAAGCGGCTCATCACGGTACCGAGCGGCACGCCGAGTCGGTCGGCGGCGTCGCGGTAGGGCAGGCCGCCGAGATCGACCAGCTCGACCACGCTGCGGTAGTGGGTCGGCAGCTCTGCGAGCGCCTCGATGCACTCGTCCGACAACGAGCACGCGGCGACACCGAGCTCGGGGTCCAGCGCCGCCTCGAGGCGCGCGCCGTCGAAGAGGTGATCGACGAGATCGCAGCGCGCCTGCACGGTCGTCACCACGCGCAGGTGACGGTGCCGCGAGATGAACGCGTTCATCAGGATGCGCGAGAGGTACGCGCCGACGTTGCCCGCGCGGTCGAAGCGATCCCAGGTCGCCCACGCGCGACACATCGCGTCCTGCACGAGGTCGGCGGCGTCGCTGGGTTGCCGGGTGAGACGGAGTCCGAGCCGGTAGAGGCGGGTGGCGTGCGGGGCGGTGGCGCGGGCGAACTCGGCGGCGGCGGTCATGCGCCCAGCACATGAGCAAGAGCGTCGCCCGCGGCGCCTCGCCTGCGATTCCAGCGAGTTGCCGAGCGAGCCCTGGGCGGACCCCCGCGAATGTCATCGAGCCGGGTTCGCTTGCAATGGATCGTCGCAAACCCTCCCTGGGCACAACGCGAATGATGCTGGAGCCCCCCGTCGGAGGGCGGGTTCACTCCGCGAGGCGCACCGGACCGAGGCCCGGTGCCGCCGCGAACAGCTGCCCGCCGATGCGCACCGCCGGCAGGGAGAGCGGGCTGCCGCCATCGACGGTGACGGCGATCCACGGGCTGCGGCCCTCGGGCGCTTCGACCTCGGCGACGCGGTGCACCCACGCGATGCCCTGGCCGCGGCCCCGGCGACGCCGGGCGTGGCGAGCCGCCTGCCGTACGCGGGTGTCGGGATCGGCGGCGGCGAGCCACGCGATGCGACGCCGCTCGAGCCGGTTGGGTCCGGCCGCCGATGCGGCGAGGATCGCCGCGACGCGCACGCGTGCGTCGGGGTCGACCAGGGCGCGGTCGTCGGCGCGCTGTACGAGCGCGCGCCAGCTCGCCGCGGCGCAGGCCCGCACCGCGGGGTCGCGATCGGCCAGCAGCGCCGCGGTCTCCCGACGGGCGTACTCGATGGCCGCGCCGCCGCGGTCGACCGCCCGCAGGGCCCACGCCGCGAGGCAGCGATCGCTGCGGGCGGCCGCGTGGTCGCGCGCCCATCCGACGATGCGCGCGACCACGCGGTGATCGTCGCGGCCGAGCGCGAGCGCGGGGCCGCGGAGCACTGCCAGCCCGAGCTCGACGCGACGATCGACCAGCGGCTCGTCGAGCCCGAGGCGCGCACGGATCGCGGCCGCGTCGATGCCGTGCGCGACCCGACCCAGGTGGGCCAGCGCGTCGACGTCGGGGAGCCGCACCAGCGCATCGAGCGAGCGCGCGTCGACGTGCAGGCGCGGCGCATCGTCGGGCGCCGGTGCATCGCGACCGGTGCGCACCGGCACGGCGAGCGCGGCCAGCTGGCGATCGATCTCGAGCTCGAGATCGGGCGAGAGCCCTGCGGCCCGGGCCTCCCGCAGCGCCGCGGTCGCGGCCGGGCCCCAGGCGACCAACACCGCCAAGGCCGGTCGTGCCAGGCTGGGGTCGCGCAGGCGCGCGGCGACCTTCGCCACCAGCGACGCGCTCGGGTCGGCGCGCAGGCCCAGCAGCTCGGCGACGTCGTTGCTGGTCAGGCCGGCCGGCGGCTCGTCGAGCGCTGCGATCAGCTCCCCGTCGAGCTCGACATCGTCGTCGCCGCGGTCGCTCGTGCGCAGCTGACACAACGCGGCCATCAGCGCGCGCGTGACCGGCGGCTCGTTCACCGCAGCGACCGCGCGGCCCAGCGCGCCCGCGACCCGCGGATCGCCGATCTGCCCCAGCGCACGCGCGGCGGCCATGCGCACGCTGGGCTCGGCGTCGTCGAGCAGCCGCGCCAGCGGCAGCGTGGCGTCGTCGGCCGCGAGCAGGCCCAGGCTCTCCACCGCGTACAGCCGCACGGTCGCCGACAGATCGCCCAGCTTGGCGAGCAGCGCACCGATCGCGCGCTCGCGTCGCTCGCCCCGTAGCCGCGCCCAGCCGAGGATCTGCGCCGCCTGGCCGCGCAGGCCGTCGTTGTCGTCGCGCAGGGCCCTGAGCAGCGCGTCGAATCCGGCGCCCTCGGGGGCGAGCGCCATCACGCGCAGCGCGGCGACCCGCAGGCTCGGCTCGCTGGCCGCCGACCACAGCGCCAGCGCCGACGGCACGCAGGCCTCGAGCTCGCGCTCGAAGCAGATGCGCAGGGCTTCGCGCTTGACCGCCGTCGACGGGTCGCCGAGCGCGTGGACCAGCCACGGTTCGATGATCGGGGTCGCGTAGGCGTCCAGCTCGAGCAGGGCCTCGACGCGGGTGTGATCCTGATCCTCGCGGGCGCGCAGCGGCGCGGCGGCGTGGGTGACCTCGGTGGGCCAGCGCGGCCAGCGATGGCGTGCGTCGCTGGGTTCGGCCGCGCCTGACACGGCCAGCGACGACAGCAGGGCGAGCGTGTGGATCATGCCGGCGACGTCGGTCACTCTACCAGTCGCGCGAGTGCGTCGTCGCCGGGAAAGCGCCGCTGCGCGCGGCGCAACGCGGTGCGAGCCTCGTCGTCGAGTCCGGCGTCGCGCAGCGTGACGACGAGGGTGTAGTGCACGTCGGAGCGCGCCTGGCCCTCGGCATCGACGGCCGCGCGCGCGTGACGAACGGCGGCCCCGTGGTCGCCGCGCGCGTGCTCGACGAGCGCGAGCGCCAGGTGCACCAGGCCCGGTCGCGCATGACGGGGCAGCAGCGCGAGGTAGTCGTCGCGGGCCGCATCGAGCTGGCCCTGCGCGAGCAGGAACGCGGCCTCGGTCTCGAGCAGCGTGAGGTCCGCGGGGTGTCGTGCACGACCGGCCCGCAGCGCGTCGCGAGCGGCCTCGAAGCGGCGCAGCTCGGTCGCGAGCACGGCGAGGTTCACGTAGCTGGCGGCCGCGCCGTCGGTGGCCTCGATCGCGGCGCCGGCGGCCCGCAACGCGGCGCCGGCGTCACCGAGCCGCACGAACACCACCGCGAGGCGTTCGAGGCTGCCGGCGTCGTGCAGCCGCGGCAGCAGCCACCGCGCGTCGTGGGCCGCCCCCTCGCGATCCTCCCGCGCGAGCCGCAGCTGCGCGCGCACCAGCACGATGCTGGGATCTTCGGGCGCGCGCGCGGCCGCCTCGACGATCGCTGCGTGGGCACCGTCGATGTCGCCGGCGCGCTGTCGGGCGCGCGCGAGGTCACGCCACAGCGCGGCGTCATCGCTGCCGCGGACCGCCATCGCGAGCTGACGCGCCGCCTCGCGGTCGTCGCCGCGGGCGAGCGCGGCGCGGCCCAGCACCGCGGGATCGGACGCGCACGCGACCACGCCGAGCAGCGCGACTAGGAGGCCGATGCGCGCAGCCACAGCCACACCCCCGCGCCGGCGAAGCCCGCGACCGCGATGGCGATCCACAGCGCCGTGCCGCCACCGGCGCGCACCGGCGCGGTCATCATCGGTCGCTGCGCGATGGGCTCGGCGAAGGGCGCCGCGACCACCGGTGGCGGCGCGCCGACCACCCGGCCCAGCTCGCTGCGTAGCTCGTGCAGGTCGACCACCTTCACGCGGCGCTGCGTCAGCGGGTGGATGAGGGTGTCGGTCGCGAACACCTCGCCGCGCCGGATCATCGCCTGTAGCTGTCCGATGGTGAACTCACCGAGCGGCCGACCGTCGCGCAGCAGACCGTGCACCCGCGGCTGCTCGTCGATGTCGTCGTCGTCGATGGCGATGGTGCCCCGGCGTGCGCGCTCGTGGGACTCCGGCCCCGGCACCGCGACCGCATCGCCCATCGAGCCGAAGAACGCGCCGCTCTCGGAGGATGGCGGCGTGGAGGGGTCGCGCTCGACCATCTCGGGCGCGTGCTCGCCGTCGACGGTCTCGAGCCGTCGCGCCGCGTCCTCGACGTCGCGGATGTCGAGCCGCAGCGCCGATGCGCTGGCCTCGGCTCGCCCTCCGTCGGAGGCCAGGCGGGTCGAGCTCTGCGACACGTCTTCGGTCAGCTCGAGCACCGCGTCGGTCGGCGCCGACGCGGCGATGCGCCGGGTCGCCCGATCGAGCTCGGCGAACGCATCGGTGTCCATGTTGGGTCGAGGCGCCCGCGTGGGCGCGTGCGGAGTCGCGGCCGCGGCGTGCATCGGCATGCCCACCAACATCGGCACCACCGTCGGCACACCGCCGGGGCCCGCCATCGGCACCCCGACCACGCCCATCGGCGCGAAGCCGGGCGGCAGCACGCCGCTGCCATGCGGCACCGCGATTGCGCCCGGCATCATGCCCGCCGGCATCACGCCCGCCGGCATCATGCCCGTCGGCATCATGCCCGCCGGCATCATGCCCGCCGGCATCATGCCCGCCGGCACCATGCCCGCCGGCACCATGCCCGCCGGCACTGGCCCTGGCGGCATCGCTCCTGGCGGCATCGCGCCTGGCGGCATCGGCATCGGCACCCCCGGATGCGACAGATCGATCGGGGAGGGCAGACCGGCATGCATCCGCGGATCGGCGAAGCCGCTGCGCGCGTCGCCGGGCGCCCGCAGATCGATCACCGCGCCGTCGGCGAGCGACTCGGCCAGCTCGGCCTTGAACGTGAGGATGTCGGGCTGTCGCGCGCCCAGGTCCGGCGCGGTGGCGCGCTCGAGGCAGAGCACGAGATCGTCGGGGCCGAACAATCCCAGGCCGGACAATGGCGTGCCGGCCTCGGGCAGGGGGCGCGCCGTCAGCAGCTCGATGAGCAGGCTCGCGACGCCGAACACGTCGCTGCCGATCGCGAGCTGCGGCGGCGCCAGCAGGTGCTCGGGCGTCAGCTGCGGCAGGCGTCCTTCGCTGCGCATGCGCTCGAGCCGGCGGGTGCGGCCGAGCAACGCGCCCACGCCGGGCTCGGCCAGGCTCACCCGGCCCGACGCGCTGATCCACACCGTGTCGAGCGTGACGTAGCCGTGGACCATCACACGGTGCAGCGCGGCCAGGGCGTTGCAGACGTGACCGACGATGGTCTGCGCCGCCTCGCGATCGATGGTGCGGCCGCGGGCGGCTCGCTCCTGCACCAGCGCGCGCGCGCTCTGGCCCTCGGGGTTGCCCTGCACGAGGTAGAGCCGGCGGCCCTGCACGACGTGGCCGTACTGCGTCAGCAGGTTGCGATGCTCGATCGGCGCCGCGCGGGCCACGTTGCGCAGCAGCCACGCGCGGACGTCGGCCTGGGCTGCGAGCACCGGGTCGATGAAGGTGACCAGCACGCCGGTGTTGCCGAACCTGCCGCGGTAGAGATCACCGTGGGGCAGGTCGGTGACGCGCTGCTCGATGCGCACGACCCCGCCGGTCTGGCCGCCGATGCGCAGCGACTCGGCCGAGATCTCCGTGCCGGGTTCGACGAGCTCCACGGGCCCCACGACCATAGCAAGCCGCGGAGGCGATCGCGACGTCGCGGCGATCCGGGCTCGCGGGCCCGCGGGCCGGTGCGCGTCACTTCCTGCCGAAGACCTCGTCGACCGACGGTTTCGTGCGGTCGTCGCGACCCTCGCGGATGCCCGTGAGCACCGCCCGCGCCCCCTCGCGCACGAAGGCGGTGACGTCGGCGTCCTGCGTGCGGCGCTCGAGCCAGGGCTCGACGACCTTGCGCACCTCGGGGGTGGTTGCCCTCATCTGACCCATGCTCATCAGGATCTCGAGCGCGAGGGTGTCCTCGGGCAGCAGGATCTCCTCGGCATCGTCCTGACCGTCAGGACTCATGAAGATGCGGATCCGCGGGCACACGAAGGCGAGCTCGGCGTCGGTCGAGTTGTCGTAGGTGCGCACCAGCGCGAGGTTCGACTGCTCGTGGGCGAAGATGCCGAGCGCGTGGACGATCGCGCAGCGCAGCTCCACGTCGGCGGTGGGCAGGCGATCCTCGAGCACGTTGACGAGCTCCTTGGCGCCGCGTTGGTCGCGGTGCTGGGCGATCGCCCACGCGGCGACCCGCTGCGCCAGGGCATCGCCGCGCTGCAGCACCTCGCCGAGCACCTCGCGCGAGCTCAGCACCTGCACCGAGCCGAGCGCGAAGAGCAGCCGCGGATCGACGGGGCCGCCGCCGGCGAGGTCGGCGGTGACCTCGTCCTGCAGCGCGACCACCATCGAGCGCTGCTGCAGCCGCCCCAGGGCGATCGCCGCCTCGCGGCGGGTGGCGTCGTCGCCGGTGCGCACGGCGGCGACCAGCGGCGGCACCAGCGGGCGCCGGTTCTGCACGTCGCGATGGCGGCCGATCGCCCACGCGGCCCACGGCGCCGCCTCACCGCCCTTGGCCAGTGCGACCCGCAGCGCGGGCAACACCTCGGGCGCGCGACGGATCGACAGCTGCTTCACGGCCTCGATCTGCCGCGGGCCGTCGCCGCGCTCGAGCGCGCCGAGGTAGATGCCGATGTGCTTGTAGTAGCCGTCGACATCGTGGGTCACGAAGTTGAACGCCATGCTCGTGACCAGCCCCGCGCTGAGCAGCAGCGCCGGGAAGCTCCACGTGCTGCGCTGCATCGACACCGCCACGCCCTCGACGTCCTCGTCGCGCCGGGCCGCGCCCGGCAGGCGCCCGGTGATGTGCGTGCGGCGGAACGCGCCGTCGAAGACCAGCTCGTCGAGCAGGAGCGCGTCGAACAGCGCGGCGATGGCCACCACGGTGAAGCCGGCGATGCGCAGCCATTGCTCGGCCGAGTCGGTTGCCGGCACGTTGCGGATCAGCCGGGCGACCCACACCGACACCGCGATGCCGCCGGCGTTCGCGATCACGGCGAACGAGAACAGCTTCGCCCAGGTCGGCGTCGCGCGCGTGGTGACGACCTGGATGGATGGTCGCCCAGAAGGCTCCTCGGAGTCCGACACGCGGGGAATCATGACCCGGATGCAGACGCCTTCCCAGCGCGGGAGTTCCCACCCGCCGGGGTGGCCTTCGTTCGTGCGGGTTTCTTGCGTGCGAGGGCGTCGGGGCCCTAGCGTGCGCCTCGACGACGATGGTCGACATCCCAGGGCAGCGGCGCGGCGAAGCGGCCGATCCCGCCCACGCCTCCCGCCTTGCGGGCCCGGCGTCGGGCCGAGCGCGACGTCCGTCGCGCCACCACGCGCACACACCGGCCACGGTGACGCGCTGGCTGGCGCGTGCCGAAGCGGTGGCGTTGACGGCCGCCGTGGTCGTGGCCCTCGGCCAGGCCGCGGGCTCCTATCGCGCATCGCTCGAGGATCCGCGCCCGATCGCGGGGGTGCGCGCGGGCGGTCTCGCCGTCGGCGGTCTCGCCGGCGAGGGTCTCGATGCGGTGGTCAGCGCCGCCGCCCAGGCTGCGCTCGATCGGCCGATCACGTTGCGCGCCGGTGAGGTCGAGGTGACCCGCTCGCCGCGGGTGATGGGCGCGCTCGCCGAGCCCACGCTGGCGGTCGAGCAGCTGACCCGGGTCGGCAAGTCGGGCCACCTGCTCGACGATCTCCATACCCGTGTGCTCGCGGCGCGCCACGGCATCGACGTGCCGATGAGCTTCCGCTTCGACGAGCCCGCTGCGCTCGCGCAGCTGGTCGAGCTGGCGCCCGCAGTCGATCGACCGTCGCTGGCGACGCGCCTCGATCTCGAGCGACGCCGCGTCGATGCGGCCGAGCCCGGCAGCGCACTGCTGGCCCACGACGCGCTCTCGGCGGTCGCGGTCGGGCTCGCAGCCGGCAGCGCCACGGTCGAGCTCCCGGTCGCCGAGAAGCCACCGGTCGCCGACGATCCATTGGCGCAGCTGCAGCATGTCGACATCTCGACGGTGCTGGGCTCGTTCGACACCCCGTACTCGACCGCCGAGAAGGACGCCGACCGCACCTTCAACGTGAAGGTCGGCGCGACCAAGCTCTCGGGCTTCGTGCTGATGCCGGGCGAGACGTTCTCGTTCAACGACGTGGTCGGGCCGCGCACGCCGGAGAACGGCTTCCGCTACGGCGGCGGCATCACCGGTGGGGAGCTCGTCGACGTGCTCGGCGGTGGCATCTGCCAGGTCAGCTCGACGCTCTACGGCGCGGGCTTCTTCGCCGGGCTCGAGATGCTCGAGAACCGCCCGCACAGTCGTCCGAGCAGCTACGTCGACATGGGCCTCGACTCGACGGTCGTGTTCCCCGACGTCGACCTCAAGATGCGCAACCCGTTCGACTTCCCGGTCGTGTTCTCGATGGTCGTGCGTCAAGGCAAGGTGCACGCCGAGGTGCTCGGCGCGCGAAGGCCCTGGCAGGTGGCCTTCGAGCGGGAGCTGGTCGAGTCGATCCCGTATGGGACAATCTGGCGCAATGACGATAGCTTGCGCGCGGGTGCTCGAGTGGTTTCTCAACGGGGCATGCGGGGCTTCAAGGTGAAGCGGACGCGCAAGATCTATCAAGCCGGCGAGCTCGTGCGCGAGGAGCCACGCGAGCTGAAGTACCCGCCGACCAGCGAGATCGTCCGGGTCGGCACCAACCCCACGGGGGCGGTGCCCGAGGACAAGCCGCACGCCCCGCTGCGTGATCCGGCGCCGCATCTTCGCATCGTGCAGTAGCGCGTCGCCGCCTCGCGGTGGGCGTTCGTCGATTTCTTGGCGAACGATCGCGGCTCGATCAAGGTGGCGCCACGCGGCCTTGGTTTCGACAACCCGCCCGTTGCCGCGGGGCCTGCTGCGTGCGGAGATCGTCATGCGAGACATTCACAAGTGGAAAGACAAGGTCGAGCTGAGCCTCGACAATCGCCAGATCTTCTTCCTGTTCTTCGGGCTGTCGATCGTCGGGTGCTTCGTGTTCGCGCTCGGCGTGATGGTCGGACGACGGGTGGACTTCGACACCGTCGCCCAGGCCGACGCCGAGCCGGCCGCCGGGCTCGCGTTGCTCGACGTGCCCCCGGGCGAGCCCACCTCCTATGATGCGGGCCTGCGCGACGACGCTGCGGTGTCGCCGTTGGCCACGCCGCCGGTCGCGATCGCGCCGGAGGCCGACGCCGCGCCAGCGCTGCCCGGCGCCGCGTCGTCGTCGGCAGCGAAGTCGGCCGGCAAGCCCACCGCAGGCAAGGCCGAGAAGGCCGCCGCCGGCGACAATGCCGCGCCCGTGGCCGCGAAGCTCGACGATGCCACGCTCGCCGCGTCGAGCAGCGCCGTCGCCGGTCGTCGCTTCACGCTGCAGATGAAGGCCTTCGCGAAGGCCGAGGAGGCCGAGGCCTTCGCCGCGCCGCTGCGCAGCAACGGCCACGACGTGCGCGTCGAGGCCCACGAGATCAAGGGCCGCGTGTGGCACCGCGTCCGCATGGGTGAGTTCGACACGTGGGAAGAGGGCCTCACCGCCAAGGGCGACTTCGAGAAGTCCGAGAAGATGATCGCGTACGTCGTCCGCCTGTAGCGGCCAAGACGCACGCCAAAGGGGCGAGTGGGCCCCCACGATGCGCGACGGATCCCTGCCGGGACCGTCGCGTTTTCACGTGGTTGGCCGCGCGCGAGGGCCGGCCGCCGCCGCGCCGTGATACAAGTCCGCCGTCGTCATGCCGGCGCCGCACAACTCGGCCGATACGCCCGTGATGCGCCAGTTCCTCGAGGTGAAGGCGCGCCACCCCGATGCGATCGTCATGTTCCGCATGGGCGACTTCTACGAGATGTTCTTCGAGGACGCGGTCGCGGTCGCGCCCGTGCTGGACATTGCGCTGACCAGCCGCGACAAGGGCGTCGAGGACCCGGTGCCGATGGCCGGCGTGCCCTACCACGCGCTCGGCGGCTACCTGCGCACGCTGGTGGAGCGCGGCTTCAAGGTCGCGATCTGCGAGCAGCTCGAGAGCCCCGAGGATGCGCGGCGCCGCAAGGGCCCCGGCGCCAAGATCGTCAAGCGCGACGTCGTGCGCGTGGTGACCCCCGGCGCGTTGCTCGACGAGGAGCACCTGCGCGGCGAGGAGCCCAACTACCTCGCGGCCATCAGCGGTGCGGGCATCGGCGAGGCGACCGGGCCGTGCAGCCTGGCCTGCTACGATCTGAGCACCTCCGACTTTCTGGTCGTGCGGGCCGACTCGTGGAGCGCGCTGCGGGCCGAGCTCTCGCGGCTCGCGCCCCGCGAGGTGTTGGCCGACGCCGGCGTGCATGACTCGCTGCGGGCGGCGTTGGCCCCCGAGCCGCCGCGGCTCGAGCCGCTGGCGGCCGCCGACGTCGCCACACTCGCCCGCGTGCGCGCGCTGGCGAAGGAGAGCGGGCTGCAGGCGATCGACGACGATGGTCTGCGTGCCGCCGCGGCGGTGCTGGCCTATGCCGAGGCCACGCAGCCCGGGCAGACCCTGCTCGTGCACCGGCTGCGACTGCACGAGCCGGCGCAGCACCTGGTGCTCGACGAGGCCTCGCTGCGCAACCTCGAGGTCTTGAAGACCATGCGCGATGGCTCGCGCCGGGGTAGCCTGCTGTGGTCGCTCGACGCCACGCGCACCTCGATGGGCGCACGCTCGCTGCGGGCGTGGATCGGCGCCCCCTCGCGTGACCGCGGCGTCATCGCGGCACGCCAGGACGCCATCGACGCGCTGGTTGCCGAGGCCCGCGTGCGCGAGACCGTGCAATCGCAGCTCAAGGACGTGCGCGACGTCGTGCGACTGACGGCGCGCACGCGGCTCGGCACCGTCACGCCGCGGGAGCTGGGTGCGCTGCGGGCCTCGCTGGCGGCGCTGCCGGCCCTGGCCAAGAGCCTGGCGGAGCTGGCGCGACGACGTACCGACCGCCAGGTGCCCGCGGCGATCGATCTCGGCGACGATCTGCTGCACGACGTGCTCGCCGATCTCGCGGCGACGCTGGTCGACGATCCGCCGGCGGTGACGCGCGACGGCGGCATGATCCGCGACGGCGCCGACGACGAGCTCGACGAGCAGCGACGACTCCGGGACGGGGGCCAGCGCGCGCTCGCGGCGATCGAGGCGCGCGAGCGCGAGCGCACCCAGATCCCCACGCTCAAGGTGCAGCACAACCGCGTGTTCGGGTACTTCCTCGAGGTCTCGCGGGCGCACCTGTCGAAGGTGCCCAGCACATGGGTGCGCAAGCAGACCATCGCCGGCGGCGAGCGCTTCGTGACCGAGGAACTCGCCGGCCACGAGGCCAAGGTGCTCGCCGCCCACGATCGCCAGCTCTCGCGCGAGCTGGAGCTGTTCGTCGCGCTGCGCGGACGCGTCAGCGCGCAGGCCGAGCGGCTCGTGACCGTCGGCGAGCGCATCGCGGCGATCGACGTGTTGGCCGGGCTCGCCGAGCTGGCCGCCCGCCACGACTGGGTGCGGCCCGAACTCGTCGAGGAGCCCTTGCTCGCGCTCGAGCGCGCGCGCCATCCGGTGGTGGAGCGCATGCTCGAGACCGGGCGCTTCGTGCCCAACGACACCTTCGTGCGGGCCCAGGCCGGCGGTCAGGAGGCGCGCCTGCTGCTGGTCACGGGCCCCAACATGGGTGGCAAGAGCACGGTGATCCGGCAGGCCGCGCTGGTGACCTTGATGGCGCACATGGGCAGCTTCGTGCCCGCCGCGCGCGCGCGCGTGGGGCTGTGCGATCGCATCTTCACGCGGGTCGGTGCGGCCGACGACCTCGGTCGTGGCGAGAGCACCTTCATGGTCGAGATGCGCGAGACGGCGCAGATCCTCGAGCGCGCGACCGCCCAGAGCCTGGTGCTGCTCGACGAGGTCGGGCGCGGCACCGCGACCTTCGACGGGCTCTCGCTGGCATGGGCGATCGTCGAGCACCTGCACGACCAGATCGGCGCGCGGGCCCTGTTCGCCACCCACTACCACGAGCTGTGCGCGCTCGAGGGCACGCTCGCCGGGGTTCGCAACGTGCACGTCGCCGTGCACGAGGATCGCGGGCGCATCCTCTTCCTCCACCAGCTCGCCCCGGGCCCGGCGGGTCGCAGCTACGGCATCGCGGTCGGTCGCCTCGCCGGCCTGCCCGCACGGGTGCTGCGTCGCGCCACGCGGATCCTCGAGCGGCTCGAGGCCGATCACGTCGGCGGTGCGCGGCCGCAGCTGGATCTCTTCGCGGCGGCACCGTCGACCGCCGCCGGCCCCGAGGTAGGCCTGGCCGCGTCGCTGTGGGACGAGCTCGGCCAGCTCGATCTCGACGCGATGACGCCGCGGGACGCCCACGCCTGGCTCGCCGGCTGGGTCGAGCGCGCGCGGCGGTCGTAGTGCCTCCTCGGCCGTCCTTGCTCGAGGGGGGCGCGCGGCCGCGGGTCGGCGCACGGGTCGTCGGGCCCGGTCGCCCGCGCGTTGGTTCGAGGCGTCGGGCCCCCCGAATGCCAGACGTCGTCGACGGCCGGGGACCTCGATCGCCGGCGATGTCGGCCCCATCGTGGGCGATCCACTCGCGATCGCCTACATCGATCGCTCGACGATCGTCACCTCGAACCACCGCGGCGCGACCGGATCTCGCGTGTCACAGCGCGGGATTGCGCGGTAGCATGCACCTCGAGGCGCTCCCTGGGCGTCGCTTGGGGGCCGCGGCCCCACGCGTTTTTCACGAAGCGGGGACGCCGGCCCCGTGATCGCACCGGCGGTCATCGAAATCCCAGGCGTTTTTCGCGAGCACGGAACCTGCTCATCATACCCATCGAACGAGGAGTGGACGCGATGCGACGCACCCGACTGCTAGCCACGATGACTGCCGCACTGTTGGCGCCGCTGCTCCCGGGCTGCGGCGACGCGCCCACCAAAGACGACGAAGGACTGCGTGTGCTCGCCGATGGCGGCATCGCAGACATCGCGTTCATCTCGCGACCCAAGCGCGGCGGGGTCGGTGACGTGTTCCAGTACAACTCCTTCTCGGTACAGGACGCCGACGGCAACCCGCTGAGCGCGAACATCATGCGCATGCGGACGGTGTCGGGCGGCGGCAAGGCCGAGCCCATCACGCCGTTCGGGACCGGCGAGTGGGGCAACGCCGACATCATGTCGATGGACGTGTCGTTCGACGGTCAGGAGATCGTGTTCTCCGCCCGGCTCGAGACCGACGCGAACTACAACCTCTATCGCATCAAGATCGACGGCACCAACCCGGAGGAGGCCGGCAAGAAGGGGCCCGCGTTGATCCACACCGGCCCGTACGACTCGGTCTATCCGGTGTACCTGCCCGGTGATCGCATCTTCTTCACGACCAACGAGACCTCGGCCGCGGGCGTGAAGCAGTTCCGCGACGAGTACGAGCGCGGCGTCACGGCCCAGGCGGCGACGATCGACAAGCGCGGCGGCGATCTCGAGTTCGGCCCGCGCAACCTGTCGCACCGCGTGTCGCCCACGCTCATCACCACCGCCGACGGCCGCGGTCAGATCCTCCACACCAACTGGGACCACCTCACCAACGTCAACGAGGGCAACCTGATGGTGATGAACCCCGACATGACCGGGGGTGCCGAGTTCTTCGGCAAGGAGGGCTCGGGCGTCGCCAACAGCTACCTCAAGGCGCGTCAGGTCAACGGCTCGCAGTTCCTCGCGATCGCGACCTCGCGTGACCGGACCTTCCAGGCCGGCGCGGTCATCCTCATCGACCACGGCAAGAACGAGGTCAGCTCGACCGCCGAGGTGCTCACGCCCGACGTGCCCCGCGATCGCAGCCCGTCGTTCGACAAGATCGGCCGCTACTACGACGCCTTTCCGGTCACCGACGACGCCGGCAACCTGCGCCACGTGCTGACCTCGTGGGCCAACGGCCCGGTGCAGACCGACGTCGCCGCCGGCGGCACCAACGAAGAGGGTGTCGACTACGGCGAGGGTGCAGGGCCGCCGGACTTCGGCATCTACGTGCTCGATCCGAAGACCAACACGCGCCTGCCCATCTACAACGACGAGGACATGTGGGACGTGCTGCCGCTGGCGATCGGCAAGGCGCGCCCGGTGCCGACCTCGCCGGCCGGTGCGACTGCGGACACCCCCGACGGCACCGCGCTCATCGGTGCGCTCGACGTGCGCGAGAGCAGCCTCGGCGGCGCACCGACCGGCGGCATGTACCGCGTGCGCGTGATCGAGGGCTTCTCGGCGGAGGAGGGCATCCCGATGGACTTCGGGCTGACCGAGTCCGACGGCGCCATCTTGCTCGGCGAGGCGCCGGTGGTGCACGACGGCGACTACTCGTTCGCGGCCTACGTGCCGGAGGAGCGGCCGATGCACCTCCAGACGCTCGACGGCTTCGGCATGTCGATGCTCAACGAGGACCGGTGGTTCTCGGCGGCCGCCGGCGAGCAGCGCTTCTGCGGCGGCTGCCACGAGGAGCGCGGTGGCTCGCAGCTGGGCGATCCCGGCGTGACCCAGGCCATGGGCATGGGCGCGGCCAACCTCGCGCTGGCCTACGAGGAGCGACGCCTGCCCGATGCGGCGTCGGCCGACTATGCCGCGATGATCGGCAAGCTGGTGACCCCGGACGATCCGCAGTTCGCCGACGCGCCGCGCGTGCGCGGCATCCCGTGGGACCTCGCGGTGCAGAAGGTCATCGACGATGCCGGCTGTGCCACCTCCGGCTGCCACGACGGCGCGCAGAGTGCCGCCAACCCGTGCGCGACCATCACGCCCGACATGCCGCCCGGTGAGCCCGCGGCGACGCCGGTGACCTGGTGCTTCGACCTGCGCGGCGACGTGATCGACTGGGAGTACGGCCGCATGATGGGCGCCTACACCCGCAGTCACATCTCGATGCTGTTGATGGCGGGCATGTCGAACGAGCCCGACGTGGAGATCGCGAGCGCCGACCCGGCGCATCCGTACCAGGCGTACATGGTGCCGCAGTCGGCCCGCGACTCCGTGCTCATCAAGTACGTGCAGCCCGAGCAGGTCTACCCGGTGCACGACCCGGCGGTGGTCGCATTCGCGGGCGAGATGAAGGCCAACGGCCAGCCCTACGCCAGCTCGCACCCCAATGCCGACACGCCCGGCTTCGACGCCGCGGTGCATCGCCCGCTGACGACGCAGGAGAAGTACCTGCTCGTCGTGGTCGCCGACCTCGGTGGTCAGTACTACAGCCTCGAGAACGCGCCGGGCCAGGACTCGTACGGGAACTGAGGAGGAGATTCGCCATGCAGACACGCAAGCAAATCCTGGGAGTGTGCAAGGCCCTCGCCCTCGTGACCGCGCTGGCGCTGCCGCAGGTGGCCAGCGCGGGCAAGGGCGCCAGCTACGCCTCGCTGCGCAACGCGATCGCGACCGGCAATCGCGACAGCATCCTCGCCGAGGTCGAGCGGGCCGAGAAGCTGCCGTGCGGCCCCTGCGTCGACCTCGTCACGCCGCTCATCGATCACGACGACGCCGCCGTGCGCGACGTCGCCGCGTGGTGGCTGGCCAAGCGAGGGATTCGCGATCAGATCCGCGATCAGATGTTCGAGCGCCTCGCCGGCGGCGACGCGATCGCGGCCCGCAACGCTGCGCAGGTGTTGGGGCGGTTCGCCCATCCCGACGCACTGATGCCGCTCGAGCTGGCCATCCACGACGACGCGCTCGGCGACGAGGCCCGGGTCGCGGCCGCGATCGCGGTCGGCGACATCGGTGACTACCGCGGCAAGGACGTGCTCGAGGCCGCGATCACGTCGGAGTCGGCCGCGGTGCGCGAGGCCGCCGCGCGGGGCCTGCGGAACATCCGCGGCAACGTCGATGCGGTCGCGGTGGTCGACCTGCTGGTCGACACCGAGGAGGGCGTCGTGCGGGAGGCCGTGCTCACGGTCGGGGCGCTGCGCGAGCGCTCGGCCGTCGGTGCGCTCACCGACGTCGTGCGCGACACCACGCTCGCGGCGACGGTGCGCCGCGACGCCGCGTGGGCGTTGGGCAAGATCGGCGACGGCAGCGCGCGCGAAGTGCTGAAGGCGGTCGAGGCCGACGACGCCAGCATGCTCGTGCGCGGCGCAGCCCGTGCGGCGCTGCAGTCTCTGCGCTGACGCCGATCGATCGCGGGTGCGAAGCATCGCACCCGCGATCCTCGCCCGTCGCGCGCGGTTGGTGCTTGTGGGAACGCGCCGCCCCGTTCGACACTGATCCAAGGTGAGCATGGACCGTCGACCTCACGCCCTCGGCCTGCACGTGCTCGGCTACGCCGTGATCGTGCTTGCGGCCTGCCAGGACCCCGCGCTCGAGCAGCGCACCTACTACAGCCAACGGATCGCGCCGATCCTCGAGGAGAACTGCGTGCGCGGGACCGCCGACGGTCTGTGCCACGTCGAGTCCGACGAGTCGCCGGGGCAGGCGCTCGGCAACCTCGACCTGAGCACTTTCGAGGCGGTGCACCGACGGCCGGAGCTGCTCGCCAGCTACGGCAGCTACCCCGAGCCGGTGCTGTTGATGAAGGCCGTGAAGCCCAACGAGCTCACGCTGCAGTACGCCGGTGCGCCCTACGACAGCGAGATCGTGCACGCCGGCGGCGGCATCCTCTCGGCCTCGTCCGAGGCGTTCATCGATCTGCAGCAGTGGCTGCGCGACGGCGCGACCTTGGATGGCGTGCCGCCCGAGCGCGTGGCGCAGCAGGGCTCGGGCCCGTGCTCGACGGCCCTGCGCCCCGAGGTGATGCCGTTCCTCGGCAGCGCGACCGGGCCCGCGTTCGATGCATTTGTGAAGGACGTGCAGCCGATCCTCGGCGCGCGCTGCAGCTACGGCAGCTGCCACGGCTCCACCCAGAGCGACCTCTACCTCACCTGCGGTCAGACCCCCGAGCAGCAGCAGCACAACTTCATCGTCGCGCAGTCGTTCGTGTCGACCGAGACCGATCGCAGCGAGCTGCTGCTGCGCCCGCTGGCGCCCAACGCCGGCGGTGTCGATCACTCGGGGGGCGACATCTGGAACAGCGCCTCCGATGCCGAGTTCGCCCGCCTGCGCAAGTGGAGCGAGCTGGCGGGGCCGCTGGTGCTCTCGGACGCGACGGCGGAGTTCGACTACTTCGCGGGGCATGTGATGCCGGCGCTGCTGCGCCGCGGCTGCGCGATGCCGCAGTGCCACAGCCCGCAGGGCTTCAACGACTACCGGCTGCGCGCCGGTTCGCGCGGCTTCTTCAGCCCGCTGGCGCTGCGCCGCAACTACGACGCCACGCTGCGGGAGTTCGTCAGCCTCGACGCCGCCGATCCCAACGAGTCGCGCCTGCTGAAGAAGAACGTCGCGGGCGCTCGCGGCGGCATCCAGCACCGTGCGGGCATCGTGCTGCTGGACCAGATGGGCGCCGACGACCTCGGCAACCCGGAGGTGTGCCCGGCCGGACAGGACGAGCAGCCGACGTCGTACTGCACCGTGGTCGAGTGGATCCGCCGCGAACGAGCGGCGGCGCTGGCGGCCGATCGCGTGTCGGCGCTCGCCGAGGGCGACACCGTGCCGGTGGTCTACGTCGATCGGCCCGCGGATCCCGATCGCGTGATCGACTTCGCGACCTTCCGCGGCGGCGCCCAGCTCATGCGCGTGGACGTCACGCTCGGGCCGGGCGGCACCATCGTGGGCGCTGGCACGCCGAGCGCCATCGACCTCTCGGGCTGCGGGGTCGGGGCCGACCTCGACATCCGCGGGCCCGAGGTCTCCTACGACGCGACCCAGCTGGCGTTCGCGCTGCGTGACGGCGAAGGCGACGGTCTCGACATCTACGTCGCGGGGCTCGACGGCAGCGGCTGCGCGCAGCTCACGACCGACGGGCAGGGCAGCGTCGACGGGGTCGCGCAGCACAACCTCGATCCCGTGTGGGTGCCGGTCGATGCCGTGCACGCGCCGCAGGGCGCCATCGTCTACGCGTCGACCCGTGCCGGGCGCTCGGGCCACGCCAACCTCTCGCCGCGTTACCGGCTGCCCGCCACCAACCTCTGGCGCATGACCCCGGACGGCGAGGACCTGGGCCAGATGACGTTCTTGAACGGCTCGGAGCTGATGCCCGCCGTGATGCAGAACGGCCAGATCACGATGACCACCGAGAAGGCGACCGAGAGCTTCTATCAGCTGTCGGGACGCCGCATCAATTGGGACCTCACCGACTATCACCCGCTACTCGCCCAACGCGACAGCATCGGCTACGGCCAGGCGACCTTCGTGCGCGAGTCGTTCGATCGCGACTTCCTGATGATCGTCTCGGATCCAGCCGCGCGGTTCTCCGGCGGTGCGCTGGTCGCCTTCAATCGCAGCCTGGGCCCGTTCGAGATGGCGCGGCTGGGCGAGGACGCCTACGCGCCGTCGCTGAGCTTCCTCGATCCCGCGGCGGCGAACGCTGGCAAGGGCAGCGCGACCGGGGCCTACCGCTCGCCGTATCCCGCGCCCGACGGCTCGGTGCTCGTCAGCTACGCCGCCGGCACGCTCGATCTCACCAACGCGGCGGCGGCCGTCGACTACGACCTGGTCGTGCTCGATCCGGTCACGGGCGTGCGCACGCCGATCGCCGGGGGCCCGGGCTTCCAGGTCGACGGCGTGCTGGTGATGCGACGATCGCTGCGCAACGTGTTCGTGAACCTGCCCCAGCTGGTGTTCGGCGGCGTGAACGTCGGCGACGCCGCCGGTCCCGACGAGGCGTGGGCGCACTTCCCCGATCTGCCGATGCTGGCCACGCTGCTGACCGACAACCACCGCGGTGGTCGCGATCTCGAACGGCTCGCGGCCGGTGACACGCTCGCGGTCTACGCCGCTGCGCCGCCACCGGGCGGCGACGTCGACGATGGCTCGACCCACCAGGCGTGGCAGCTGCTGGGCACCCACGCGCTCGCCGATGACGGCTCCGCGTTCGTGCGCGTGCCCGCCGGGCAGCCGCTCGTGCTCGAGCTGCGCCAGGGCAGCACGCCGCTGCTCACCATGACCGAGGAGCACCAGTTCGGCCCCGGCGAGCAGACCAGCCTCGGCATCAGCCGCACGTTCTTCGACGGCGTCTGCGGTGGCTGCCACGGCTCGATCGAGGGGCCCGAGCTCGACGTGGTCGTGAACCCCGACGCGCTCACGGGCGCGAGTGTCTCGGAGTCGCGCCCGCAGCCGGGCGCGTTGCCATCGCCCTTCTGATCCCCGGCGCGGGGACGATCCCCGCGCGCCTGCGCAGGTGGGCCGAGCCGGCGGCGGTGTCTGGTCGAGGGCCACACGGCCGTGCTAGGCTGCCGCGCCGGAGGTGGCACCCATGCGTGTTTCGTCGATCCTTTGCTCCCTCGCGATCCTGCTCGCGCCCGTAGCCTGTGAGAAGAAGGGGGAGGGCACCGAAAACCCCGACGAGGTCGGCAGCAACTTGCTGGGCCCGACCAAGCGCACCGAGTCGATCGAGAGCATCACCAACAGCGACGACGACGCCGACCTGAGCGCCTCCGAGGACGACGGCGACGACCCCGCCGAGCTCGACGCCGAGATCGCCGAGGCCGAGAAGCTCGCCAAGGCCAAGAAGAAGGGCCCGAACCTGCCGCCCAAGGCCTCACCCGTGCAGAAGTGCACCGGCAAGGGCAAGAAGAAGACCTGCAAGGAGGTCGATCCCAAGCCCGAGGTCTCGGCGTCCTACGGCGTCTACACCATGATGGGGCAGGGCCAGTTCAAGTGGGGCCAGTCGCCCGACGACGTCTTCAAGTACGTCACCGCCGAGATCGAGAAGGAATACGAGGACCGCCAGGCCAAGGCCAAGGACGCCATCTCGCAGGACCAGAACCTCCGCTGGCGCCGCGATCAGATCAAAGAAGCCAAGCAGAACCACGTCAAGTTCGTGAAGAACTCGAACCATCGCTGGGGCGTCTCGCTGATCCAGTTCGAGTACGAGGACGACGCGAACGAGGAGATGATCTGGTTCAAGAACGACGGCGGCCTGCGCAAGTTCTTCTTCTTCAAGGATGGCGAGCTGTGGAAGATCATGTACGCCTATCCGACCGATAGCTTCCCCGGAAAGACCTACGAGCAGGTCGTCGACGAGAAGTTCAAGAAGTGGTTCGGCATCAGCCCGGTCGCCAAGGTCAAGCAGGACCCCAAGACCGCCGCGCCGATCGTGCGCTACAACGAGTGGACGGCGATGAACGACGAGCATGTGCGCTCGTTCGACATGACCGCGGTGCACGGCGTGATTGCGCTCAGCCTGGTCGACGGCAAGGCCGAGAAGCGCATCGGTGAGCGTCTGCCCAACGTCGGCGCCGACGACAAGGTCACCGACGTCGTCGGCGACGTCCTGGGCGGTAGCGACGTCTGCTACGACAAGTCTGGCAACATCGCCGAGTGCCCCAGCAAGTAGCGCTTTGCGCCCACCCGGTCGCCCGGGCGATGATCGTCGCCGGGGCTGACCGCACGCGGTGGACGACCGACACGACCTTCCGACCGGCGACGCCGGGGCCATCGAAGCGCCCACGGTGCCGTCGCTCGAGCCGTTGGCGTCCGACGTGCTGCGACCCGGCACGCGGCTGGGTCGCTATGTCCTCGGCGACGTGATCGGCATCGGTGGCATGGCCACCGTGCATGCCGCGTGGGACCCCGAGCTGGCGCGGCAGGTCGCGCTCAAGGTGCTGCGCGTGCGCGCGGACGCCGGCGACATGCGCCGCGACCTGCTGCGAGAGGCGCAGGCGCTCGCGCTGCTGTCCGACCCGCACGTGGTGCCGATCTACGACGTCGGCATCGGTGACGATCGGCTCTTCATCGCGATGCCCGAGCTGCCGGGCGGCACGCTGGCGGCGTGGCTGCAGGCCGAGTCGCGGCCGTGGCCGGCGATCGTGGCGATGTTCGTGGCGGCTGGACGCGGGCTCGCGGCGGCGCACGCGGTCGGCCTCGTGCACGGCGACTTCAAGCCCACCAACGTGCTCATCGACGCCGACGCGTTGCCGCGGGTGGTGGACTTCGGGCTCGCGCGCCGTCGGGGCGAGCCACCGGCGGCCGCTCGCGACTCGCAGGAGATCGACATCCGCGCCAGCTCGGGCGCGCTCGCGGTGCCGCTGTCCGACGCGCGCACCCAGGACGGCTTCGTCCGCGGCACGCCCGTGTTCATGGCGCCCGAGCAGGCCCGTGGCGGCGCGCTGGAGGCCCGCACCGATCAGTTCTCGTTCTGCGTGGCGCTGTTCTGGGCGCTGTTCGACCAGCACCCGTTCGCGGCCGAAGACGAGGCCGATGCGCGTCGCCGTCTGCAGCAGCGCATCGCCGCAGGCGCCATCGCCGATGTCACGGCCGCCCGCGCGGCCAAGGGGATTCCGCGGCGGCTGCTGCGGGTGCTACGGCGGGGCCTGGCGGCCGATGTCGAGCGGCGATGGCCGTCGATGTCGGTGCTGCTCGAGCGCATCACCGCCAGCTGCGAGCCTCGCGGGCAGCTGTGGTCGGCGACCGCCGCCGCGGCGGTGCTGGGGGTCGTCGCGATCGCTTGGGTCGGCCGAGCCCCGGGCCCCACCTGCGACGGCGCCACGGCGCTGGGCGACGCGTGGAGCCCCGAGCGCGGGGCCTTCGTGGCCACGCGGCTGCGCGGGCTGTCGACGCCGTATGCCGGTGAGACCGCGGCGCTGGTGGTGCGCGATGCCGACGCGTGGGCGCAGGCGTGGCGCGAGGCCTACGAGCATCATTGCGCCGCCGAGGACGACGGCGCCCGTGCGGCCGCGCTCGCGTGCCTCGCCGAGCAGCGGGCCGCGCTGCGCACCACCGCGGCCATGCTCGAGCGCATCGACGAGCGACGGCTGCCCCACGCGATGCGCAGCGTCGAAGCCCTGGGCCGGCCCAGCGACTGCGATGCCGGGCGATCGGAGCTCGAGCCGGCGTCGGCCTCGCTGCGGGTCGCCGCCGCCGAGATCGGGGCCATGGACGCGGCCGGCGAGTACGACGCGGCGCTGGCGGCCGCCCGCGCGCTGGTGGCCGAGGCCGACGCGCCGGCGCACGCGGGCGACGACGAGATCGGTGCGGTCGCGCATCGCTTGCTGGGCGGCGCCTACGAGCGCGTGGGGGCGTTCGCCGAGGCCGAGCGCGAGCTCGATCGCGCGGTCTTCCGCGCGACGCAGGCCGGGCGCGACGACCTCGCGGCGGAGGCGATGGCCGACCTCATCAAGATCATCGGTGTCGATCTCGGACGCATCGACGACGCCGCCGAGTGGTCGCGCCATGCCGACGCCACGCTCGCGCGGCTCGACGGCGACGATCGGGTGATCGCCGCGGTGCGCAACGCCCAGGCCCTGCTGGCGCTGCAGCGGGGCGAACTCGACGTCGCGCTCGCGATGTTCGAGCAGGTCATCGAGCGCAGCCCCCGTGGTGACGTCGCCGCCGATGGTCGCCGCGCGACCGCGTTCAACAACTACGCGAACGTGCTGCTCGACGCCGGGCGCTGGAACGACGCACGCGACGCCTACGAGCACGCACTCGCGCTGCGCGAGGCCCGGCTCGGGCCCCATCACCCCGATGTCGCCGCCACGCTCAGCAACCTCGGGCTGGTCGCCCAGCGTCAGGGCGACAACCTGCAGGCACGGGTCTTCCATACCCGCGCGCTGCAGGTTGCCCGCGAGTCGCTCGGCGAGGACCACCCGATGATGGCGGAGCTGACCAACAACCTCGCCGTGCTGGACTACGCCCAGGGCAACCTCGAGCCCGCGCAGGCCGGCTTCGAGCGCACGCTGGTGTTGATCCGTCGCCTGCTGTCGCCCGATCACCCGGCGATCGGGAAGGTGCTCGGCAACCTCGCGCTGGTCCACAACGAGCGCGGCGAGCCGGCGGCCGCGCTGCCCCTGCTCGACGAGGCCATCGCGCTGCAGGAGCGGCTGCTCGGGGCCGATCACGCCGACGTCGCGCAGAGCCTCAACGCCCGCGGCAGCGCGCTGCGTCGGCTCGGCCGGCTCGACGAGGCACGGGCCGACTACGAGCGTGCGCTGCGGATCCGCACCGCGGCGCTCGGCGCCGAGCACAGCGAGACCGCCGGGGCGATCGACAACCTCGGACTCGTCGCGCTCGCGCAGGGACACCTCGACGAGGCCGCCGAGGACCACGGTCGCGCGCTGGCGATCTGGTCGAAGCAGCTCGGTGAGCGCCACGCGAAGCTGGTCGGGGTGTTGCTGCACCTCGCAACCACGGTGCGCGCCCAGGGCGACCTCGTGCGCGCGCGCGGGTTGGTTGCGCGCGCGCAGGCCATCGCGTCCTCGCTCGATGGCCTCGATCCGGTGGAGGCCGCGCGGGTCGAGCTCGCGCTGGCCGAGGTGAACACCGACGACGTGCCCGCCGCCCGCCGTCTGGCCCGTCGCGCGCTCGATGCCTTTGGTGCCGCGGGCAGCCGCGCCGACGTCGACGCCGAGCGGGCGCGGGCGCTGCTGCACCGACTCGGCGGTTGATCGCGCGCGAACCGATCAGGTCCCGGACGCGAAGTAGAGCATCGCGGTGCGCATGGCCTCGCCGCCCTCCCACTCGACCATCCGTGGCCGCACGCCCTCGGGCCGCCGCACCGGCACCATGCGG
Source organism: Deltaproteobacteria bacterium (assembly GCA_016709225.1). Taxonomy (NCBI): domain Bacteria; kingdom Pseudomonadati; phylum Myxococcota; class Myxococcia; species Deltaproteobacteria bacterium. The sequence goes on along the minus strand of JADJEE010000001.1, from coordinate 1,489,261 downwards.
TGCGGGATGCCGGCGATCGCTCGGCGCATGAAGTCGGTCCACATCGGCGTGGCGGTGGTGTAGCTGGCGTCCTCGTCACCGAGCGAGCGCTCGTAGGTGTCGTCGCCCATCCACGCTGCGGTCACGAAGCGGGAGGTGAAGCCGACGAACCACGTATCGGTGGTGTAGCTGTTCTTCGACGCCGTCCCGCTCTTCCCGCCCGCCGGCACGCCGGCGCGGCTGGCCGCGCGTCCGATGCCGTTGGTGACCACGTCGCGCATCATCTTGGTGATGAGGAACGCGGTCTGCACGTCGACGCGCTGGTCCGGGGGTGTCAGCGCGAGCTCGGCCATGGCGTCGATGCGACCAGCCACGTCGATCGCACCGTCGTAGGGGTGGCGATCGTCGATCACCACGCGGCCGTTCTTGTCGGTCACGCGTCGCACGTAGATCGGGTCGACCCAGCGCCCCTCGCGGACGAAGGTCCCGAACGCCCGCGACAGCTCGTCGGTGCGCACACACGACGCGCCCAGCGACAGCGCCTTGTCGGCGATGAGCTCGGTCGTGAAGCCGAGGTTGCGCGCCCACGCGACCACGCGGTCGGCCCCGAGCCGGTTGAACAGGCGGATCGACGGCAGGTTGAGCGAGTGGATGAACGCGTTGCGCAGCAGCACCTCGCCCGACAGCGAGCCGTGGAGGTTCTGCGGGTTCCACTCCTCACCGGGCTCGGGCTGGTAGGCACGGTCCTCGAGCACGGTGCCCATGGTGAAGTCGCGGGTGTCGAGCGCGAGCGCGTAGTAGATGGCCTTGAACACGCTGCCGGGCTGACGGCAGCCCTGGGTGGTGCGGTTGAACTGCGAGCGGTCGTAGTCGTGCCCGCCCTGCATCGCGAAGGTGTAGCCGGTCTGGTGATCGAAGCTGTAGATCGCGGCCTCGACCCGCGGGGTCTGGCCCAGCTCGACCTCGGGCAGCTCGATGTCCTCGTTGCCCGATTGCGGTCGCCGGGACACCGGCGCGCGGCGGACCCACACCACGTCACCCGGCTCGAGCGCGTCGCGGACGTCGTCGATGTGCTTGTCGTTGGTGCCGGTGTTGCGGTCGTAGCGGCTGGCCCAGTTCATCCCGCGCAGCGGAAGGATCGCCTCGAACTCGCCGATGCGGACCCATGCGTTGAAGCGGTTGACCTTCTCGACCAGCGCCAGCCGCCAGCGCGGCTGGCAATCCGGCGCCGTCGGGACCGGCTGCGCGGCGGGGGAACACATCGCGCCTTCTTCGTTGGGGCACGTCAGCTCGAGTCGCTCGTCGGGCGCCGCCGGCACGCACACGTCGGCCGCGAGCGGATCGGCGCCGTAGCGGGCCTGCATGCGCGTGCGCAGCTCCAGCTGTGCGGCCTCGTCGTCGACGTGGGACACGGGCCCGCGGTAGCCCTGCCGGCGATCCATGTCGCGCAGCGCGTTGTCGACCGCGCGATCGGCCATCGCCTGTGCCGGCAGCTCCAGCGCGGTCTCGATGCGCAGCCCATCCTGCAGCAGCGCGTCCTCGCCGAGCCGCGTGGTCACCTGCTGGCGCACGTGCTCGGCGTAGAACGGCGCGCGCGCGCGGAACACCTCCGGCTGCGTGGCCAGGACGATCGGCTCGGCGGCCGCGGCATCGCGCTGGCTCGCCGTGATCGCGCCGGCCTCGACCATGTCCTGCAACACCACCGCGCGGCGGTTGCTGGCGCGATCGAGGCTCACGAACGGGCTGTCGCGGCCGGGCGTGCGCGCGAGCCCGGCGATGAGCGCACACTCGGCGAGCGTCAGCTCGGAGAGCGACTTGCCGAAGTAGCGGCTCGCCGCCGAGGCCACGCCGTAGGCGTTGTGGCCGAAGAAGGTCTTGTTCAGATAGATCTCGAGGATCTTCTGCTTGCCCAGGCGCGACTCGATGCGCACCGACAAGATGGCCTCGCGGAGCTTTCGCAGCAGCGTCTGCTCGTGGGTCAGGAAGCCCTTGGCGACCTGCTGCGTGATGGTGCTGCCGCCCTGGCTGACGGTGCCCGAGCGTAGGTTGGCCAGCGCCGCGCGGGCCAGCCCGCGCACGTCGAGGCCGGCGTGTTCGAAGAAGCGACGGTCTTCGGCGGCCAGGATCGCGGCGACCAAGTCCTTGGGGATGTCGTCGTAGGCGGCGTAGGCCCGGTGTTCGCGGGCGAGCTCGGCCAGCAGCGTGCCGTCGGCGGCGTAGATGTGCGTGACCCCCGGGGCCGACGACGCGTAGGCCTCGATCGTGTCGAGCTCGGGCAGGTCCTGCGCGAGCTGACGGTAGGCCCACACCATCGCGCCGGCAGCGACCACCAGCGCGACGACCACCGCGAGCAGGTAGTAGCGCAGCAGCCACACGATGAGCCCGCCGCGCGCGGGGTTGGTGATCCACACCCGCGCGGCGCGGCGCGCCTTCAAACGCGACGACCCGCCGGCTGTCGTCGCGGGCGGGTCGGCGTCGGTCGGGCGTGGTGGCAGGCCCGACTCAGGGCTCGGGCTGCGGGTTCGATCCATCGACGTCGGGGTTGCTCGCGTAGTTCTCGAGCGCCTTGAGGGCGGTGGTCTCGGCGGCCGACATCTCGGCGAGCTTGTCGGCGATGCCCTTCATCAGGAAGTCACGCATGCGCGCGGCGTTCTTCGCGGGCTCCTGGCCGACGGCGTAGGTGTAGACCCCGCCGGCGGGTGCGATGAGCGTGACCTGATCGGCCGCGGTGCCCTTGGGCACGACCTTCTCGGCGGCGCCGATGCCCTCGACGACCTTGTAGGCGGTCGCCGTGGCCGGGTCGTCGCAGTCTTTCAAGGACGCGGCGTCGGCCGGGTTCTCGCCGCACATGAGGCCGGTGACCGCGACCATCTGGCCGGGACCCTCGGCCTGGAACTTCACGCCGAAGAGGCTGGGGCCACCCGAAGCGCCGAGCGCGTCCTTGTTGGTCTCGAGGAAGACCGCGAGGTCCTGCAGGCCCGACTTCACGTGCTCGGCCCGATCGAACAGCTCGAAGACCTTCTTCACGCCCGAGGTCGCGATCGCGCCGAGCTGCCAGCCGAACAGGTTGCTCACCTCGGGGTGCTTGTCGAAGCTCTCGGAGAGCAGCGACTTGATCGCGGTCGCGCCCGCGGCCGGATCGGTCATGACGACCTTCTGCACCTCGTCGAGCTTGAGCGCGACGCCCTTGCGGGTGTCGGAGACCTTCTGCACTTCCTTGTACATCTCGTCGCCCTTGGCCTTGGCGGCCTCGAGGCGCTCGCGACCACTGAGGATGCGCTGGCCCATCCAGCCCACGCCGAGGCCCACCGCCAGGAAGATCACGCCCGCGAAGGCGATCACACCGACGTTGCTGCGCTGCGGCACGTCGCCCATGTCGAGCGCGGGGCCGGGGTCGAAGCCGCCGGGCGGACCCGCGAACGGGTCGTCGCTCACCGCGGGTGCGGGCGCGCCGTAGCCGGGCGACGGTGCGCGCACCGGCTCGGGCGCGAACGTCGGCTGCGGCGGCGGATCGTAGTGCTCGACTGGCGCGGGCGCGGCCTGCTGCACGGGCTGCGGGTCGTAGTGCGCAGGTGCGGCCTCGACCGGTGGAGCTTCCTCCACCGGCGCTGCCTGGGGCGCGGGCTCTTCGCCTTCCTTGCCCTTCTTGGCAAGGCGAGCCTTGAGAGCCGCGAGATCAGTTCCGGGTTTCTTCGGTGTGTTCAAGGCCGAGCCCCTCGTTCGTGCAGATGCGGTGAACCGACGGCTGTCACGATGCTGGGCGGCACAATAGGGACATGGCCGGGGGTGTGTCAACGTCCGCCCCGGGGAAAGCGAACTTTGTGCGAGGGCCGCTGACCCTCACGCAGCGTCGCGCGCCTTACGTCGCTTGCCGGGGGTACGGCGGCGCGGAGCGGGCGTGCGGGCCTCCACCGCCGCGGGCGTGACGGCGGTGGCTTCGTCCACGAGGGTGGCTGGGGTCGCGCCCGGCGGCCGGGATCGCGCCGGGCGAGGCGCTTCGAGCTGGGCACGTGCCCGCAGGCGCTGCATCGCGAGGGCGTCCATCGCGACCGCGAGCACGCCGGCGCGTGGATCGGCCAGCGGCGCGAGCGTGCCGAGGATCGGGCCCGCGTGGGGTTCGCTCGCGGGGGGCGGCGCGAGCGGAGTCCACCCGTCGTCACCCGCGGTCGCGCGCGACCGCGTCGGATCGCAGGGGCAGGCCCACAACGGAATCAGCTCGACCTCGATCGGCGCGACCGCATCGGTCCCGCCCGAGCGCTGCGCGAGCTCGGCGATCGCGGCCAGCAGCTGCGGCAGCTGCACGCACGCCGACACCATCGCGAGCGCGGAGCTGCGGCCACGCGCATCGACGTGCTGCCACAGGCTCGACCACGCGCGCCGAGCGACGCGCTCGATCGGATCGATCGGCGCGCTGCGGGGATCGAGCGCGAGCATGAGCAGACCACCGTCGGTGATCGACAGCCCGCGGGTGATCATCCACGCGTCGGTGCCCCCGGCCGCGACCGCGTCGAGCCGCGCCCGCGGCACGCGGACGCCGAACACCACCGGTAGTGCACGATGGGCGCACGCGGTGAACTGATCGACCGGTGCACTCGCGGGCTCGTCGGGTACGCCGGGCGCGAGCTCGAGTGCTTCGTCGATGGCCCGCGCCAGCGCGCGGTCCTCGGCGCGCGAGAGTCCACGGGGACCGCCGCGGCGATCGAGGGCGACGTCGGCCGTCGCGGCGGTGCGAGCGGTACGCGTCGTGATCGACAGGCGCGAGGGCAGGGGCGCGACGGGCACGAGCATGGCTGTCAGCGTTGCCACGAACCCCGGCCCGCCACCAAGAAAGCCGCGTCCCGGCGCCGCTGCGGCAGCGGCCGCCGCGGCTGCCGACGGGGCCTGAGACGTTGGCTGCGCGCACACGTGGTTGCCAACGGTTTCGCGCGCCTAGCCGACGTCCTATCGTGCGTCGCATGAACTCTGCTCCGGTCCTCGGCGTGCTCGGTGGTGCCTTCGATCCGCCGCACCTCGGCCACGTGTTGCTGCCGGCGTACCTGCGTGCGCGCGGGTGGGTCGACCGTGTGATCGTGGCGCCGGTCGCCGATCACCCCTTCGGCAAGTCGATGCCGCCGTTCGCCGAGCGGCTCGCGTGGTGTCGGGCGGCGATGGCCGACTACGGTCCGTGGCTCGAGGTCAGCGACATCGAGCGCGAGCTCGCGGCGGCCGACCCTGGACCGAGCTACACGCTGCGTCTGCTCGAGGCGATCGCGGCGCGTCATCCGAGCAGTGTCGTGCGCCTGGTGGTCGGCTCGGACATCACGGCCTCGGGGGACACCGCGAAGTGGCACCGCTGGGACGAGATCGAACGGCGCTTCGCGCCCTTGGTGGTCCCGCGGGCCGGCTACGCGCCGCCCGATCACTGCGCGCTGCCGGAGGTGAGCAGCCGGGCGATCCGGGGCTGGATCGCCGAGGGCACCCCCGCGGCCGCGGCGAAGCTGGCCGAGGCGGTGCCGGCCGCGGTGCTCGCGATGCTGCGACCGACCGGCGCGTCGGTGTGGCTGGTCGGCACCGGCCACGTGCGCGCGCACGCGGAGCCTTTCTTGCGTCGGCGCGGCCACGCGGTCACGGTGCTGGGCGGGCACGCGACCGCCGACGGCGGGCCGCTGCCCGCGGCGCCACCCGACGTGGTGTGGATCGCCGTGCGCGACCCCGCGATCACACCGATCGCCGCCGCATTGGTCGGTCGCATTCCACCCGGCACCGTGGTGCTGCACGCCGCCGGTGCGCGCCGCAGCCAGGACGTGCTCGCGCCGCTGCGCGCCGCCGGGTACCCCTGCGGATCGCTGCACCCCGCCGCGAGCATGCGTGCCGGCGCGACGCCGCCGTCGATCCTCGACCACGCCGCGTTCGGCATCGAGGGCGACCCCGCCGCCGACGCGATGGCGCGCCGCCTGGTCGGGCCCGCGCCGGTGCTCGACTTGAACGGCCTCGACGCCCGCGCGCGCACGGCCTACCACGCCGCGTGTGCCCTGGTCGCCAACCACCTCGCGGTGCTCACCCTCGAGGCCGAGTCGGTGTGGCAGGACCTCGGCGCCGACGCGTCGCTGCGCACCGCACTGCTCGGCAGCCTGCTGACCAGCGCGGTCACCAACCTGCTCGCGCTCGGCGTGCCCGCCGGCATCAGCGGCCCCGCGACCCGCGGCGATCGAGCCGGCATCGCCGCGCACCGCGACGCACTGCCGCCAGGCGCCGCCGCGGTGTACGAGTGGGTCGGGACCCGGCTGCTCGAGCGGCTGCAGGGGTGAGCCGGGCGGCGACGCCGACGTCGACAGCGCTTCGCGACGTGCCGCGTCCGCTCACCGGCGGTGGTAGCCCTTCGCGCCGACGCGGGCCGCGAGCGGTCCGAGCACGTCATCGCCCGCCCGCACGCGATCGAGCACGTGACGGAAGTCGAAGCGGGGCTGCCAGCCGAGCTCGCGGCGCGCGGCGGTGTTGTCGTAGACGCGGTCGAGCGTGGCGGGCAGCTGCCAGCCGCGCGCGGCGTAGATCGCCGCTGCGTCGGGGAAGCGCTCGCGGATCACCGCCGCGGCGTCGAGGGCCAGCCGCGGTGCGTCGGCGGGTACGAACGGCGTGGTCGCGCTGATGATGTAGCGGCGCCCGCCGATCGCGTCGGCGCGATCGAGCGCGGCGACGTGGGCCGCGACCGCGTCGGCCAGCTCGACCCGGCGGTACAGGAACTCGTTGGCCTTGAGGTTGTCGCTCGAGGCCCGCGCGCGCGCTGCCGGATCGTCGTCGTCCTCGGGGAAGAACCGCGAGGTCCGCAGCACCACGCAGGCGAGCCCGTGATCGCGGTGGAACAGCGCGCACAGATCCTCGGCGGCGGTCTTGGTGACGCCGTAGATGTTCTTCGGCACCGGCGTGACCGCCTCGGTGATCCACGCCGCGGGCTCGCCGGGCGCAGGCGTCAGCGCGCGCCCGAAGGTGCTGGTGGTGCTGGTGAACACGAAGCGCGGGCAGCCCTCGCGCACGGCGGCCTCGAGCAGCTGCAGCGTGCCGGTGACGTTGGTGTCGACGAAGGCCTGCCGGGGGTGCGTGTCGACGTGGGGCTTGTGCAGCGTCGCGGTGTGCACGATCGCGTCGACGCCCGCGACCGCCCGCGCGACGACGTCCGCATCGGTGATCGAACCCAGCAGGTCGGTGGTGGGCGAGGGCAGGCGATCGAGCCCGCGGACCCGGTGGCCGGCGTCGCGCAGCGACAGCACCAGCGCCTCACCGAGGTGGCCCGCGCTGCCGGTGACGAGGATCTGCATGGCGGGGTCTTGGCGCACGCGGGGGGCCGCGGTCAAGCGCGGGGATTGTCGCGCCGCCGTCGATCCGGCTGTCGATCCGGCTGTCGATCCGGCTGTCGATCCGGCTGTCGATCCGGCTGTCGGTCCGGCTGTCGATCCGGCTGTCGATTGGGGCCGGCCCCGATCGACCCCTGGTCGAACCCATGCAGACCTGGACCCACGACCCCACCTTCCGCGCGTACGCCCTCTCGATGATCGTGCTGTGCGGCAACCTGCTCTACCTCTGGGCCCGCAGCGGTGCCCTGCGCGGCCGCTCGAAGACCGTGATGAACCAGGAGGACCTCGGCACGGTCGCCCGCGGTGCGACGCTGGTGCCCACCGATCCGGCCGAGGTCGCCCGGGTGCTGCGCGCCCACGGCAACGCGATGGCGCTGACGGTTCCGTTCGCGCTGCTGGGCCTGCTCTACGTCATGGCCGGCGGTCCGGCCCTGCCGGCGCAGCTCGGCTTTGGTGCCTTCGTGGCGACCCGCATCGCCCACGCGTACGCGTACCTGCACGAGCTGCAGCCGTGGCGCACGATCAGCTTCGCGGTCAGCGGCGTGCTCGCGCTCGCGCTGCTCGGGCATGTCACCTGGCTGGTCGCGTTCGCGTGAGCGGGGCGCCGCGTCAGCGGTGCCTGCCTCGCGCCCCCGATCCTGCTACGATCGCGGACATGGGTGTCGAGCAGGAGCTCGTCGTGCGCCGCGGCTTGCGTCGTGGATGTTGGGCGGTCGCGGTCGCGCTCGGCTGCGGCCCCGCGGCGGTCGTGACCGACGGCGGGGGTGCCCACGGCGGCGGTGGGCAAGCCACCACTGGCACGTCCTCGACCGACGCCACGCACGACGCGGACGCTGGCGGGGCCAGCGATGGGCGCACGAGCGCCGCCGATGCCAGCACGGGTGATGGCGACACGGCAGCGCCCGGTTCGGATGACGACGGCGGCTTCCTCCTGCCGCCGGATCTCGGCGCGGCGGTGCGGGGTTGCGATCCCTGGGCGCAGGACTGCCCGCTCGGCCAGAAGTGTGCGTGGTACGGCACCGACGGCGGCTGGGAGGCCGCCCGCTGCGTGCCGATCGTTGCGCGTCCGCTCCCGGTCGGGGCCAGCTGCACCGTCGAGGGCGAGCCCTACGGCGGCTTCGACGATTGCGAGCGCGGGGCGATGTGCTTCGCGGCGGCCGGCGAGCCGAGCGAGTGCGTCGCGCTGTGCCGCGGCAGCGAGGCCGCACCGTGGTGCGCCGATGCCTGCAGTCCCTGTCGCCGCGGCAGTAACGGATTCGCGCTGTGCATGACGATGTGCGATCCGCTGGCGTCCGACTGTCCGGTGGACTTGGGCTGTCGTCGATCGTCCGAGGGCTTCATGTGCATGCCCAACGCCGATGAGCTCGCCGGACCCGGTGGTCCGTGCGACTTCGACGACGCGTGCGCGATCGGGCTGCGCTGCGTGCCGGCGGAGCAGCTCCCGGCCTGTGCAGCCGCCGGCTGCTGCTCGCCGTACTGCGATCTCGACGGCGCCGACGACTGCGGCGCGGTGCTGCCCGACACGCACTGCGTGGCGGAGTTCGAGACGGGTCAGGCGCCGAGCTGCGGATCGCTGCCGCACCTCGGCGCGTGCAGGTTCGCGTTCCAGTAGCAGCTGCCCCCGGCTCGTCGCGCCCGCGTCAGCGCACCACGAAGCCGCTGCGGTCGACGTCGACCACCAGCTGCGCACCCGCGCGCACGCGACCCCGCAGCACGCGATCGGCCACCAGCGGATCGACCTCGCGCGCCACCAGGTGACGCAGCGGTCGGGCGCCCAGGCGCGGGTCGTCGCCGGCCTTGGCGATGAGCCGCTCGCAGGCGTCGTCGGACAGCTCGTAGCGGACGCCGCGCTCGCGCAGGAGGCGATCGCTCGAGGCGCGCGCGAGCTTGCGGCAGATCCGGCGCAGCTCGTCGTGGCCGAGCGGCTGCATCACCAGCGGCGCCTCGATGCGGTTCCACAGCTCGATGGGGAAGGCGCCGCGGGCCGCGTCGAGCACCGCGTCGGCGTCGAGATGGACGCCGTGGCGATCGCGGCGCAGGTGATCGGCGCCGAGGTTCGAGGTCATCAGGATCGCGGCGTGGCGGAAGTCGATCGTGCGCCCGCGACCATCGGTGAGCCGGCCCTCGTCGAGCACCTGCAAGAGCAGCTGGTGCACGTCGCGGTGGGCCTTCTCGATCTCGTCGAGGAGCACGACCGCGTGCGGCCGTGCGAGCAGCGGATCGGTGAGCGCGCCGCCCTGTTCGAAGCCGACGTAGCCCGGCGGGGCCCCGACGATGCGCGCGACCGCGTGGGGCTCGCTGTACTCGCTCATGTCGAGCCGCACCAGCGCGTCGTCGCGCTCGAACAGCGCCTGCGACAGCGCCTTGGCCAGCTCGGTCTTGCCGACCCCAGAGGGGCCCAGCAGCAGCGCCGTCAGCATCGGCCGCGAGCCGGCCAGGCCCGCGCGCGCGCGACGGACCAGCTCGGAGATCGCCACCACCGCCTCGCGGTGCCCGACCACGCGCTCGGCGATGCGGCCCTCGAGCTCGAGCGCGTCCTGATCGGAGTGGGCCTCGATGCGCGAGCGCGGCACCCCGCTGCGCTCGGCGACCAGCTCGAGCACCGCGGTGCGCTGCACCACCGCGTCGCCGCGTCGACCGGCGCGCGCGCACGCGAGATCCAAGAGATCGAGCGCGCGGCCTGGCTGGGCAATACCCCCGAGGTAGCGATCGCTCAGCCGCGCGAACTCGGCGGCCGTCAGCTCCGGCGGCAGCGTGACACCGTGGGCGCCGAGCACCGTCGGCGTCGCAGCAGCGACCGCCTCGGCGATCGCGGGCCCGACCAGCGGCGCGATGCGGATCACGTCGGTCGACTCGAGCACGCCCGGCAGCCACTGCGTGAGCCGCATGAGCCCCTCGAAGGACACCACCGGCAGCACCCGCGGCGCATCGCGGGTCCACGCCTGGGCCAAGAGCGGCAGCCAGCTCGGCGCGCTGTCGAGCACGCGCTTGTCGAGATCGTCGAACAGCACCAGCGCGCCGCGATCGTCGGCCTCGGCCAACGCCTCGGCGAGCGCGTCGTCGTCGTCGTCGAGGTAGTCGAGGGCACTGAGCGCGAACACGGGGCGCGCCTCGGCGCGCGCGAGGTGGCGGGCCAGCAGCGAGCGCCCGCTGCCGGGCGCGCCGCACAGCAACACCGTGCGACCGGTGGTGCGCGCGGCCGCGTCACGCAGACGCGCGAGCTCGTCGTCGCGACCGCACAGCTTCGGCAACGCCGACGGATCGAGGGGCTGCGGCCGCGGCTGTCGCGATCGCGCGACCGCGGCCGGGGCGATCGCCGTGGGCATCGGGCTCGCGATCGGCGTGGCCGCCACGGCCGCGCTGGTCGGCGGTGGGACGGCCGGCTCGCCGCGGCGCGCCGGCGGTGCGTCGTCGGGCGTACGTCGGGGCGTGCGCACGCTCGGCTCGCTGGGGCCGGCCGGCGCGAAGGCCCGTGGGCGTGGGCTCGTCGCCCGCGGCTGTCGCTCGGCGTTGCGAGGGGTCAACGGCAGTCGCGGCACCCGGGCCGAGTCCGCGCGATCGCTGCGGTCGATGCGTCGCACGGCGCGTTCGCTCCGCGCGGCGAGGCCCCGAGCCGCCGGCCGGCGCCGCTCGACCAAACCCCGTCGCAGCGCCGGGCACGAGACCCCGACCGCCTCGAGCAGCCGGTAGCCGTGGCTGTCGGCCGAGCGCACGATCGCCAGCAGGCGCTCGTGGGGATCGTCGCGCCCGCCGTCGCCCAGGCGTGCGCGCCAGTCACCGGATTCCGGGCCGCAGCTGCCGTGCAGCGCGCTGCGGGCCTCGGCCAGGCGCGCGCCGTCGAGTCCGAACTCCGTCAGAAGGCTTGCGACCGCGGAGCCCGTCGCGAGCTGCTCCACCACTTCGCACGAGCACGGAGGTCCACTGCGGGCCATGGTCCGGGACGCTAGCAACCCCGGGCCCGAAACCCCAAGGAATCGGCGGTTGCGGCCGCCGGCGGGATCTCCCGGCCGGTGGCCCCCGGCCGGACTACGGGATGAAGTTCATGCAGCCCTCGGCGACCTTCGTGAGCGCGTCGTCGAAGAACGCGTCGTAGCCGGAGGCGCACACGCTGCCCTCGAAGTGGGTCTCGAACATGTCGAAGAACATGCGCAGCCGCGTGCTCTGCTCGGCGCCCTTGCCGTCGGCCGACAGCGCGGTGCAGTCGGCGAAGCGCGGCGAGCCGCCGATGAGGCCGAGCGCGACCACGTTGGTGCTCTTGCCGTTCTTCGCCACCACCAGCTGATCGTGCCAGTCGCCGGGCTCGCCGTTGCTGCCGCCCTGGGGCGCCGGCGCGTCGGTGTGGTCGTCCTCCTCGTCGGTGATGAGCAGGAACACCAGCAGCGCGTCGTCGCGGACGAAGCCCTCGTTGCACGCGCCCGCGCCGCTGTTGGCGGGGTCGACCGAGGCCGTGAGCGCACCGAGCTGCTGCTCGACCGGGTTGCCCTGGGTGCCGACGATCGCCGCGCACGCGAACTCGTCGGGGAAGCTCTCGGCGGCGCCCTCCATGTAGGCGGCGCCGGTCGAGAAGTTGCACGAGCTGGCGGGGTCGGCCGCGGACTCGGGCTTGTCGAGGAACGCGCCGAGCTGGTAGTCGCACGCGCTGCAGTCGACGCCCTCGGTGGGGCAGCCGTCGACCGGGTTCTCGAGCGTGCCGAGCCCCGGGTAGCTGTCGGTGTCGACCACGCCGACGCGGAACGACTTCACCGTCGGCAGCGCGGTACGCATGGCGTCGACGAAGCCGGGCACCGCCTCGACCAGGTTCTGCTGCTCGTCGGCCATCGACGACGAGTTGTCGATGACGAACACGAAGTCGATCTTGTCGCAGTTGAGCTGGGTCGGCTCGCCGCTGCTGGAATCGGCGCTGCCGTCGTCGCTGGTGGTGGTGCCTTCGGCGCTCTGGCCGGAGATCGAGAAGATGCCGTCGATGGTGGTCGAGCTGTCGTCGGCGTTGGTGCCGGGATCGTCGCCGCCGCACGCCGCGATCACGGTGGCGGCGACGAGCGAGCGGGCGAGGCGGGCGCGCGGAGAGCGGGTGGTCATGGTGCGATGCCCCGTCATGGTCAGAAGTTGTCGTAGACGATGACGACGTTGTCGCCAACGACCGGGACGTTGTTGGTGATCGTCAGCGTGCAGCTCGGCGCGTCGTAGCTCCAGTCGGTCGCCGGCATCGGGATCGCGTTCACCAACACCTCGATGGTCGCAGGGTTGATGTTGAGGCACTGCCCCGCGGGGTTGCCGGTGAGCACGTAGGTGTCGTTCGGGATGCTGCTGACGATGTCCGACGCCAGGCCGTCGAGGTCCCAGTCGTTGGCACAGATCGCGGTCATGGAGTCCTGCCGCGAGGTGAACAGCGCCAGGCGCACGTACTCGATGCCGTTGGCCGCCCGCGTCGCGCACGAGAACTCGTAGGCATCGTCGCCGCCGGTCAGCACGTTGGTGCCGGTGCCGCCGATGATGGGGTAGAACGACCAGTCGGCATCGGGCACATGGGCGGGGAAGAAGTTCGCCATGAAGCCCTCGAACCCGAAGTAGCCGTTGAAGCCGTAGTTGGTCGAGTTCTCCGCCAGCGAGGTGTAGAAGTTGTTGGAGTTGGGGTCGTCCCAGCGGCAGGGGTCGCCGGTGGTGTTGTCGGCGATGAAGCCGTTGCTGCACTCGGCGTGCTGGCCACCGACGACACTGAGGTTCAGCGCGGTCTCGGTGAAGCTGGTGTCGTCGCCGTTGTCATCGGTGGTGACGATGAACGCGATGTGCGATCCGGTCTGCAGGCGCGGGATCCAGGTCGGCGACTGCTGCATGATGCGGCCGAGCGCGTTGTTGCTGTGCGCCATCGAGACGCCGGTGCCGTTGGTGTCGTACTGGTAGAACTGTGGCGCGTTGTCGGCACAGGCGTTGCCACCCAGCGGCGGCGCCACGCAGATGTTGAAGGTGCCGGTGCCGCGATCGGCGATGAGGTGCAGGCGGGTCGACGAGCCCGAGGCGGCGAGGGTCGACGCGAAGCTGTTGATGTTGTCCTCGACGGTCTGGATCTCCTCGGACATCGAGCCCGAGGTGTCGATGGCCCACACGATGTCGACCGGCCGGATCTGGTTGTCGGTGCCGACCAGGAAGGTCTCGACGCAGTCGGGCGACTCGCCGTCGCAGTTGTTGTCGATGCCGTCGCCGCAGATCTCGTCGCCGCCCGGCAGCGGCACGCAGCTCTCGGGCGGCTGCGGCACGCCGTCGATGCAGGTCGGCACCGAAACCTGGCAGTCGAAGCTGCCGCAGACCCAGTTGCCCTGGTCCTCATCGGTGAGGCCGTCGCAGTCGTTGTCGATGCCGTCGCACTCCTCGGTGGTCGCGCCGTCGTACGGATCGCAGGTCTGCGGGATGCCGTTGATGCACGCCGGCAGGGTGTGCGCGCACTGACCGACGCCGCAGCTCAGGTCGCCGAGATCCTCGTCGGTGTCGCCGTCGCAGTCGTTGTCGATGCCGTCGCAGACCTCCATGCTCGCGCCCTCGAGCGGGTCGCACGCGGGCGGGTTGCCACCGTCGTCGCAGGCGCTGACGGTGTGCTCGCACTGGCCGAGGCCGCACTCGACCTCCTGGTCGCCGAGTCCGTCGTCGATCATCCCGTCGCAGTCGTCGTCGAGGCCGTTGCAGACCTCCATGCCGGCGCCCTCGTTGGGATCGCACTCGTTGGGCTCACCGTCGACGCAGGTGGCCTCGTCGTGGGCGCAGATGCCGAGCCCGCAGTGCGAGGTGCCCTGGTCCTCGTCGACCTCGCCGTCGCAGTCGTTGTCGAGGCCGTCGCAGACCTCCATCTCGGGCGTCTGCTCGTCGCCGCACGGGCCCCACTGACCGACGTCGAGGTCGATCTGCTGACACTCCTGGATGCCGGGATGGCAGATGCCGATGTTGTAGGTCGGCGGCGCGCCGCTGTAGCACCACTGCTGCTCGCCGGGCGGGTTGCACAGGCCGACGTCGACGCCCGGCGGCTCGGTCGGCGGATCGCCGGGCCCGATGCCGGTGTCGGAATCCGAGTCGGTGCCTGCGGAGTCGGTGCCCGCGGAGTCGGTGCCTGCGGAGTCGGTGCCCGCGGAGTCGGTGCCCGCGGAGTCGGTGCCTGCGGAGTCGGTGCCCGCGGAGTCGGTGCCCGCCGAGTCGGTCGCGCTCGAGTCGCTGCCCGCCGACATCGAGCCCTGCGAGGCCGACATGCCGCCGCTCGAGTCCGCCGAGGCCGCGGTGAGCGTGCCGATCGAGTCGGTCGCGCCGCCGCTGCTCGCCGAGCTGTCGGCACCGCCACCATCGGCCTCGGTGGCATCACCGGCGCAGCCCGCCGTCAGCACACCGAGGTTGCAAGCGACCAACAAGGAAAGACGAAGTGCACGACGATGCATGGATGGACCTCGCGATGGTTCGCGGCGTTTCGAGGCGTCGGGGTCGACACGGGCTTCGACCCTTCGTGTGCGGAAATTTCCGTGGCCGAGCTAGCCCCCCGCCGCTCGGCTTCGACCGTTCATACTATGAAATAACTGTGAGCGTGAGCCCAAGTCAATCGATTTGATCGACCGCGCGCATCCGAGCATCGCCGCGGGATGGCCCCAGCGGACCGCGACCTCGCGGGGATCGCCCGAACGGCCACGCCGGCGGGCTCGGGATCGCCCGGCCCAACTCGGGAGCGAGGCCGCGCATGTTGTCCTGGAATGTTGATTGAAAAATAGGTAACCATGGTTGCACGTACGGGTATCACACCCGCACATGCTCACGGCCACGCTCCGGGGGGACGTTCATGCGCCGCACTGCATCGCTTGCTCGACTTTCGCTTCTACCCGCGCTCGCACTCGGCATCGCCGCATGTCCCAACGAGGACGTGCCGGCGACCGACGACACCACCAGCGCCGGCGACGGCATCGACACGCTCTCGGGCGGTGACAGCAGCAGCGCCACCGCCGACGACAGCACCACCGAGCCGACCGCCGGCACCGCGGGCGAACCGGATTGCTTCGACGGCGTGCACAACGGCGACGAGACCGACGTCGACTGCGGCGGCAGCTGCCACCCGTGCGACGACGGGCAGGGCTGCGCCGTGCTCGAGGACTGCTACTCGCTGGTCTGCGACGGCGGCGTGTGCCAGAGCGCAACCTGCTACGACACGGTGCAGAACGGCAGCGAAGACGGGGTCGACTGCGGCGGCGATTGCCCCAACGCATGCGGCGGCAGCGGGGGCTGCGAGGACGACAACGACTGTGCGCAGACCGAGTTCTGCAACGCCGGCGTGTGCGAGCCCGCGGCCTGCGACAACGGCGTCAAGGACAGCCACGAGAGCGACGTCGACTGCGGCGGCATCGACTGCCCCGACTGCGGCCCTGGCGACGACTGCAAGGTGAACGCGGATTGCGACTCGCACATCTGCGATGCCGCCACCATGACCTGCGCGGCGCCGGCCTGCGACGACGGCCACTTGAACGGCGACGAGACCGACATCGATTGCGGCGGTGCCTGCGATCCGTGCGGCAACACGCTCAGCTGCGTCGACAACTCGGACTGCGTGAGCGGAATCTGCGAGAACGGCAACTGCCAGGCGCCGGGCTGCAACGACGGTGTCCAGAACGGCGACGAGACCGACGAGGACTGCGGCGGCACCTGTGCCGACTGCCCCGACGGCGGTGGCTGCAGCGTCGGCACGGATTGCCAGAGTGGCGTGTGCACGGCAGGGAGCTGCGCGCTGCCGGCGTGTGACGACGCCGTGCAAAACGGCGACGAGACCGACGTCGACTGCGGCGGTACCTGTGGCGCGACCTGTACCACCGGCGAGGACTGCTTCGACGGCGGCGACTGTGCGCAGGGCGTGTGCGAGTTCGGCCACTGCTCGGCGCCCGACTGCCTCGACGGTGTGCTCAACGGTGATGAGACCGATCTCGACTGCGGCGGCACCTGCGGTGCGAGCTGCGAGGTCGGCGAGAGCTGCCTCGACGGCGGCGACTGCATCGAGCAGGTCTGCGAGAACAACCTCTGCTCGGCGCCCGACTGCTTCGACGGGCTCGAGAACGGCGACGAGACCGACGTCGACTGCGGCGCCAGCTGTGGTCCCACCTGCATCACGGGCGATCAGTGCATCGCCGACGACGACTGCGTCAGCGACGTCTGCACGCTCAACACCTGCCAGGCGCCGAGCTGCAGCGATGCGACCGCCAACGGCGACGAACTCGGCAT
Organism: Deltaproteobacteria bacterium; assembly: GCA_016709225.1. Classification (NCBI taxonomy): domain Bacteria; kingdom Pseudomonadati; phylum Myxococcota; class Myxococcia; species Deltaproteobacteria bacterium. The sequence goes on along the minus strand of JADJEE010000001.1, from coordinate 1,472,723 downwards.
CGACTGCGAGGGCAGCTGCCCCAACCCCTGTGACATCGGGGGCGAGGACACCGTCAACACGTACACCACCGATCTCCAGCTCGCGCCGACCATCGGGGCTGCGCCCGGCGGCAACTACTATGTGGTCGCGTGGTCGAGCGTCGCGTCGCTGGCGAACGCCGGCCAGGATGGCGACGATTCCGGCGTCTACGCGCAGATGTACGACAACGCCGGCCAGCCGTTCGGCACCGAGTTCCGCGTCAACACCACCACCGCGGGCGCACAGCGCAACCCCTCGGTGGCGGTCTACGACAGCGGCTTCGTGGTGACGTGGGAGTCGCCCGACGGCGACTCCACCGGCGTGTTCGCCAAGCGCTACGACTCCGGTGGCAACGTCGCGACCGCGGAGTTCCAGGTCAACGCGAGCACGACCGGCATCCAACGTCGCCCCGACATCGCGGCCGACAACGGCGGCGCGTTCGTGATCTGCTACGACGATCGCCCGGTCGCGAGCTTCGAGGTGATGTGTCAGCGCTACAACAGCAGCGCGGTCGCGCAGGGCGCTGCGATCCAGGTCAACGCCACCACCAGCGGCGATCAGCAGCTGCCGGCGGTCGGCCGCGCGAGCAACGGCAACTGGACCGTCGCCTGGCAGTCGAGCAACGATCAGGACGGCGATGGCTTCGGGGTCTACCACCGTCGCTTCAACAATGCCGGCACCGCGCTGGCCGGCGAGACCGCGGTGAACACCACCACCACGGCGAACCAGAGCCAGCCGAGCATCTCGGTGAATCCCAACGGCGCGTTCGTGATCGCGTGGACCAGCGACAACCAAGACGGTGACAGCAGCGCCGTGGTCGCTCGGCGCTACAACAGCTCCGGGGTCGCCCAGGCCGGCGAGGTGATCGTCAACACGTACACCAGCGGCTCGCAGAACAACCCCACCGTCGCGCTCAATGGCGACGGCGACTACATGATCGCGTGGGTGTCGGCCAACCAGGACGGCAACCTCACCGGCGTGTACGGCCAGCGCTACGACCTGGCGGGCGCCGCGGTCGGGGTCGAGTTCCGCGTGAACCTCGTGACGACCGCGTTCCAGGAGGAGCCCGAGATCACCATCCGCGGCGCCGACGAGCCCATCGTCGCGTACAGCAGCGGCTCGGCCGCGGACCGCAACGTGTTCGTGCGCCGCTTCAACGGCAACTTCCCCTGAAAGGTGGCGGTCGCAAGGGCGGCCCGTCACCGGCCGCCGGCGCCGCGGTGGGGCGCTCAAGTCGGCCGCTTCGGGGGTCGATGCACGGGCGGCAAGGGGAGCCCACCATGTCGCGCCGCGTCATCGTCCGATCGATTTCATGCCTCGGCCTCGTGGGGGCGCTGGTGCTCGGCGATGCCGGCACTGCGCTCGCGGCCGAGGCGCCCGCGCGTAGCGTCGAGGAGCTCTCGACGCAGCTGCTGGGCTGGTTGCACGATCCCGATCCCCTGGCCGCCGCGGCGGTGGTCGAGCGGGTCCACCAAGGCGTGCCGCCGGGCGTGCTGCTGGCGCTGCTCGATGCCTATCGCGCGGCGCCGCGCGCCGAGCTCGATGCACTCGTGCGGGAGCTGACTGGCTACCGGCGCGCCGAGGTCCGCGTGCGCGCGGTGGCGGCGTGGGCCGAGCAGGGGGCCGCCGCGGCCGAGTCCGCGGTCGCCTTCGCGGCCGCCGATGTCGACATCGCGGTGCGCAGGCTGGCGGTCTCGCTGGCGACGCTGCACCCGAGTGCACGCGCGGACGCGTGCGTGCAGGAGCTGCTGGCCCGCGACGCGGAGCTCGCCGCCGAGCTCGCGCAACCGCCGGCGTTGTGGGTGGAGGATCCGAGCTGATGGCACGTGCGGCGGTCACCGCGGCGCTGGTGCTGGGCGCATCGCTGCTGGCGACCGGCTGCGCGCGCGTGCTGGCCCACGACGCGCCCGCACACGGCAACCTGCTGGCGCACGCGGCCGATGGCTCGCGCGCGGGGGCTGCACGCGAGCTCGCGACGCAGGTCGTGGTGTTGGTCGAGCACGGCAGCGTGCGCGCCATCGATCCCGTGCACGCGCGCACGCTGTGGACCCTCCCGGTCGACGTCACCGGGCACCCCGTGGCCAACGCGACGACCGTGTTCCTGCCGATCACGGGCCATCGCCTGGTCGCGGTCGATCGCGCGACCGGGGCCCCGCGGTTCTCGGCCGAGCTGCCGGGCGAGGCCCTCACGGCGCTGGCCGCCGACGGCGGCGCCGTGATTGCGACCGTGGTCGGAGGACGACGCGGTGCGACCGCCGAGGTCGTCGCGCTGTCGAGCTACGACGGCCACGTTCGCTGGCGTCGCGCCGCCGATCGATTGCTGGGCGCGCCGGCGGTGGCCGGCACCGTCGCGGTGGTGCCGATGGGCGACGAGGTCGTCGCGCTGCGGCTCGCCACCGGCCGCGAGCTGGCGCGCGAGCAGCTGCCGTCGGCGCTGGGCGCCGGGGCCCGGGTGCTGCACCGCGGCCACGCGTGGTTCGTCGGTGGCGGCAATCGTTGGGTCGAGCTGGGGCAGGGCGGTCGCAGCCACGCGCTCGAGGGCGCGGCGGCGCCGGTGTTCCCGGCTGGCCGCGTGATCGACGACGGTCACGGCGACGACGAGCGGCTGCGGCTGTTCCTCGATCTGGGCGAGCGCGCGCTCGGGCGCGACGCGATCCTGCTGTCGCGACGCGCGGTGGTGGCGATGCGGTTGTCGGCCGACGGTCGCCCACAGCGCACCCGCTGGGTGCATCGCGAGGACAAGGGCGAGTTCGTGGCGATGGAGGTCGCCGGCGAGCGCGTGGTGTTGGTGCGGGAGGACGGCGCGATCGTCCAGCTCTCGCGCGGGTCGGGGCGCGAGCTCGATCGCATCGCGGGGGCCGGTGCGGTGCGGGGCGCGTTGGTGCTGGTCTCGGATCGCGTGGCGCAAGGCCATGCCGACGACGCGCCACCCGGCGACGACGTGATCGCAGGGTTGCACGCGCTGGTGCAGGATCCCGATCCGCGGCTGCTGCCGGCCCAGCGCCTGGCGGCCGAGCTGCTGTGGCGCGACGACGAGGCCCACGTGCGCGCGGCGGTGCTGGCGTTGTCGAGCGGACAGATCCGCGGCGAACAGACCCGTGCCGCCGAGGCGCTGCGCGACCACGCGGCCGTGCTGGCGCGCGGGCGCTGGGGCGCGGGCTCCGAGGCCGACGTCGCAGCGGTACTGACGGCGCTGCGCGAGCGGCCACGCTTCGGCGACGACGCGACCTCCCGCGTGCGGGCGATCCGCGACGCCGCGAGCTCCGGGCGGCGCGAGGTGATCGACGCGCTCGCGGTGTTGTTGCTCGACCCCGGCACCTCGGCGGCCGAGCTGGTCGAGGTGGTCGAGACGCTGGCGCAGCTGCGCGATCCGGCCGCCGTCGATCCCCTCGTGACGTTCGTGCGGCGCTACCACGCCGATCAGGCGGTGGCCTACGAGTCGACCGCGCTGCGCCAGGCCACCGCGGCGCTGCTGTCGATGTCGGGCGACGACGGTGCGCACGCCGAGCTGGCCGCCGACGCGCTGCGCGAGGTGGTCGCCGACCCGTTGTGCGAACCGGCGCTGCGTGCTTTCATCCACGCCGGTCTCGACGACCGCCGTCGGCCGGCGCACGCGGCGACGCGCGAGACCAGCTGCACCCAGGCGAACTGCACCGATGTCCCGACCCCGCTACTGTCTGCGCATCTGTGATGGCCCGAGCTGCGGTGTGATGCACGAGAGCGAGCGGTTGGTGCAGCTGGTGGAGCGCACCATCGCCGCCGACCCCTCGCTGCAGGGGCGCGCGGTGGTGCGCAGCTACACCTGCTTCGGTCGCTGCGACGATGGGCCCAACCTGTTCGTGCAGGAGCTGCGGCCGAGCGACGACGTCGACGCCGACCCCGACCTCGACGTGCTCGAGCAGCAGCGCGGGTTCTATCCCGGCATGGACGAGACCAAGATCCTCCGCGTGCTGGTGGGCCACTGCGGCGCCGACCAGGTGGTCGCGGATCTCGTCGACGACTACTGAAGTCGACCCTCCGAGCGCGCGCATCGGCGATCACGGCGATCACGAGGGCAAGACGGCGCGGCCGCCTCGCTCGTCGACGCCGACGCGCTACGCCGGGGGCGTGAACGAGGCGCAGGTCGAGACCCCCGCACCGGCGATGTGGATGCCGGCGTCGGGGTTCACCACCGTCAGACCGCCACCGTCGCTGCCGTCGTAGTCCAGCCGCGTGACCTTGCTGGTGCTCGCGCCCGGGCTGGTCTCGGTGAAGAAGTAGACGTCGCCGCCCCAGAAGGCGAACGCGAACGCGTTGGTGATGTCGAGGCCGACCAGCGGCGTCGACTCGAGCTCGGCCCCGCTCGACTTGTCGAGCTGCACGAGCACCGACTGGTTGCTGGCCACGGTCGCGAACGCGAACAGCCGCGCGTCGCCGGTGCCGCTCAGCTCCGCGACCGGGTACGCGGTTGCGCCCAGCGGCACGGTCGACGCGGTGGCGTCGTCCCAGCGCGCCAGCTGCGAGCCGCCGGGCGCGAAGTCGGGGTAGTCGGTGTACTGATCGCTGTCGTAGACGAACAGCGTGTCGCAGCTGCTGCCGGCGCCATCGACCGCGTAGCCCATGCCGAGCAAGAACCACGCGCCCTGGGCGTGGTAGCCGAGATCCTCGCAGTCGGTCAGGTTCGACAGCGGCGCGCGGTACATCCGGCCGCTCGGCTGCAGGCCCGACAGCGAGTAGTAGTTCAGCGTCGCGTTGCCCTGGCGATCGATCGCCATCGAGTTCGCGGTTGCACCGAGCTCGGCGACGCAGCCCAGCTGCCCCACCGGCGTGAAGGTGTTGGCAGGGGGATCGTAGAAGTACACCGCCGGTGGATCGGTGGAGTGCAGCACGTAGATGCCGTCCAGGACGTTCTCGCACGGGCAGTCGCCACCCTCACCGCCGTCGCCGGCCGATGCGCCGCTGACCTGACCGACGTCGAGCACGTCGGCGTCGTCGTTGCCGGTGGCGCTGGGATCGATGCCGTCATCGCTGCCCTGGCTGATGCCGCTCTGCGCGGCAGCTCCCGCGTCGCCGGCGTCGCGGCGGTCGCTCGCGCAGCCGCCCGCGGTCGCGAGCGCGCCGGCGAGCACGGCGTCGCAGATGGTGGGGTGCTTCATGGTCATGCCCTCGTCGAGGGCAAGCGTACGTCACTGCGGCGGCGACACGAGCTCCGCGAAGCGTCGCGGCGCCAGGTTGGCACCGCACACCAACACCGCGACCTCGCGGCCGGCGAGCCGCTCGGCCAGCGGCCCCAACACCGCTGCGGTGGCGGCCGCCGCGGCGGGCTCGACCGCGAGCTTGGTCTCCGCGTACAGCAGCGCCATCGCGCGGATCATCATGTCGTCGTCGATACGCACGAGATCGTCGACGAAGCGTCGGCACAGCGCGAAGCTGTAGGGCGCGGCATGGGGGGCGCCGAGGCTGTCGGCGATGGTCCGCACGGCGTCGATGCCCTGCGGCGAGCCGGCCGCGAAGCTGCGGTGCATGGAGTCGGCGCCGATCGGTTCGACGCCGTACACCGCCACCTCCGGGCGCAGCTGCTTGGTCGCGGCTGCGATGCCGCCACACAGCCCACCGCCGCCGATCGGCACCACGATGGCGTCGAGTCGCGGCAACGCGTCGAGGATCTCGAGCGCGATGGTGCCGGTGCCGCGCGCGACCGTGGGGCCCTCGAACGGGTGGATCATCGTGCGCCCCTCGTCGTCGGCGATGCGCTGGGCAGTCGCGAAGGCGGCGTGGACGTCGTCGACCAGCAGCACCTCGCCGCCCTGCTCGCGGCACCGCTGGACCCGCCACGGATCGGCGCTGCGCGGCATCACGACCTTGGCGTGGCTGCCCTGCACGCGGGCTGCCCACGACACCGCGATGGCGTGGTTGCCGGCACTGACCGCCACCAGCCCGCGCGCGCGGGCGTCGGCGTCGAGTTCACGGGCGGCCAGCAACGCGCCGCGGGCCTTGAAGCTGCCGGTGGCCTGCATCAGCTCGAGCTTGAGCTGCAGCCCGATCGGGCCGCGGCTTGCCGTGATCGCGTCGGTCCGCCACCACCACATCGGGGTCTGCACGATCGCGTCGGCGAGGTTCGCCGCGTCGGCTCGGATCTGCGCCAGCTCGGGTGCGCGGTGTTCCATCGGAGCTGCGAATCCTAACAGCGGGCCGAGGTCGCGGCGAAGGACCGCGTTCGCCGCGATTTTCCTGGCCAAGCGCGGCGCGCTTGTGGCATCCGTTCGAGGTACCCGCGAAGCGACGACGCGACGTCGAAGGTTCGCGACCCTAGGAGACTGCGCCACCATGAAGATTGATCCCCAGAAGTTCCTCGCCCTGGTCTCGTTGATGTCGGCGCCGCTGGTGTCGCTCGCGCCCGGCTGCATCATCACCGACAACGGTGACGACAGCGGTGGCGACAGCGGCTCGGCCAACACCACTGCGAGCACCACGGCGTCCACCACCGCGAGCACCACCGATGCCAGCGCGACCGACTCGGCGAGCACGGGCGCAGCCGACAGCGGCAGCTCGGGTGTCGCCGACAGCGGCAGCTCGGGCGCGGCCGACAGTGGCAGCACCAGCGCGGCCGACAGCGGCAGCGGCTCCGACTCCGGCGGCATCGACGTCGGTGACTGCTGCGAAGCCCACGCGACCCCCGGCTGCACCAACGAGGCCATCCAGGACTGCGTGTGCGGGATGGACGAGCCCTGCTGCGCGTCGGGCTGGGACGACATCTGCGTCGAGGACGTCGACGCGTTCGGCTGTGGCATGTGCGGCGTGTGACGCAGGCGACGCCAACTCCTGGCCGAGGTCGAACGCCGTGATGCAGCCCGATCGGCCCACGCAGCCCCCGTTCGGATGGGCCGAGGGCTTCTTCACCATCGGGGTCACCGGCACCAACGGCAAGACCTCGACCACGCAGCTGCAGGCCGCGATCGTGCGCGCGTGGGGCCACTCCGTGCTGACCATCAGCACGGTCGGCTACTTCATCGACGAGGTGCGGCAAGACGATCTGCCACGCACGCTGCACGGCTTCCATGTCGCCTTCGAGCGCGCGCAGCAGCGCGGCATCACGTGGGCCGTGGTGGAGGCCACCAGCAAGGGACTCGCCGAGGGCTACGCCAAGCGCTGGCGCTTCGACCTCGGCGTGTTCACCAACCTCTCGCCCGATCACCTGCAGACCCACGGCACGTGGGAGCACTACCTCGCCGCCAAGGCGCAGCTATTCGTCCACCTCGGGCCGGGGCGGACGTGCGTGCTCAATGCCGCCGATCCGGCGGCGATGCTCATCCACCAGGCGGTGCCCGCCGACGTGCGGCGACGCTTCTTCCACGCGCCCGCCCGCGGCCCGGCGCTGACGCCCGCCGATCTCGCGATCGCCAGCACCGAGCTCACCGCCGCCGGCACCACGGCGGTCTTGGTGCCCGGTCCGCTCGCGGATGCGCTCGGCGGCGTGCTGCGGCTGCGCATGGTCGGCGACGTGTTCGCCGAGAACGCGCTCGCGGCCGCGCTGGCGATGGACGCCGCGGGGGCGCCCGCCGACGCGATCGTGCGGGGGCTCGCCAGCGCGTTGCCGGTGCCGGGGCGCTTCGAGGTGCTGCACGACGACCCGGTGGTCGCGATCGACTACGCCCACTCGGCCGACGCGCTCGCGCGCACCTGCGACGCGGCGCGACGGCTCGCGCGCGGTCGCGTGCTCGTGGTGTTCGGCGCCGGCGGCGACAGCACGCCCGAGAAGCGCGAGCCGATGGGCGAAGCGGTGGGCGCCCGGGCCGACGACGTGTGGATCACCAACGACAACCCTCGCCGCGAGGACCCGGCCGCGATCGCGGCCTCGCTCGTCGCGGGGGTCGTGCGCGGCGCTCGAGCCCGGCCGCGCGTCGAGCTCGATCGGGCCCGTGCGATCGAGCAGGCGATCGCCGACGCCGGCCCCGGCGACGTCGTCGTGGTCGCGGGCAAGGGCCACGAGCGCGGCCAGCTGGTCGGTGGCGAGGAGCTGCCGTTCTCCGACGTCGACGAGGTCCGGCGCGTGCTCGGGGCCCGTACGTGAGCACGTCGTCGTCGCTTTCGTCTGCGCACGCGGCCATCGACGAGGTTCGTGCGTGGGCGCTGGCGCAGTTCGGGTGGACCCACGTGCGGCTGCAGGTCGACGGCGACGCCGGCCACCTGCGCGTGCACGGCGAGGTGGTCGCGCCGCGCCTGCTGTCGCGGATCCGTCGCAGCCTCGCCGCGGCGGTGCCCGGCGCGACCATCGATCTGCGCGGCGTCGGGTGGCTGGCCGGAGACGGCTTCCACGCGGTGCCCGGCGATGTGGTGTCACTGTGGCGTCGGCCGGACCGCGACGATCCGCGCGAGCGCGTCACGGAGCTCGTGCCCGCCGATGGTCCGCTCGAACGTTTGGCGGTGCTCGACGACGCGACGCTGGTGCGGGTGCCCGACGGCACGCTCGGCTGGCTGCAGGGCATGCCGCTCGGCCCGCGCGTGCCGGCACCCTGCTTCGCATCGCCGCCGTCGTGGCACGACGGGGCCGTCGCGGCCGCGGTGCAGCTTCATCTCGGTGCGCCGTACCGCATCGGCGGCGGCACCCCGAACGGCATCGATTGCTCGGCGTTGGTGCAGCGACTGCTGTCGGCGATCGGTTGGCGGGTGCCGCGACACTCCGCCGATCAGCTCGCGATCGGTCCCCACGACGGGCTCGGGCCCGACCGCGCCGGTACGCTCGTGGCACAGTGGAGCGAGCTCGAGGCCCCGTGCCACGTCGGCCTCGCGCTCGGCGACGGCACCATCGTCCATGCCTCGCGCTCGCGTCGCGAGGTCGTCATCGATGCCCGCGATCGCTGGTGCGGCGCGGCGGTGCGGCTGGCCCACGTCGAGCGCGAGGCCATCGAGGCGCTGCAGCGACGCGCCATCGGGCACCGCAACCTGCTCGAGGTGCTGGCGCTCGGCGAGCTCGAGCCGTGATGCCCGGGCGCGTCAGGGCGTCAGGGCTCGACGTGGACGCGCACACGGCCGCGGGGCGCGGCCTCGAGGTGACCGATCACGTGGCCGACCACGCCCGCGGCGTCGAGGGCCGCGAGCGCGCGGGGTAGGGCGCGTGGGCCGACCGCCGCCAGCAGCCCGCCGGAGGTCTGCGCGTCGGCCAGCAGCAGGCCCGAGGTCTCGGGCAGCCCCGGCGCGAGCACCAAGCGCTTGGCGACCGATGCGAGGTTGGCCCGCGAGCCGCCGGCGAATGCGTCGAGGTGCGCCAGACGCCGCGCTGCCGCGAGTACCGGCACCGCCGCCAGCCTGAGTCGGGCCGACACCTTCGAGCCATCGAGCATCTCGAAGAGGTGGCCGAGCAAGCCGAAGCCGGTGACGTCGGTGACCGCGTGCACGCCTCGCCCGATCGTGCGCAGGGCCGCCGCGGCGTCGCGGTTGAGGGTCGACATCAGCCGCGTCACTGCGCGGATCTCCGCCGGACGTGCGAGGCCCCGCTTGATCGCCGTGGTCACCACGCCGACCCCGAGCGGCTTGGTGAGCACCAGCGCATCACCTTCGCGGGCGCCGACGTTGCGCCACACCGCCTTGGGCGGCACGACCCCGAGCACCGCGAGCCCGAACTTCGGCTCGGGGTCGTCGACCGAGTGGCCGCCCCCGACGGTGGTCCCCGCCTCGCGACATGCATCGGCACCGCCGCGGAGGATCGCTGCGATGGTCCGCGGGCCGAGCAGCTTGGCGGGTGCGGCCAGCAGGTTGAGCGCCACCCGCGGCGTGCCACCCATGGCGTACACGTCCGAGAGGGCGTTGGTCGCGGCGATGCGGCCGAAGTCGTACGGGTCGTCGACCACCGGCGCGAAGAAGTCCGCGGTGAACACCAGGGCGCGCGAACCCATTCGGTACACCGCCGCGTCGTCGCGGGTCTCGGTGCCGACCATGAGGTCGTCGTCGTGGTGGTGCGGCAAACGGCGCAGGACCTGCGCCAACTCCGAGATTCGGAGCTTGCCCGCTCAACCAGCGGCGCGACTGAGCTCGGTGAGGCGAACCTTCATGGGTACGGCTCGGTTCGTACCACGGCTCGCGGCCGCGGCGAACCGCGGGTGATCGTGGCGGCGGGACCTCGTGGTGCGCTACCATGCTCGCCATGCGGTCGGCCCCTGAAGTCGGGCCGCGACCGCCCCGAGGAGCGCCCGCCATGTCCCACGATCTCGACATGATCTTCACCGTCGTGCTGATGGTCGCCGCCGGCGGGTTCGCGCTCGGCTCGCTGATGTGGATCGCCGCCCGCCTGGGCGGCCGCGCCGGTGGGCCCGCGGGTTGGGTGATCGCGCTGTCGCTGGTGCTGTACCTCGGTGGTGGTGCGGCCGGTGCCGCGGCGCGGGTGGAGATGACGGCGCGCGAGGCCGCGGACGCGGTGTCCAGCGCGGCGTCGGTGAAGCCCGCGGCCGAGCCCACGCCCGCGAAGGCCGAGCCCACGCCGCCACCCGCCCCGACGCCGAGCCCCATCGCGCCGCCGGCCGAGGTGCCCGCGGCCGGGCCCGCCGCGGCCGCGCCGGTCGAGGCGGCGGCACCGTCCGTGCCGCCAGCGCCACCGGTCGCCGCCGCGCCGGCCGAGGCCGCGCCGGTCGAGCCCGCGCCGGTCGAAGCGGCCGCGCCAGCGGAGCCCCCGGCCCCGGAGCCGACCCCGGCGCCCAAGGCCGCCGCCAAGAAGAAGAAGGAAAAGAAGAAGAAGGCCAAGGCGAGCGCCGCCAGCGAGCCCGCCGGTGACGAACCCGCGGACGCCGAGCCCAAGGCGGAGCCCGAGCCGAAGCCCGAGCCTGCGCCCGCCGAAGAGAAGCCCAAGAAGCCCGAGCTGCTCGACGTCGATCCGCCGGCGCCCAAGGCCCCGCCGACCATCGAAGGCGCGTGACCTCGCGCGGCCGTCAGCGCGACGCCGCGATCGCGATGCACACCTGGGCGCCGTAGTAGAGCGGCAGGCCCCACGCGCGGTTGAAGAACTCGCGGCGCACGAACACGTCGCGCGCGACCGCGAGGTCGGAGAGGTAGAACGCAGTCGCGCCGGCGCGGATCCACGGCGTCGCGTGGCCGGCATCGCAGGTCCACGCGCACGCGAGCATGGCCGTGATGGCGACCACGTAGGCCAGCACCGGAACCCGCATCCCCGGCTCGAGAAAGGGTCGCAGCCAGCGCAGCACCGCCCAGGCCGGGAGCGCGAGCACGGCCGCCAGCGCGAGCGCAGGGGTCGGTGCGACGCCGCGGCTCGCGAACGCCCACGCGTAGCCTGCGTGCCCGATCAAGAACGCCGACAGCCCCGCCAAGAACCACGCTGGCCTGCGCGACAGCAGGCACACGTCGCCCAGTGCACAGGCCACCAGCGCGACAAACAGCACCCGGCCGAAGTCGTGCTCGCCGGCGCCCACGCGCCACGCGAGCCACAGGAAGCCCAGCGAGGCCAGCGGCTTCGCCACCCGCTGCAGCGCCGCATGCTCGCGCTGCTCGGCCATCAGCAGCGCCGCGAGGGCGAGCCCGATCAACGCCAATGGCAGCACCAGCGTCATCGGCTGGACTGCTCCGGCGTCGATGCGAACACGAACGGGTAGGTCACCGAGACCGACCCACCGCCCTCGGGTGGCTCGAACGAGAGGCTCATCATCGACTCGCGCATGCACTCGTCCATCGCCGCGTTGCGCAGGGTGCTGCTGGGATCGACCTCGGCGGCATCGACCACGCCGCCGACCTCCTCGTCGCCGACGATCTGGAATGTCATCACCATCTTGCCGGCGAGCTTCGGATCGTCCTCGAGCACGGACTCGTAGCACTCGGTCGCAAGCGGCACGAGGTCGTCCTTGATGCGGGCTTGGATGTAGTCCTTGTCGAGCTCCGCCGGCTGCGGCGCGTCGCCCTCGGCCGGCGCAGGTGGGCGGCCGCCGCCGTGGCTGCGGGCGCGCTCGCGCAGCGCCAGCCGCAGCGCGTCGCTGCGGGCCCGATCACGCTCGGTCTTGCGCGGCGGCGTCGCGGGCGATGCCACCGGGGCCGCCGCGGTGCTCGCGGTCGCGCCCGCGGCTGGCTCGGCGCGCTCGGGCGAGGCGCCGCCGCCGGGCTGCGGCCGCGCCGGCACCTTCGGGGCCGGCGCGGCGGCGGGTGCATCGGCGCCGGCGGGCTGCTGCGCGCGCCACAGGTAGTAGCCCAGCAGCAGCGCGGCGGCGACGAGGGGTAGCGCGAAGTTCTTCCACGAGCCCATGATGGTTCACGCTCCCACGTCGTTCGAGGCGTAGCACCGATGCCGGTCAGGTGCCGCCGTAGCGCTCGCACAGCGCCGCGAAGAGCCCCCGCACGCCGAACACTTCGCCGCCGGCGGGGCGTCCGGGCTTGCCCGAGACGTTCCACGCCATGGTGTCGACGTGCAGCCAGCGACGCTGGCGTCCCACGAACTCGCGCAGGAACAGCGCCGCCGTGATGGCGCCGCCCTCGGACACGCCACCGACGTTGTTGAGGTCGGCGATCGGACTGTCGAGGTGCTTGCGATAGGCGCGGAACAGCGGCAGCGGCCACATCGGATCCTGCACCCGCTCGCCGGCGGCGATGATGGCGTCGCGCAGCGCGTCGTCGGTGCAGAAGAGCGCCGGCAGGTCGGTGCCGAGCGCGACCCGGGCGGCGCCGGTGAGGGTCGCGAAGTCGATCAGGAGATCGGGATCTTCGCTGTCAGCCTCGGCCAACGCATCGCACAGGATGAGCCGCCCCTCGGCGTCGGTGTTGCCGATCTCGACCGTCAGGCCCTTGCGGGTGCGGATGACGTCGCCGGGGCGGTAGGCGTTGCCGGCCACGCTGTTCTCGACGATCGGCAGCAGCAGGCGCAGGCGCACCGGCAGCGCGGCGTCCATGATCATGTGGGCCAGCGCGATCATCGAGGCCGCGCCGCCCATGTCCTTCTTCATGAGCTTCATGCCCGCCGCCGACTTGAGGTCGAGCCCGCCGGAGTCGAAGCACACGCCCTTGCCGACCAGCGTCAGCTTGGGCGCAGCGGGGTCGCCCCAGCGCAGGTCGAACAGCCGCGGCGCGCGGTTGCTCGCGCGGCCGACCGCGTGGATCGTGGGGTAGTTGTGGGCCAGGAGGCCATCGCCGACGATCACGCTGTGCTCGGCGCCGAAGCGCTCGGCCAGCGCGATGCCGCTGGCCGCGAGCTCGACCGGCCCCATGTCGGACGCGGGCGTGTTGACCAGGTCGCGGCCGTGCACGATGGCCTCGACCGTGCGCGTGACCAGGCCGCGATCGGCCCCGGCCGGCCACACCAACACCGCGGCCTTGCGATCGCGCTGCTTGTAGCGACCGAAGCTGTAGCTCGCGAGCGCCCAGGCCATCGCTGCATCGCTGGCGCGGGGGCCATCGACGCCGCGGCTGAAGCGATAGCGGCCCGCGGGCAGCTTGCCCACCGGCGCGGCGTAGTCCCACAGGTCCGAGCCGTCGCCGAGGCCCAGCACCACCTGCGCGAGCTTGCCGTCCTTGCCGGGCACCAGCGCGACCTTGCCGTGCTCGCCGCGGAAGCCGTTGGTGTCGAGCCAGTTGCGGACCATCGCCGACTGCGACTTCAGCCACGCCGGCAGCTCACGTCGCGTGATGGCGACGATCGGTGTGGCCGTGGGCTTCTCGCGCGGAGTCAAGCTGTCGAGCATGCGCGCGACGTTAGCAGAGCCACGCCGGGCTCGCGACGCCGGCGCTGGTCCTCAGCACGCGGCGCAGGACTCGCTCGCCGTCTGCACGCAGGCGTCGTCCCACGGCTCGAGGCAGCACACGAAGTCGGCCGTACACACGCACTGCTCGATCTCGGCGTCGTCGCAGCCGGGGTTGCCGTGCGCGGCACAGCAGTCGCCGTCGCCACCGATGCCGGCACAGCTCGCGCAGCCGAGTCGTACCGCCTGCACCGTGCAGTAGAGATCCCACGCGATCGTGCAGCAGAAGTCGTCGTCGGCGCAGACGCAGGCCTCGATGTCGGCGTCGCCACAGCCGGCCCCATCTTGGGCCTCGCAGCAGGCCCCGCCGGGGCTGCCGGTGTCGCTGTGCGAGTCGCCGCTCGAGCCCGACGTCGCGCCGGTGCTGCCGGGGTCGGAGCTCGAGCCGGCGTCGCCGTCGGTGGTGCCGCTGCCGCGACCGGAGCTGTCGTCACCGACCGTCTGGGGATCGCTCGAGTTGGTGAACGTGGTCGAGGGCTCGGAGCTGGGGTCGCCCGAGTTGGTGAAGCTCGTCGAGGGCGTGCTCGAGGCGTTGCCGCCGTGGGTCTCGACCGTGGTGAAGCCGCCGGTGCTGGTGTCGGCCGCGTCGCCGTCGTCGGCCTTGCCGCACGCGGCCAGCACGAACGCGAGCAGCAGGGGCATGGCGGGGGTCCGGTGCGGCGGCGGCAGCATCATGCCCCGGGATGCTCGCACCGATCGCGCGCGATCGACAGACGTGGGCGGCGTCAGCCGTCGTCGGCGGAGTTCGTCGCGCCCTCGAGCGCGCCGGCCACATGGCGCCACAGCGAGTCGGCGTCGAACGGCTTGGGCAGGATCGTCACCCGGCCCAGCGCGCGCAGCCGCAGCGAACGCTCGGTGTCGGCGTGACCGGAGGCCACCACCACGCGCAGGCGCGGGTCGAACGCGCGCATGCGGATGATGGCCTGCTCGCCGTCGAGGTTGGGCATGTCGAGGTCGACGATCGCGACCTGGAACGGCGACGGGCTCTGGGCCTGCACCGCGATCGCGTCGAGGCCGTCGACCGCGACCGCCACCTCGAGGCCGAAGCGCTCGAGCATGCGCCGCGTGGTGCTGCGCACCAGCGGCTCGTCGTCGACCACCAGCGCGCGCCCCTTGAGCTTGCCGCGGCGCGGCGGCTCGGGGGTCATCGGCGCGGTGTCGCCGGGGTTCGCCGCCGGCAGCGTGACCACCAGGCGCGAGCCGACGCCGAGCTCGCTGTCCATCGTCACGTCGCCGCCGTGGGCCCGCACGATGCGGTATGCGGTCGCGAGCCCGAGTCCGGTGCCCTCGCCCTTGGGCTTGGTGGTGAAGAACGGCTGGAACACGCGGGCGAGTGTCGCGGCATCCATGCCCGCCCCGGTGTCGGAGATGGTGATGCGCACGAAATCGCCGCCGCCACCTGCGGTCATCGTCGCGCTCGCGGAGCGGGCCGCTCGCTCGGCCGGCGTGCCGCCCGGCGAGGTGCGCTGGGCCTCGATGCGCAGCACGCCGCCGTGGGGCATGGCCTGCTTGGCGTTGACGCAGCCGTTCATGAGCACCTGCAGCAGCTGGCTGGGATCGCCGATGACCGCGATGTCCTCGGGCACCGCGGTGACGATCTCGAGCGAGCGCGGCACCGTGCGCCGCAGCAGTGCGACCACCTCGGCGACCAGCCGCGTGACCTCGACGACCTCGCGGACCCGCCGCTGCGGCCGCGCGAACGACATCAGCTGGGCGGTGAGCTCGGCGGCCCGTCGCGCGGCGCTCTCGATCTCGTCGAGGCAATCCGCCATCTCGCTGGCGCCGGGCGGCGAGTCCTTGAGGTAGGTGACGTTGCCCAGCACCGTCACGATGAGGTTGTTGAAGTCGTGGGCGATGCCCCCGGCGAGCTGGCCCAGCAGGTGGAGCTTCTGCGCCTGCAGGACCTGCTCCTCGTAGCGGTCGTGGTACGTGAACAAGAGGATCGTACCGGTGCCGATCGCGATCTTGTCGCCCGATCGCAGCGGCGCGGTGCCGATGCGGATGCCGTTGACGTAGGTGCCGTTGCGGCTGCCGAGATCCTCGATGATGAACTCGCCGCTGGCGCTGCGACGGATGACCGTGTGGCGACGCGAGACGCCGTCGTCGGCGACGCAGATCTCCGCGTCGGCGTCGCGGCCGATCACGACGTCGCCCTCGATGGCGTGACGACGGCCGGCGTCGGGTCCGACGATCACGACCAGCTGGGTGGTGGTTTCGCTGCCGACCGAGGGGGCATCGGCGGCGGTGAGGCCCATGGCCATGGTCGACTCGAGGGGGTTGTCGCGCGACATGTTCGACGGGCCGAGCCTCTGTCATGGTATCCGCCGTCCGTGGCCCGTGGCGACGAGTCTGGCCATCTCTCGTCGGCGATCTCGGCACCGCGGCCAGATGGCCGCTCGTTGGGATTCTCGCGACTTAGCGCCGCCGACGTTGGAGGCACGCGGCTTGCGAAGTCGAGTCCGCATGTCGCCGACCGCCGCCGAAGCTTCGGACCTCCACGGCTCGCACCGGCCGGCGGTGCTCGATCGCGCCTGGGCGTTGTCGGACGCGCTCGCGCAGACGTGGGCATGGGCCCGTGCACCGCTCGACGAGGCCGAGGCGGTCGCACGCGAGCTGGTGGAGCTGGCCGAGCGACGCGATCTGCCCTACGCGGCGCTGCGCATGTTGACGCAGATCGCCCTGGGCGAAGAGGCGCGCGCGGCGGTGGTCGACCGCTGGCTCGAGCAGGACCCCGAGGTCGTCGGCGTGCTCGCGCGCGTCCGCCAGATCGGGCGTGACCTCGAGGGCATGTCGGCGCGGGCGCGCACGGCCAGCCGACGCGCCGTCGAGCTCGCCCTCGAGGCGCCGCGGGTGGCGAAGCAGGCCGCCGCAGCCGTGTTCGCACAGGGGCCGACGGCGGCCCGCGACGAGATCCTGCGTGGGCTCGAGCGCCTGCCCGCGCGCCTCAAGTGCGAGGCCGACCACGTGCGTGCCGAGGCGGCGCTCGCCGGCGCGCGCGCCGAGACGGCGCGCCGACGCATCGTCGAGGGGCTGCGGGCCCGCGCACGTGCCGGTGGTCTCCAGCGGACCGATCGCCTGGCGGCGGTGCGGTAGCCCGCGGCTCCCCGCGGCTCCCCGCGAGTCCCCGCGAGTCCCCGCGAGTCCCCGCGAGTCCCCGCGAGTCCCCGCGAGTCCCCGCGAGTCCCCGCGAATCAGAGATCGGCGGCGTGCATCACCACGAACTGCGCCCCGGCGCCCGCGAACACGTCGCCGGGCTCGACGAAGATCGCACGGCGCAGCGGCTCGCCATTGCGATGCAGCTCCGCGCCGCCGGGCCCCGGCCGGATCTGGATCGGACGGGCACCACCGCTCCAGTCGACGATCGCGACCAGCTCGTCGACGCCCGGCAGCACGATGTCGGCCGCCTCGCCGCCGAGTCGACGGCGGCCGGGCACCAGCGGTGCGTCGATCGACGTGCCCCCCGGCGTCCGCACGCGCACGCGTCCGGCTGGGGTCGCGTCGAGGTCCTCGTGGAGGATGCTGCCGAGCACCCGGGCCATCGCGCCGGCGTCGGTCGGGCGCCGGCTGGGGTCCTTGGCGAGCGAACTGCGTAGCAGCTCGAGCAGTGCGTCGGGCAGCCCACCGCAGCCGGGGTAGCGCGAGATGGGCACCATGCTGCGCATCGCGTGGGCGTCGAGCCACGCGACCGGGTTGTCGCGCAGCGCCTCGACGACGTCGCTCACGTGCCGCTGGGGAAACAGCACCGCGTGGCCGCACAGCAGCTCGTACAGGATCGTCGCCAGCGAGTAGACGTCGGACGCCGGCGTGAGCTGGTCGGTGACGAGTTGCTCGGGCTGGCAGTAGTGCGGCGTGCCGACCACCGTGCGGGCCGCGGTCGCGTTGGTGCCGAAGGCCCACGGCACCCCCCACGCACGTGCGAGCCCGAAGTCGAGCAGCTTCACGGTGCCGTCGTCCTCGATCCACAGGTTCGCCGGCTTGACGTCGCGGTGTACCACGCCCTGAGCGTGGGCCTCGGCCAGCCCCATGCATGCCTGCAGCACGATCTCGAGCGCCTGCGCGACGCCCATCGGGCGATCGAAGTCGTGGAAGTGATCGAGCTGGTGACCCTGCAGGTAGTCCATCAGCACGTAGAAGTGATCGTTGCCGATGCTCGAGCCGTGCAGGCGCGCGACGTGGGGGTTGGTCAGCGAGCGCAGCACCGCGACCTCTCGGATCGCGCGCTTGATCATGTCGTCGCCCATGCGGACCTCGTGGGCGATCTTCAGCGCGAGCGGCCGGTCGAAGCCCGGCGCCAGCACCTTGTAGACCTTCGCGAACGAGCCCGCCCCGATCTCGGCGAGGATCTCGAACTCGCGGTACATCGTGCCGGGCTGCAGCGAAGCGGTCATCGGGGGCGGGTCAGCGTAGCAAACTTGCCAGCCGCACCGTCGGCGTGCGGACGAAAGCCGTGGTAGAGGATGTTGGTCTCGCGATGACGTCGCACTCCCACGTTCACGCGCCGGCGCGGTGGATCGAGCGGCTCGTCGCGATGGGCGCGGGCTCGCTGCTGACGTGGTGGTGCGTGGATGTGCCGCGCGCGGACCGTGGCGACGACGACGATCGTGCGATCGCGCGGCCGCTCGAACCGGGCGAACCGGGCGAGCCGAGCGAGCCGCTCGAACCGGGCGAACCGGGCGAGCCGAGCCCGACCGCCGGCTCCGACGGTGCCGCGGCGATCGTCGATGGTGCGGGGCCACGCGCGTCGGACTCGCTGCCGCGTGGTGACGAAGTGGTGGGCAGCCTCGCCACGGCTGCGCGGCCCGCCGATGAAGCGGCGGCCGCCGGGGAGCTGGTCGCGCGCGTCGATCGCACCGCCACGGCAGCCGAAGCGAGCGCGATGATCGATGGGAGCCCAGCACCATCGGCAGCGCCGGCGGCCGCCACCGAGGCCCCCGCGCTCCCACTGCCGCGCATGCCGGGCGCGACGCGGCTGTCGGAGTCGGTGCGCTACGACGAGGTCGCGGGTGCATGGGTGCGCAAGGCGGCGTTTCGCGTGCATGCGCGGGAGCACCACGTGCTCGCCTTCTACCGCAAGGCGCTGGAGAACGAGGGCCTGGTCGTGACCGAGGGCGAGGACCCGCCGGACGAAGCGGGCGGCGTGCGCCGTTACCTGCACGGTCGCAGCCGCCGCGTCACCGCGCAGGTCGGGGTCCGCACGCGCGTCGGAGCGCTCGAGACCCGCGTGTGGATCCTGTGGCGAGCGCGATCGTGAGCCCGGCGGAATGCCGGCGCTGGCGGTGGCGTCGCGATCCGGTGGCCAGGCCAGCGTGGCGCGTGCTCGTGATGTTCGCGGTGGCGGCGTGCGGCCCAGGCGAGCCGGCGTCGACGCAGCACGCGGCCGCGCCGGTCGCGGGCGCGCGCTGCGAGCCGGGGCCGCTGCCGGCTGCGTTCGCGCCCGGCGTCACCGCGGCGCTCGAGCACGCCGACGCCTTCGTCGTGCCCGGCGACGACGCGGTGCTCGTCGACGCCGACGCGCTCGCGCGCCTGCGGCTCGCCGCTGCGGTGGGCGAGCGCGCCGGATCCGACGGGCTGGATCCGTGGCGCGCCGGATGGGGGCCCGAGGGCGCGGCCCTCGACGCGCGCGCACGGGTGGCCTCCTACGCCGGCGAGCTCGCCCGCGGCGAGGTCGTCGAGCAGCAACGCGACGCGATCGCGGCCGCACGCCGCCGCGTCGACGCGCTGCAGCCGGTCGACCACGCGCGTCTCGTGGTGGCGCAGAGCCAGCTCTACTGCGCCCCGATCGAGGGCGCGGTGCTGCGGGCGCCCCATGACCCCGCCTTCGATCGCAACCTCTGCAGCACGCTGCACCCCGGTGAGCTGTTGCGCGTGCTGGGGCGCAGCGACGCGGGCGCGTGGTTGCTCGTCGACGCCGGCCACACGATGGGCTGGGTCCGCGGCGACACGTTGTCGGCGCGGCTGAGCGAGGCCGATCGCATGGCCTGGCGCGACGCGCCGCGGCTACACGCCTTGCGCGATGACGTTCGCACCCGCGCGGGGGTGCCGGTGCGCATGGGCGTGGGTCTGCCGCTGCTCGGCCGCGACGACGATGGCGCGTTCCGGGTGCGCGTCGCTGCGGCGAAGGGCCCGATCGACGATCACGTCGAGAACGACGCCGCGGTGGTCGAAGGCTACGCCGCGCTCACGCGCGCCGCGGTGTTCTCGGCCGCGTTCGCGCAGATCGGTGCGCCCTACGGGTGGGGCGGTCGCGACGGCGGTCGCGATTGTTCGCAGTGGTTGCGCGATACCCTGCTGCCGTTCGGGCTGACGCTGCCGCGCCACTCGAGCCAGCAGGCCTTGGCCGGCGTGCGCACCGTCGACGTCGCCGGCCTCGACGACGCCGCCAAGCTGGCCGCGATCGCCGACGCGTCCGCGACGGGGCTCGTGCTCGAGTACCTACCGGGGCACGTCATGCTCGACGTCGGCGCCCGCGATGGCCATCGCTTCGCGATCTCCTCGATCGCCGAGTTCCTGGTGCCGTGCGACGGCGGTGGGGGCGACACGCTCTACCGCCTCGATCGCGTGGCGGTCACCGATCTCGAGACCGGTCGCGGCAGCGCGCGCACCTCGTTGCTCGAGCGCATCACCACGCTGGCTGTGTTCGGGCCTGCGTGAAGCGCCGGGAGGGGGAGCTCCGCACCGGAGCCGCTTGGCGGACTCGAACCGCCGACCTACTGATTACGAATCAGTTGCTCTACCGACTGAGCTAAAGCGGCCTGTTGGGGCCGGGACTCTAGCGATCCGGCCCGGGCGCGTCAACGGGCAAGCAGCGGGCCCATCGTCAGGGCTTCCACTGGAAGCCGCGCGAGCCGGGTGCCTGGTCGGGCACGGCGGTGGTGTTGCCGCCCAGCCGCGCGAGGACCTCGCCGCGGATCGCCTCGGGGCTGATCCAGCCCAGCACGCGCGAGTCGCAGCAGCGGCCCTCGTCACGGTTGTCGGCGAGCACGAGATAGCCGGGCGCGACCACCTCGTCGTCGTCGTGGGTCGGCGGCGTGGCGTCGTCGTGGCTGGCGAGCTCGGCCGCGGCGGCGACCAGCTGCTGCCACTGCGGTGCGACCGCACCGGTGTCGAGCACCTGGTAGCGACGGGGACCGGTCTGCTCCCACAGCACGCGGCGCGCTCGCGCGGCGTCGTCGTACTCGAGGCGCAGCTCGAGCGGCGCGCCCTCCTTCTGTTCGACGCGCTGGCCTTCGATCGCGAGGCCGAGTCCGCCGCGCTCGCGCACCAGCGCGACGCGATCGCCGGGCCGCGCGAGCACGCGGCCGACGCGGTAGGCCGTGCGCGTGGCGAGCCCGGCGTCGGCGCGCGCCTGCACCACGCGCCAGTTCTCGTCGAGCGCCTCGCCGAGCTCCTCGGGGTCGACCACCGCGGTGTTGCGCAGCTCACCCTGGGGTGCGCGGCGGGCATCGGGGAACTCGCTGCCGTCCTCGCGGTGCGATCGCGGTGCGTCGCGCTCGCGCGGCGTCGCGGCCGGCGCGACCTCGGTGGGCAGCGACGCCGCGTAGATCACGACGTCGCCCCGATCGACGCTCCACGTCCCGCGCAGCAGCAGCACGTGGTCGCCGTCGAGCAGGGTCGGGGCCATGCCGTCGCCGTGCACCGGTACCGCGGTCGCGAACGCGACCCGCAGCGCGATCAGACCGCCGCCGGCCACGAGCACGCCCCACGCCAGTCGCGAGGACCACGTGCGCGCGCCGGTGCGCGGGGGCGGCGAGTCGGGGACGGGGGCGCGGGCCATGGCAAAGGGGCGCTCGGGCGCCGACGTGGCCGACATCTTGGTGCAGCTTTGCCGCGACGACCAAACAAGCGGCGGATCCGCTGGCTCGAGGTACTAGTACCTCGACACAGCGATAGTGACGGGCCATAACACCGCCCTGACCGCGCCTCGCTGCGTTGCCGCACCTTGAAATACGCCCGGTATTCCGGCGGCACGGCGCCTTGCGGAGTCGCGGCCATGACGGCGTTCTGACCCATCACTATCGCTGTGTCGAGGTACTAGCCGAGCGCGCGGACCATCGCGCCGACGTCGGCGGCGACCTGCGCGGGCGCGCCGAAGAAGGCCGCGATGCCGGCCAGGCCGTGGGCACCCGCGGTGATGCAGGCCAGGGCGTTGCCGCCGTCGATGCCGCCGAGCGCGAACACGCGGGCGCCCGGCGCTCGCGCCATGCGGGCGAGCGCGCCGGGGCCGAGCGGCGTCGCGGCGCCCGGCTTCGGCGTGCGCGGGGCGAACACCGGCCCGAGTACGGTCGCGTCGCAGTGCGGGTGCCCGGCCGCGTCGGCGTCGTGGCACGAGCGCAGCACCCACGCCGACGGGCCCAGCCGCGCGCGTGCCTCGGCGAGCGCGTCGCGATCGGGGTCGCCGCGCAGCACCACGCCGGCCATCGCATAGGCCGCGACCAGCGAGGCCGCTCGCTCGAGGTCGACGCTGGCGCAGCCGAGCAGCAGCGGCACGCCGCGGCCTCGCGCCGCGTGCACGAGCGCCGCGTGGGCGTTCATCACCTGGGCCGGCGCGGCACCGGGCACGCGCAACCAGATCGCGATGCGATCGCGCGCGCCGTGGGCGAACCACGCATCGATGCGCGCCGGATCGGCGGCACCTTCGGGCGGCGTGATCGCCAGCAGCCGCACCTGTGCGAGCACGACCGGCTACTCGATCGCGCCGGCGGTGGGGCTGCTGGCGTTGGCGTGGCCGCGGATCGGCATGCGTCCGGCGCGGTACGCCAGCCGCCCGGCCTCGACGCCCAGCCGCATCGCGGTCGCCATCGCGATCGGATCGCGGGCCTCGGCGATCGCGGTGTTGAGCAGCACGCCGGCACACCCCAGCTCCATCGCGACGGTGGCGTCGCTGGCGGTGCCGACCCCTGCGTCGACGATGACCGGCACGTTCACCGCTTCGAGGATCATGCGCAGGTTGTGGGGGTTGCGGATGCCCATGCCGCTGCCGATCGGTGCCGCCAGCGGCATCACGGCGGCGCAGCCCAGCTCGGCCAGCTTGCGGCACGCGATCGGATCGTCGGTGACGTACGGCAGCACCGTGAAGCCTTCGTCGACCAGCAGCTTGGCGGCGCGCAGGGTCTGTTCGTTGTCGGGCAGCAGCGTGCGCGGATCACCGATGACCTCGAGCTTGACGAGATCCGCGATGCCCAGCTCGCGCGCGAGCCGGAGCGTGCGCACGGCCTCCTCGGCGCTGTAGCAGCCGGCGGTGTTGGGCAGCAGCGTGTAGCGATCGCGATCGATCCACGACAGCAGGTTGTCCTTCGCCGAGAGATCGACGCGCCGCAGCGCGACGGTGACGATCTCGGCGCCACTGGCCGCGAGCGCCGCACGGGTCTGCGCGGCGTCCTTGTACTTGCCGGTGCCGACCACCAGTCGCGAGCGCAGCGTGCGTCCGGCGAGGACCCATGTGTCGTCCTGCGACACGACATCGTTGACAGGGGCGGCGTGGGTGGGCTCGACCATGTTCATCCTCCTCCGACGAAGGTCACGACCTCGAGGCGATCGCCGTCGTCGAGCGTGGTCGTCGACCACTGCGCGCGCGGGACGATCTCGAGGTTGCGCTCGACCGCCACATGCCGTGGATCGAGCGCGAGCTGCTGCAGCAGCGCGAGTACGGTGGTGCCGGGCGCGAGCGTTCGAGCCTCGCCGTTGACGGAGACCGCGTGCACGTCGCCGGCTGCATAGCATGCCGCTGGCGGCCCTGCGCTGCCGCGGGCTGCGCCAAAGCCGTGCGGTGAAACGCCACGCGGTCGTCTGTTGCGTCTGCCACTGTTGGGGTTTCGCCACAGCCGATCCCGCCCCGCTTGGTCTGGAGCGAGGCGCATTTGTGCAGTCATTTCCAAGGGCTCGCAGTTTGTCGCCGGAGTGTGGTCCATGGCACGCCGCGTGCTCTAACCCCTTGCCATGCCGACGCCCGCCGATTCCCGCCTGCACACCATCCCCCTCGAGCGGATGCCCGTGGCCGATGTCCTCAGCTGCGTCGAACCGTTCACCGCCGCCCGCGCGCCCGAGATCGAGCTACTGGCACAGTCGGCGGTGCGGATCCGCAAGCCCGCCGGCGCGCCCATCATCGAGGAGGGCGCCGCCCCCGATGGCCTCTACGTGGTGCTGCGCGGCCGCGTGAACCTGGTGCGGGCGGGCGAGGGCAACCGCGATCTGATCCTGATGACGGTCGGTCCCGGCGACGTGGTGGGTGAGACCTGTGCCTTCGATCGCGGGCTCGCGACCACCGCGGCGGTCGCTGCGGTGCCGGTCGAGGTGCTGCGCATCCCCGCGGACGTGCTCGCCGCCCACCTGCGCCGCGAGCCGGAGACGCTGCTGCGCCTGGTCCAGCTGGTGGCCGACAAGCTGCGGGACATCGAGAGCGTGGCGTCGTCGTTGGCGCTGCACGATGTCGAGGAGCGCCTGCGTCGCACGCTCGTGCGCCTGGCCCGTCGACAGGGCCGCGTCGGCGCGACCGCCAGCACGCCGCTGGTGTTGGCGCCGGTGCCGACGCAGTCGGAGCTGGCCCGCATGGTCGGCTCGTGCCGCGAGACGGTGTCGCGCACGCTGTCGGCGATGGCCCGCGACGGCCTGCTCAGCTCGAGCGGCCGCCGCATGATCCTCGACCCCCGCCTGCTCGGCACCGCGGCCGCGTAGCGTCGCCGGCGCCCGCCGAGCGCGCGGGAATGTCCGGTGCGCGCCGAGGCGTCGCGGCGACCGACGCCGTCGCTGCCGACGGCCCCCGCCGCCGATGACCCCGCGACCGCGTGATATAAGCCCATCCGTGCCCTCGGAACCCGCCCTCGGCGTGCGCAGCGGTGCCGCCGCGGTGACCGTGCGACCGACCTTCGCGAAGGTCGACACCGCCCAGCTCGCGGGCAACCTGCAGGTGGTCGCACGCCACGTCGGCGCGGCGACCCGCGTGCTGGCGGTGGTCAAGGCCGACGGCTATGGCCACGGCGCGGTGGAGGCCGCCCGCGCGTTCGCCGATGCCGGCGCGTGGGGCCTCGCGGTCAGCCTGGTCGAGGAGGGCGTCGAGCTGCGCGAAGGCGGCGTGCTCGCGCCGGTGGTCGTGCTCGGCGGCGTCCCGCCGACCGCGGCCGACGTCTTGGTGCACCGTCGCCTGCGACCGGTGGTGTGGAGCGTCGATCACCTCGAGCCGCTCTCGGCCGCGGTCGTCCGCACGGGTGCCCACGCGCTGCCGGTGCACCTCAAGATCGACACCGGCATGTCGCGGCTGGGCCTGCTGCCCCGTGATCTCGCGCCGGTGCTGGACTGGCTCGCGCGCGACGGCGGCCGCACCCTCGCGTTCGAGGGCGTGATGACGCACCTGGCGTGCGCCGACGAGATCGACGACGAGCTGTCGAGCGCGCGACAGCTGGCGTGCTTCCAGGATTGCCTCGGCACCATCGCCGCGCGCGGGCTGCAGCCGCAGCTGCGCCACGCGTGCAACTCTGCGGGGCTGGTGCGCTTCGCCGGCGCCCACTTCGACATGGTGCGCCCCGGCATCGCGCTGTACGGCGCGGCCTCCAGCGCCGACGTGCAGCTGGCGGGCCTGCGCCTGGCGCTGTCGGTGCACTCCCGCGTGCTCGGCATCCGCGAGCTGCCCGCGGGCGTGCGCGTGTCCTACGGCGGGCGCGCGCAGCTGCAGCGCGACGCTCGACTCGCGATCGTGCCGGTCGGCTACGGCGATGGCTACCCGCGGGCGATGTCGGGCCGCGCGCAGATGCTGGTCCGCGGCCATCGCTGCGACGTGGTCGGCAACATCACGATGGACGTGTGCATGCTCGACGTCACCGATCTTCCCGACGTGCGGGTCGGCGAGGAGGTCACGTTGCTCGGCCGGCAGGGCCTGGGCGCGATCGATCTGTACGAGCTCGCGAGCTGGGCGGGCACGGTGCCGTACGAGATCACCTGCGGCCTCTCGAAGCGGGTGCCCCGGCGCCACACCGGGCCGTGAGCGTCACTTCGGCGCGGGCGTGGGCGCGGGCGCGGTCTCCGGTGCGGGCGCGGTCTCGGGGGCCGGCGTCGCGCACTCCTTCTCGCCGACGTAGTCGGGGTCGCAGGGATCGGTGATGGCCTGCACGTCGCCCCCCTCGGCGCACTCCTTCTCGCCGACGTAGTCGGGGTCGCAGGGGTCGTCGATGCTCTGCACGTCGCCGCCGTCGGCGACGCCGGCCGCCGTGCCCTCGGCGGTCTTGTCCCACTTCACGTCGACCTTCCGAAAGCTCATGCCGTTGACCGGATCGAAGTCGCGGGACTCGCCCCGCACGTCGGCGAGGAAGCCCGCGGTCGAGAACATCGCGGTGGCCTTGGTGTCGCTCTCGGTGGTGCGGCTGCCGTCCTTGGTGGTGAAGACCTCTTTGCGCTTCTCGACGATCTCGAGGCGCACGACGTCTTGCTTGCGGGCCTCGTCGCGGAACATGCCGGCGACCTTGGTCTCGACCTTGCCCTCGACGTAGCGACCGAGCTTGCCCTTGCGGCCGCGGTGCTCGTCCTCGGCCCAGCTCTCGCCGTCCTTCACGGCGCGATCGGGCACCACCAAGAAGCCCTCTTCGAGGGCGCGCAGCACCTGATCGATGAACTGGCCCAGCTCCTCCGACACGTCCTGGGGCGGTGGCGGCATGAAGGTGATCTCGCCCGTGGGCTTGACGTTGAAGGTCACGTTCATGCCCTGCAGCTTGGCGGTCGCGTCGGCGACGAAGGCGGCCGGCGACATCGGGGCCGACGGCGGCAGGCCCCACTTGAGATCGACGTTCGAGAAGGTCGCACGCACGAGCGCACCCTTCGGATCGTCACCGACGACGACCATCTTCACGTCGCACTCGAGCGCCTGGCTGATCGACTGCCCGTCGAACGACTGCGTGTTGCCGATGCGCAGGTGACCGGCGTAGCTGGCCCCCGGCGTGAGGTCGTAGCGCATGTGCACGCCGGCGGTGGGCACGGCGATCTTCTGCAGGCCCTTGGGCCCACAGCCCGACAGCGGCGGCACGGTGGCGGCCAGGCCCAGGGCGAACACGACTCGGGCGACGCGGCGAAGGGCGATCATGGCCGCGGAGACTAGCAAAGTTGCCCGCGGTGGCTGCGGCCGCGGGACGAAATCGATCCCGCCGGCGGCGTGGGATCACTCCGGTGCCGGCCACAGCGGGGCGTCGAGGTCGCCCTCGAGCGCCGCCTGCTCGGCGCGGCGGCGCTCGGCGGCCTCGGTCTTGCGCTTCTCCTCCGCGGGATCCGGGGGCCCGATCGGGCGCTGCTGCGTGAACTCCAGCCCCTCGGGTCGGCTGCTGTCGCGCACGTGCACGATCGCCGAGTGGCTGAGGTCGCTCGGCAGGTAGCCGGTCCAGCCGCGTGGCAGCGTGGGGCCGACCTAGTCGAACAACCATTGCGTGTCGAGCGGGGCCATGTTGACGCAGTCGTGACTGCGACGGTTGCCGAAACGGTCGTGCCAGTACGCGCCGTGGATCGCGTTGTGGCCCTGGAACAGCAGCACCCAGGGCACGCCCTGAACCATGAAGGGCTTGTCCTCCCAGTCCTGGTTGGCCATGTCCATGCTCGCGACCTTGGCCCAGATGGGATAGTTGCCGAGCGGCGTGGGTGAGCTCTTGCCGGTCGCGACCAGGGTGGTGAACACGGGGGTCTCGCCGCGGTACGCGACCAGCACCTGCTCGCCGATGTCGACGTCGATCCACTGGTCGTTGGCGGTCGTGCGCATGCGCTCGGGCACCACCACGCCGTCGGGCGGTGCGATCACGTGGACCTCGTTGAGGTCGTCGGCGTCGATCCACTCGCCCTCGCCGATCCGCCACCACGCCGGTCGATGCTCGCCGCTGGGCTCGAGCAAGGCCACGCGCTCGCGCAGCGGCAGTGTGCGGAGCTTGGCGGCGTCGCTGCGCGGGGCGTCGCGCACCTGCGTGTGCTCGCCGTTGGTCCATGCGAACGCCGGCCCGGCGGCGACGCCCTCGAGCACCACGCCCGACCACGCCGAGCCCTGGCCCATCCAACCCACGCCCTCGCGGGGGATGAGTGAGCCGTACTGGCTCTCGATGTACTCGGCACCGTCGACGTCGATGCTCTTGCGCACGACGATGCTCATGCTCTTGACCAGCTCGCGTCGCAGCACGCCGGTGCGCACGGCCTCGACGTTGGCGTACTCCGGCACGCCGTCGTGCCGAACGATCGCGTAGCTGTGGGGCAGGCGGCGGCCGGCCAGCGGCGGCATCGCGGCGCCGGGCTCGGGCGGGAGCTCGGTGCGCTTGACGTGCTCGGAGCACACGAAGCCGAACGGCCGGACCGCGTACCAGAGCTTGCCGTGACAGCCGACGTCATCGCGACTGGCGACCTCACCGCGGACCGCGAAGCGGGTGCCGCCGGCGACGGTCGCGATGCGCTTGTGCGGCACCCACGGTCGCCCACGCACGACGGTCTCGCCGTGGCGCGCCTCGACGAACGCGACCTCGCTCGGGGTGACGACGACCTCGCCCTCGGTCGCCCACGCGGTGGGCTCGAGGCCCGCCAACGCGGTGAGCACCCGGAGCAAGGACAGCGAGCCAATGATCATCGCGGCGGCCAAGTTAGCACCTGCAGTGACGACGGCGACGCGCCGGCGCAGCGCGGCATTTCAGTGCCCATGCGCACGGACGCCGTCCGCGAAGCGCACCGCGGCGAGCCCGACGACGCCCGAGGCCGGCGCCGGCAGGGGCGCCAGTCGCTGGGCCAGGACCTCGCCGCGGACCTCGGTGCACAGCTCGCACAGGGTCGCCAGCACCGGCAGACCGCTGGGGCGCCCCTGACCGAGGCGGTCGTCGGCGCGCGCCAACAGCTCGCGCGTGCGCCCGCGGCACAGCGCGGCCAGCACCTCGACGTCGCGGCCGGCGAGCTCGGCCCGCGCGGCGTCGTCCAGGGCGGGGCGGCCGTACGCGGGGCCGGCGTGGGTGAGCTCGGCGGCCCCGACGATCAGCACCGCCGCGTCCTCCATCAAGGCCTCGAGCGTCGCGACCAGCTCGCCCACGGCGTCGTGCAGACGGTCGTCCTTGCCGACCACGGTGGCGCCGGCGAGCAGCGGCACCACCTTCGGCATCGCGCCGCCCCAGGCGTGCTGCAGTGCCAGCACCGCCCACTCGAGGCTGTGCGAGGCGCGGTGACGGATCGCCTCGCGATCGATCCAAGGCAGTCGCCGTCGCAGCGCGTCGACGACATCGCCGGCGATCGCCGTGGTCCCCAGCGGGGTCGCGTAGGGGCGATCGCACAGCGCGTAGGGCAGCAGGCCCGGGTGGTGATCGGCGCCGAGCAGGATCACCGCGTCGAGGCTCGCCGCCGGCGGCAACGCGCCAAGGGCGGCACGCAGCTCGGGCGCTGCGAGATCGATGGGCGCGTGGGGCAGGACGATCGCGCGCGCGGGGCCGCCCTGCGCCAGCGACTCGGCCGCGCCGAGCACCGCCAGCTCCTGCCGCAGCGCGATCGGGTCGGCCGCGTACAGCACGTCGGCGAGGATCGGCGCGCGCGAGGGCGCCGCGAGGAAGGCCTCGTGGGCCGCGGCCCACCGCTCGCGGAAGCGATCGTCATCGAGCAGGCCGGCCTCGCCGAGCTGTGCCACGAAGGCCTCGAAGTCGGCGGCGTCGAGCACCAGGCCGCCGGTCATGGCCAGCGACTGCCGCACCTGCGTGAGCGTGCGCCGCCCGTCGAGGGCGTCGAGCACCGGCGCAAACTCGGCATCGATCGCGAACGGCTCGGCCAGGCCCATGGGGTCGCGCAGCACCAGCAGCGCCTCACCGGCGCGCGACAGCGGGATGCGTTCGACGTTGCGTAGCTTGGGGCGCTCCATGACAATGCGACGAAGGTGTGGCCGTTGCTCCTGCCCCCGGTGGCCGCGCCGCCGCCGGCCACGGATCTCGTGGGCGTCGTGTGGCACGACGAGGCTACGGTCGATCGCGCGGCGAAGCAACGCGTGCTGCAGGCGGCCCAGCGCGGCAGCAAGCGCGGCACGCTGGTGATCGACGGCGCCGATCGACGGGCGCGGGCGATCGTCGCCGGCGAGATCGATCGCGAGGTTGCCGACCGCCAGGTTGCGCGGCTGGCCGCGCTCGAGGCCGCCGAGGCGCTCTACCGCAGCGGGCAGTCGGCCGAGGCCCTCACCGCCAGCGACACCATCCTCGCCGACTTCCTGGCCGATCCCATCGCGCCCGGGGCCGCGCAGGTGCTGGTGCGGGTGCACCTGCTGCGCGCGCAGGTGCAGTGGACCGAGGGCGCGATCGCGGCGGCCGAGCAGGAGCTGCGGTCTGCGCTGCACTACGACCCCGAGGCCCGCACGAGCACCCGACGCATGCCGCCGGATCTGGTCGCGCTGCACCAGCGCATCGCTGCGGAGCTCGACGGCGAGCGCGCGCGCTGGGCCACGCCGCGCATCACCCTGGGCGACGACGCGCTGGTCGAGCTCGACGGTCGCGCGGGGCTGCGTCCGGTGCCGCCCGGATCACACCTGGTGGTGGTGCGACGTCCCGGCGCGCGGCCGGTCGCGGCGTTCATCGAGTCCGACTGGGATCCGCCGCCGCCCGAGGAGATCCTCGCCGTGGGCCTGCCCGAGGACGCCGCGGCGGCGCAGCGCACGTGCGATGCGCTCGCGCTGCGCGAGATCCTGCTGGTGCGCCTGCGCGGCAATCGGGTCGGGGTGCAAGCGTTTCGCTGCGGCGACGCGTTCGCGATGCCGTGGTACGGCCGCTTCGACGCGATCGAAGACGGCACGCGCACGGCCCTGCGCGCGGCGGTGCAGCCCGATCCCGCGCAGCGCATCGCCAGCGACGACGCGTGGCCGAAGCTCGTGCGTCCGGGCAGCGACACACCGCCGTCGCCGACCACCAAGCCGTGGTACCGGCGCGCGTGGGTGTGGACGGTGCTCGGCACCGTCGTGGTCGGTGCGGTGGTCACCGGCGCCGTGGTCGGCACGCTGCCGAAGCAGTCCGCCTACGGCATCGACACCGACTCCTTCCTCGGCCGTTGACGCTCGACTACTCGGCGTCCACGCGGGTGAGCTCGCCGGCGCGGATCGTGACGCTGCGCTGCAGCAGCACCTGGCGGCTCGGGCACGCGTCGGTGCAGGTCACGACCACGCGGTGCGTGCCCTCGGGCAGCGCGTGCTTCTTGATCGGTGTCGCGCCCACGCGACGGCCGTCGACGGTGACCTCGGCCCACGCGACGCTACCCGCGAACACCGCCAGCGTGCCCTCGCCGGCGGGACCTCGCGGCTTCAACACCACCGCCGCGGGCAACGGATGCGTCGGGTCGACGGTGAAGGTGCGCGGCAGGTGGCCGGCGCGCTTGACCACGACCTCGGCACCGCCGGCGGGAATCTCGATGGCCCCGTGGTCGGCGGCGGCCCGCCCGTCGACGGTGACGATCGCGTCGGCCGGCGTCACCGCGAGCGCGACGGTGGTCGGCCGCGCCGGCGGGTCCTCGGCCGGCGGGCTCGCCTCGGCCGAACTCGACCCGGGGGTGCTGGCCTCGGACGCGGCGATCGACTCGGCCGGCCCGCTGCCCTCGGGCATGGTCGCGTCGAGGCTCGGCGCGCGCTCCGGCACCGGCCGCGCGGCCGGGCGCGCCGCACCGACGCCGGCGGCGGGCGTCGATGGATCGTCGACGGCGATGGGGGTCCGCGCGGCCTCCTCGGCGCCGCTGCGGGTACCGAGGGTCCAGCCGAGCGCGGCCACGCCGAGGGCGAGCACCGCCGCGACCGCGACGGTCTTGGTGCGCCCGCTGCCGCCCGCGGCGGCCGTGGCCGGGGGTTCGACCGGCAGCGAGCGCGTGATCACGGTGAGCCGGGTGGCGAAGGTCTGCGTCGACGGGCGCTCCTTCGCGCCACGCTTGACCGCCGAGCCGGCGATCGCCGGCTGCGTGGCGCCGCCCTCGAAGCCCTCGGGGAACAGCTCGCGCAGGTGCGCGGCCAGCTGCGAGTCCACGTAGCTGGCCGCGTGACGGGCGAACGCGGGGCCCAGCCGTGACAGCAGCGCACCGGCGTCGGCCGGGCGCGCGGCGGCCTCGAGCGACAGCGCCGCGCCGACCGGCTCGCGCAGCTCGCTCGGCAGCAGCGAGAGATCGGGCGCGGTCCACACGCCCTCGCGGGGGAACGCGCGCTCGAGCGTGACCAGCTCGTACAGCACGCACGCCGCCGAGAACACGTCGGCGCGGGGATCGACCGTGTCACCGCGCATCTGCTCGGGCGCGGCGTAGCCGGTCGAGCCGCCGCGCATGTCGACCTCGGCGTCGGCCGGCGCCGCGATGCCGAAGTCGACGATGCGGACCTGCCCCGAGCGGTCGACCAGCACGTTGCGCGGCGTGATGTCGCGGTGCACGACGGCGGGGCGACCGGGCTCGGCGGTGTGGGCGTAGGCCAGGCCGGTGAGCACGCCACGGGCGATGTGCAGCGCGGCGCCGAGCTCGAGCGCACGCTCGCTGACGCGGCAGCGCTCGAGCACACTCGACAGCGAGGGCCCGTCGACGTGGCCCATCACGATGTAGAACGTGTCGCCGGCGCGACCCAGCTCGTAGATCGGCACGATGTTGCCGTGCGAGAGCGCGACCGCGGTCTTGGCCTCGGCCGCGAACATGTCGACGAAGCGGGGCTTGGCGGCCAGCTCGGGCAAGATGGTCTTGATGACGAGCTTCTTCTCGAAGCCGAGCTCGCCGACCAGTCGCGCGAGGTAGACCTCGCCCATGCCGCCGCGGGCCAACAGCCGCGTCAGCCGGTACTTGCCGAAGGACAGCGAGGTCTCGCTGCTGGTCAGCAAGTCGGTGCGCGAGTCGTCGCTGCTCACCGCGGACAAGGCCGCCATGGTAGCATGCGGGGACGTGACGGCCGCGACGCACGCCGATGCCCGCCTGCGCGCGCGCTGCCGGCCTGCGCGGGCGTGGGCTGTGGCGCTGTGGCTGGCGTCGGGGGGCTGCGGCGACGAGATCCGCGCGACGCTGGTGGCGCTGCCCGGCTGCGGCCTGGAGGAATTGGATCTCAACGCGGTGCGGGTGGTGCCCCGTGGCGACTTCCCCATCAGCGCCGCGACGGCGCGGGTGTTCGGGCCGGGGCAGGGCACGCTGCCCGAGCTGCCCGAGGCCGCCGATGCGCTGACCGTCGAGGGCCAGTTCGGCGACTTCACGGTCGCGGTCGGTCGCACCGCGCGACTCGACGATGTCCGCGGCCCGCTGCCGGTCTACTTCGCGCCCGAGGATCAGCTGTGCGCGCTGCCGTCGGGCGTCGACTTCCGTGACGTCGGTGGGCTCGCGGTCGGTCCCGAGGGCGACGTGCTGCTGGCGGGCGGCCGCGATCGCAACGGCCGCCTGCTCGACGATGTCATCCACGCCCGCGACGACGATGATCTCGTGACGCCGCTCGACCGTGGGCTGCCCTCACCGGTGACCGGGGTGGTGGTGGTGCCGACTGGCGCCCGCAGCTTCGCGATCATCGGCGGCGCGCGGGCCGACGGCCGCGCGCTCGATCACTACGTGCCGGTCGATCTCGATCGCAGCACGCCGGTGCAGCCCGCGTTGCGGATCGACATCGACGGCATCGACACCGCCCGGGGTTATCACGCCGGTGTGGTGCTGCCCGACGGCCGCATCCTCGTGACCGGCGGGTGCAATGCGCTGGACCTGCAGTCGCGCTGCGTGCCCTCGGATCGCCACGTGTTCGCGACCGGTTTCGTGGTCGACCCGAGCACCACGCCGCCCGGCTTCGAGGCCGCGCCCCCGATGGCGCAGAAGCGCTACGAGCACACGCTGCTGCTGGCCCGCGACGGCACCGTGCTGGCGGTCGGCGGGCGCAACGGCGACGGCAACGGGGTCGCGACCATCGAGCGCTGGCACCCCGACGCGCCCGAGTGGACCGCGTACGCGGATGACTTCCGACTGCAGCGCGTGCAGGGCAGCACCGACGGCGAGACCCAGGCGATCATCGGCGCGGCGCTGCTCGAAGGCGGGCTCCTGGCGATCGCGCTGTCGGATGGCACGCTGGCGTGGGCGACCGACGACGCCGCGGGGCGCTGGCCGGGTTGGTGCGACGGCGTCGACGAGCGGGCCTGCTTCCACGAGCACGGTCCGCTGGCGCTGGCGAACCCTCGGCGGCAGCTGCTGGCGCTGCCGGGCGAGCGACTCTTCGCCGATACCTGGTTGCTGCCGTTCCCGACCCTGGCGGTCGAGCCCGACGACGCCGTCGACCTCTCGCGCGCGCAGCTGGGACTGGCCCAGGTACCGCCGGTGCGCCGCACGGCCACCAGCATGGTCGCGCTCGCCGATGGCAGCGTGCTCGCGGCCGGCGGTCGCGACCCCGACACGCTCGAGCCGGTGCAGCCGTTCCTCGTGCGGCTGCGGCCGCGACTCGATGGCCCCGACGAGAACATCCCCGGCGTCGACACCCTGAGCGCCGGCAGCCTGGTGGTGCACGAGCCCTCGCGCGTCGCGTTCGCCGGCGATCGCGTGGAGCTGCGCGCGAGCGGCTCGGCGCGGGAGTTCCCGGCGGTCTGGGCCCACGTGCGCAGCTTCACCAGCGCGAGCTTTCGCTTCGACGTCACGCTCGGCGTGGTGCCCGACACCGAGGGCGTGGTCGATCCGCCGGCGGTGCACGTGGTGCTGTCCCACGGCGCAGTCGCACGCACCAGCATCCGCTTCGGCGAGCGCATCGAGGGCTTCGGCCGCGACGCGCTCGGCGAGGTCACGCGCTTCACCTGCGCCGCGGATCCGGTCGACTTCGTCACCAGCCCGCGGCCGCTGCAGATCTACGTGCGGCCGGGCTCGATCGACGTGCGCCTGGGCGGCGTCAGCGTGGCGCGCTGCCCGGTCACCGCCACCGTGCCGGCGGCGATCGGCGTGGGCGTGTCGGGTGGTGGGTTGCTGACGGCGACGCAGATGAAGCTGACGCGGATCTGACGGCGCAGCGACGCGCGTCGTCGTCGTCGTCGTCGTCCTCGCATACCGCCACGCCCTCGCTCCACAGCGCGTCGAGCGAGCCCGCGGCGGCACCACCGACCTCGCCACCCTCGCGGACCCATGCGCACAGCACCGCCTGCACCTTGGGCGTGGGATGGGTGGCGTGACGCAGGCTCTGGGCCAGGCGTCGGGCGTAGCCGGCCTCGGGGCGGCCCGCGAGGACCTTGGCGACCGCGTCGGCCCCACGCGCGCCGAAGCTGCGGGCGAGCGCACGTGCGGCCTCGGTCGACAGCTCGGTCGCGACCGCGTCGTCGGTGAGCATGTCGACCAGCGCAGGGAAGGCCGCGTCGCCGCACCGCGACAGCGCGCCGATCGCCGCACGCTGCACGATCGGCTCGGCGTCGGCACCGTCTTGCACGCCGCCGACCCGTGCGCGCAGGCTGCCCACGAGCTTGCGCTCGCAGGGGCCCGCGACGCGGTCGAGCGCCGAGGTGCGCACGCTCGGCCACGGGTCGTCGAGCGCGCGCGACAGCCACGTGGTGCCGCCCGGTAGCGGCATGGTCGCCCACGCCAGCGCCGACAGCCGCGGCGCCGGCGAGCGATCGAGGCCGTGGCGCTGCGCGAGCGCGCCGGTCTGCGCGGGGGGCAGCGCCTGCAGCGATAGCCACGCGAGGATCTCGTGCGCCTGCGTGGTCGCCGGCAGTGTGGCCGCGGCGACCCGCTGCAGCGCGGCGCGGGCGGCCTCGCGTTGCTCGCCGTCGTCGTCGCCCGCGAAGGCGGCGAGTCCACGCACCGCGGCGACCCGCACCGCGAACGGGCGCTGGTCATCGAGCGACCACCCGGCGAGCCGCTGCACGAACCCCGGGTCGGCGCCGTCGATCACCGCGGCGCGCAGCTGGATCAGCGCCGGCAGTCGCGTCGCCTCGGCCCGCTCGAGCTCGCCGTCGATCGCGGCGAGCACGGCGGCGCTGGCCTTCGCGGAGCCCCGCAGGCGTCGTCGCATCGAGCGCGTGAACTGCTGGCGCAGGCTGGTCTCGCCGCGACCGGCCAGCACCAAGAGCTCGGCCACGCCGGCGTCGGGGGTCAGCTGCACGAGGTCGTCGAGCAGCACCGCACGGATCGCCAGCGGCAGCTCGCGATCGGCGACCAGCTTCGCGAGCGCGGCGTGGGCGTGCTCGCCCAGATCCCGCAGCACCGGTCGCCAGGTCTCGGCGGCCGCCAGCGCCGAGACCTCCGCGGCCTCGCGCAGCACGGCCGCACGCAGCTCGTCGCCCACGCGCGCAGCCACGTCGGCGCCGCCGCACTCGGCGAGCACGTCGAACAGGCGCTTGCGCTCGGCGCTGGTCGGCGGCGGCACGGCGCCGAGCCGCGCGAGTAGGGCCGCCTTGCCCAGCTCGGCGTGTTGCACGAGGCGCGCGCGTGCCTGCAGATAGGCGCGGCTCTGATCGGTCAGCACCACGGTGACGTCGGCCTCGGCCCGTGCGACGTCGTACTCGCCCGCGTCGAGGGCCGGCTGTGCGGTGGGCCCCGAGCGGGCGACGCCCGCTGGCGCTGCGGCGGTGCCCGCGGGAGCCGCGGCCGCGCCCGCGGGGGCCGCGGTGGCGAGCGCGAGGATC
Source organism: Deltaproteobacteria bacterium (assembly GCA_016709225.1). Lineage (NCBI taxonomy): Bacteria > Pseudomonadati > Myxococcota > Myxococcia > Deltaproteobacteria bacterium. Next base: position 1,436,466 of record JADJEE010000001.1, on the reverse strand, counting down.
ACGGCCACGGGGTGCAGCCACGCGGGCACGAAAGCAGGCATCGGTCGAGCGAGCTTGCCACAAGGGCAGGGCCGCGGCCAAAGTGCGCCCCGCCCGTGGAACCCGCCGACTTCGACTTCGAGCTGCCGCCGGCCGCGATTGCGCAGCAACCCGCCGCGCGCCGCGGTGACGCGCGCTTGCTCGGGGTCGGCCGCGACGGGGTGAACGTCGATCACGTCGCGCGCGAGCTGCCGTCGCTGCTGCCCGAAGGCGCCTTGGTGGTGCTGAACGACTCGCGGGTGATCCCCGCGCGCCTGTTCGGACGCCGCGCCGACGGCCGCAGCTTCGAGCTGCTGGTGACCGCGCCGCGGCCGACCAGCGTCGGCGCCCGGGTCGAGGCGTGGGTCCGCGGCGGCCGTCGGCTGCGCCGCGGCGATACACTCGAGGTCGGCGCCCTGGTGCTGCGGGTCTGCGACGATGCCGGCACCGCGCGCGAGCGCAGCTTCGAGGTCTGCGCCGGTGAGCTGATGGCGGCTTGCCGTGCGTTGGGGCAGGTGCCGCTGCCGCCGTACATCGTGCGCCCCGAGGGCGCGACCGCGGCCGACCTCGAGCGCTACCAGACCGTCTACGCCGACGCCGACGGCAGCGTCGCGGCGCCGACCGCCGGGCTGCACCTCGAGCCGGACGTGCTCGCGCAGCTCGACACCGTCGCGATCGCGCTGCACGTCGGGCCCGGCACCTTCTTGCCGATGGACGTCGCGGACGTCCGCGACCACCGCGTCGGGGCCGAGCGCGTGCATGTCGGCGAGGCTGCGGCGGTGCGCATCGCCCAGGCGCAGCGTGCAGGTCGGCCCATCGTCGCGATCGGCACCACCGTCGTGCGCGCGCTCGAGCACGTCGCGCGGGCCTGCGGTGGCATCGAGCCCTACGACGGCGCGACCGAACTCGTCATCACGCCCGGCCATCGCTTCGCCGCCGTCACCCACCTGCTGACCAATTTCCATCTGCCGCGCAGCAGCCTGTTGATGCTGGTGTGCAGCTTCGCCGGGCACGCCCGCACGATGGCCGCGTACCGCGAGGCGGTCGCCCGCGGCTATCGCTTCTACAGCTACGGCGACTGCATGTTCGTGGAGGCCGCACCGTGACCGAGCCCTTCGATCCCACCGCCGGGCTGTCGTGCGACGATCCCGAGCTGCAGCGAGCGCCGCCCGGCCGCTTCGAGCTGCTCGCGCAGCACGGCGACGCCCGCACCGCGCGGCTGTGGACCGCCCACGGTCCGGTCGACACCCCGTGCTTCATGCCGGTCGGTACCTACGGCGTGGTCAAGGGGCTGCGCGCGGCGGACCTGCGCGCGGTCGGATCCCAGGTCGTGCTCGGCAACTCGTACCACCTCGCGCACCGCCCCGGTGCCGAGCGCATCGCCCAGCTCGGGGGGCTGCATGCGTGCAATGGCTGGACGCGCCCGATCCTCACCGACTCGGGCGGCTTCCAGGTCTTCAGCCTGCAGGGGCTGCAGCGCATCGACGACGACGGTGTCGACTACCGCACGCACTTCGATGGTTCGGCCCATCGCATGACCCCCGAGAGCGTGCTGCGGACCCAGGCGTGGCTGGGCACCGACATCGCGATGGTGCTCGATCACTGTCCGGCCGCCGGCGTCGATCCGGCGCAGCTGCGCATCGCGGTCGATCGCACGACCCGCTGGGCCGAGCGCGCCGCGGCGGCACGCGGATCGATCCTCGGCGCGCAGCAGCTGTGCTTCGGCATCGTGCAGGGCGGCATCGACCTCGCGATGCGACGCGAGCACGTCGCGACCATGTCGGCCTTGCCGTTCGACGGCTTCGCGCTCGGCGGCCTGTCGGTCGGCGAGAGCCCGGCGCAGATGCACGCCACCATGGCCGCGATTGCACCGCTGCTGCCCCGCGACAAGCCCCGCTACGTGATGGGCATTGGCATGCCCGAGGATCTGCTGGCGGCGATCGACGCCGGGGTCGACATGTTCGACTGCGTGCTGCCGACCCGCAACGCACGCAACGGCCAGCTCTTCACCGACGCCGGTCGCATGTCGATCAAGCGCGCCGCGTTCCGCGACGATCCCCGGCCGATCGATCCCGCGTGCGGGTGCCCGAGCTGTGCCGCACCGACCGCGGTCGCGCGGGCATGGCTGCGCCACCTGCATGCCTGCGACGATCCGTTGTTCGGACGCCTGGCCAGCCTGCACAACCTGTGGTTCTTCCACGCGCTGGTCGGACGGCTGCGGGCGGCGCTGCGCCGCGGCGACTATCCGGCGGTGCGCGATGAGACCAGGCGCACGCTCTCGACCCCGGCGCCGTCCGACTAGGCGCGCGGCCGTGCCCCCGACGCGGGATCGCGTCGCCGGACGGTGGGCGCCCCGGCGCCGCCGTGCCTCGGCGGCGCGCGATGGCCCCCCGGCGGCCCTTGACCCCCCGCGGCGCCCTTGCTACCCCTGCCGCCCCGAGGGACCCCGACGTCCTCGGGTCCGCCCAATTGTCCGCCGGCGGTCAGGGCCCCATGACCCTCCAAGCCACCGGTCAGACGTGGCCGAGGTGTGCTCTACGATTCGGGCCGACGAGAGCGAGCCGTACATGCCGTTGAACTCCTTCGTGTCCCTGGTGTCGCTCACGCCCCGCGCCGTGTTGATGGGCGAGGGTGCGGCCTCGAGCCTCTTGGGTGTGCTGCCGCTCGTGCTGATGTTCGCGGTGGTCTACTTCATCGTGCTGCGGCCGATGAGCAAGCAAGAGAAGGATCGCAAGAAGCGGGTCGAGGGCCTCAAGAAGGGCGACCAGGTCGTCATCGGCGGCGGCATCCTCGGGCGCATCTCGAACCTCGACGATCCCAAGGTCGCGGTGGTCGAGATCGCCGACCGCGTGAAGATCCGCGTGCTCCGCAAGGACATCCTCGACGCCGCCGAGGCTGCGATGAAGGACCCGGCCGGCGCGAAGCCAGAGCCGAAGCCAGAGCCGAAGCCGGAGCCGAAGCCGGACGCGAAGCCGGAGCCCAAGGCCACCAAGAAGGCCGACAAGGACATCGACGACAAGGACGAGGCCGAGGCCCGCGCCTAGCACCTCCAAGGGCCCCCTGACGACGAGCCGCTGCGGCTCGCGCCCCACGAAGCCACCACCATGCGTCGATTCCTCAAGATCAAGACCCTGCTCCTGATGTCGCTGCTGGCGGTCAGCGTGATGTCGTTGCTGCCTTCGTTGATGCCGGCCGAGCGCCTGCCCAGCTGGCTCACCGACACCTTCACGCGCAAGTTCCAGCTCGGCCTCGACCTCCAGGGCGGCCTCCACCTCGAGTACTCGGTCGCCGTCGACGAGGCCATCGAGAACAAGCTCGACCAGATCGCCGCCGAGCTCGAGATCGGCTTCCGCGAGAAGAAGAACCTCGACGTCGAGATCACCCGTGACGGCATCGACACCCTGGTGGTGACCTTCCCCAGCGCCGAGGACGTCGCGCTGGCGACCGACGACGTGATGGGTCTGACCTACGGCGTGCTCGATCGGCTCGACGCCGAGGAGGGCCAGGCCGCCAACGTCATCGTGCTCAAGATGCCCGCCGCCGCGCTGGCCGAGAACCGCAAGGCCGCGGTCGCCAACGCGCTCGAGACCATCAGCAAGCGCGTCGACGCGATGGGCGTCGCCGAGCCCAACATCTATCCCAAGAACCGCCAGATCGTGGTCGAGCTGCCGGGCCTGGCCGACGAGAGCACCGAGCTGCGTGCGGCCGCCAGCGACGCCGGCGCGCGACTGGGGCAGATCCTCGCCGCCGCCGGTGCGGCGCAGGTCTCGACCGCCGACGTGCGCGATCAGGCCGGCGCGCTCAAGCTCACCATCCCCGACGGTGATGTGCGGGCGCTGCTGCAGCAGGCCTTTCCCGCGCAGATCACCGACGACGGCATCATCGTCGACGACCGCCTGCCCGCCGAGCTGCAGCTGCTGCCGCCGGATCCGACCCAGCCCGATCCCGGCACCGCCACGCTCGCGCTGACCGAGCGTGCGCGCGATCAGATCCTCGCCGGGGCCAGCGAGTTCCACCGACTGCTCAAGATCATCGAGCGCCAGGCCGTGCTGCGCATGCACATGGTCGACGACGAGACCCCGTTCGGCAGCACCGGCAAGCCCTACCTGCGCGCGCTGTTCGACGCCGGCATGGTCACCCAGGGCATGGGCATCTCGGTCAACGTCGAGGACGAGTACGGCCGCGAGGGCGGCGTGACGGTCAAGGACCCGTTCGTCTACTACGCGAAGGACCTCGCGACCCTGGAGAACTTCTTCGCCGGCCTGCCGCCGGCCTGGCGCCTGCCGGCCGACATGAAGGTTGCGTTCGGCACCGCGCCGGTGACCACGCGCCGCGGCCAGCCACCCGAGACGCTCTACCGCACCTACGTGATCAAGGCCCGCGCCGAGGTCACCGGTGAGAGCATCGTCAACGCCTCGGTGGCATTCGACCAGCAGACCGGGCAGCCCGAGGTCAACGTCAAGCTCGACCGCGTCGGCGCCGATCTCTTCGAGGAGATGTCGGGCAACAACGTCGGCCGCAAGATGGCCATCATCCTCGACGACCTGGTGCGCTCCGATCCGGTGTTCAACGAGCGCATCCCGGGCGGCAACGTCCGCATCACGCTGGGCGGTGGGCCCGGTCAGTCGGCCCGCGAAGCCGCCAACGACCTCACCAAGGTGCTCAAGAGCGGCTCGCTGCCGGCCCGCCTGCAGAAGGAGTCGGAGATGCGCGTCGGCGCCGACCTCGGCAAGGACGCGGTCGAGAGCGGCGCCAAGGCCTTCGCGATCGGCCTGGTCGCGGTGGTGCTCTTCATGGGCTTCTACTACCGCCGCGCCGGCTGGGTCGCCAACCTCGCGCTGGTCATGAACGTCGTGTTCATGCTGTCGGCGATGGCGTTCTTCCGCGCTACCCTCACGCTGCCCGGCATCGCCGGCGTCGTGCTCACGCTCGGCATGGCCGTCGACGCCAACGTCATCATCTACGAACGCATCCGCGAGTTCGTCCGCGAGGGCTACACCGCGCGCGCCGCCATCGAGGCCGGCTACGACCGCGCGTTCACCAGCATCCTCGACTCGCAGCTCACGACCGCAATCGCGGGCCTGGTGCTGTGGCAGTACGGTTCGGGTCCGATCCGCGGGTTCGCGGTCACGTTGCTCATCGGCATCGCGACCTCGATCTTCACCGGCGTGTTCTGTACCCGTCTCTTCTTCGACGTCCAGGCCAACCGCCGCGGATTCGACAAGGTGTCGGTGTGATGCAGGAAGGCCGTCAGAAGTTCTACGAGGTCATTCGCCCGGGCACGAACGTCCCGTTCGTGGCGCAGCGATGGCGTTTCATCTGGATCTCGATCGTGCTCGTGCTGCTGTCGGGCGCGACCATGGTCTACAACCAGGTCGTCCGCGGCGCGCCGCTCAACTGGGGCATCGACTTCGCGGGTGGCTCGACGGTTCGTCTGCAGCTGTCCAAGCAGGTGCCGGTCGAGGACATCCGCGTGGCGCTCGATGGCTACGGCTACGAGGGCAGCTCGGCGGTGACGGTGCCGGGGGCCGACAACGAGGTGCTGCTGCGGGTCAAGGAGGTCGTCAGCATCGACGAGACGACCCTCGCGGCGTGCAAGGCGGCCGTCACCGAGGTGCGCCGCAACCCGATGGCGGCTCCGCCCCCGCCACCGGAGGACGGCAGCGCGCCCGCGCCGGTCGGCGAGACCGTGCACCTGCTGGGGTTCTACCAGCCCGACGGCGGCAGCAAGCTCTTCCTCAAGTACGACGGCGAGCCCGACTGGAGCGAGCTCGATCGCCGCATCGACGAGGCCGGCTGCGACGGCTCGGTCGACAAGGGCTTCGAGGTCCGTGCCGGCGAAGTGCCGGTCGAGGTCTCGCTGCTGGGGATGGGCAACAAGCTCGCCGAGCAGCTCGACGAGCGCTTCGGTGCCGGCACGGTCGCGCAGATCGTCCAGGCCGAGACCGTCGGCGCCAAGGTCGGCGACCAGCTCAAGATCGACGGCTCGAAGTCCCTGCTGTACGCGATGGGCTTCATCTTCCTGTACGTCATGATCCGCTTCGACCTGCGCTTCGCGCCGGGCGGCATCGTGGCGCTGGCCCACGACGCCTTCATCACGGTCGGCGCGTTCGCGCTGACATGGAAGGAGTTCAGCCTCACGACCATCGCCGCGGTGCTGACCATCGTCGGCTACAGCATCAACGACACCATCGTGGTGTTCGACCGCGTGCGCGAGCGCGTGGCGCTGTTCCGCGACGAGGACATCGAGGGCTCGACCAACCAGGCGCTCAACGAGACCCTGAGCCGCACGATCCTGACCTCCGGCACCACGCTGCTCAGCGTCATCGCGGTGTACTTGATGGGCTCGGGCTCGATCGCCGACTTCGCATTCGCGCTGATCGTCGGCATCACGGTCGGCACGTACTCGTCGCTGTGCGTCGCGACGCCGGTGTTCCTGTGGGTCAACCGCCGCTTCTACGGCGGCGAGGGGCACCTGCGGTGGCGCAACGACGGCCCGGTCGGCGAGACCCCGGCCGGCGCCGAGCGGCCGGTCCTGGCGGCCGGCGAGGGCGAGGTCGACGAGGACGGGCGCACCGCCGGCGAGGTCCGCGAGGTCGAGCGCGGCCACGACCACGACGCCGAGGCCGAGGGTGATCACCTCGACCTCGAGCGCGCGGCGCAGGCCGACGGCGAGGGCGAGGGCGGTGACGACGGCGCGGTGCCGAAGGCCTCGCGTCGTCGCCGGCGGCGACCGCAGTCATGACCGGGGCGGGCGGACACCACCCGCCCGCGCTGGCCGAGCGGGCCAGCATCGATCCCGCGGATCTCGAGCGCACGGCGGTGCGGCTGCGGCTGCCGACGACGGCCGTGCGGCTCCTGCTGGCCCGCGGCATCCGTGACGACGAGGCCATCCGCCGCGCGTTCGCGCCCAAGCTCGCGGACCTCCGCAAGCCCGAGCGCATGGCTGGATTCCCGGCCGCGCTCGACCTCTTGCTGTGGGCCCACCAGTCGCGCGCGCGCATCGGTGTCTTCGGCGACTACGACGTCGACGGCGTCACGACCGCGGCGATCCTCGCCGGCTACCTCGAGGCCTTGGGGCTGCGCGTGGTCGTGCGGGTCGCCCATCGCGATCACGGCTACGGCTTCACGGTCGCGGACGCCGATGCCTTCGCGACCGCCGGCGTGCAGCTGCTGCTGCTCGGTGACACCGGCACCAGCGACGTCGAGGCGCTCGGACGTGCGCGCGCCCGCGGGCTGCGGACCATCGTGATCGACCACCACCAAGTGCCCGAGCAGATGCCGCCCTGCGACGCGCTCATCAACCCGCACCAGCCCAGCTGCGAGTTCCCGTTCAAGGGCCTGTGCTCCGCCGGCGTCGCGTTCTATCTCTGCGCGGCGCTGCGCACCAAGCTCGGCGACGCCGCGCGCCCACCGGACCCCCGCGGGCTGCTCGACTTGGTCGCGATCGCGACCATCTGCGACATGATGCCGCTCGTCGAGGAGAACCGGGTGCTCGTGCAGCGCGGGCTCGCGCTGCTGCGCACCGCACCGCGACCGGGTCTGCGTGCGCTGCTCGAGCGCGCCGGTGCGTGGGGCGAGAACCCCATCGACGAACAGACCGTCGGCTTCCGCGTGGGCCCGCGGCTCAACGCACCCGGTCGCCTGGGCTCGGCCGAGCCGTCGCTGCGGCTGCTGCGGGCGCGCACCGTCGCCGAGGCGCAGCCGCTGGCGGAGCAGGTCGAGGGGCTCAACCAGCAGCGCAAGGCGCAGTCGGAGCGCGCCGTGCAAGACGCGTGGGCGCAGCTGCGCGAGGATGATCCGAGGACGCTACCCGCGGGCCTGTGCGTCGCCGAGCGCGGGTGGTCATCGGGCATCGTGGGTCTGGTCGCCGGTGCGCTGAGCGAGCGCGCACGACGACCGGTCGCCGCGCTCGCGATCGACGACGGCCTCGGGGTCGCGCGGGGATCGGTGCGCAGCTTCGGCGGTGTCGACGTCCGCGCTGCGCTGGCCGCCTGCGCCGGCCTGCTGCAGCGCTTCGGGGGCCATCGCGAGGCCGCCGGTCTGACGCTGTCGATCGACGCCATCGCGGACTTCCGCGCCGCGTTCGCGTCGGCCTGCGCGGCCGCGGGTGCGCAGGCCACCGGCGCGGAGCTGCTCCACGACGGCAAGCTGCCGCTGTCACGCCTCGATCTGGCGTTCGTCGACGGCCTCACCGCGATGGCCCCCTACGGGGTCGGCTTCGCCGCGCCGCGCTTCGTCGGCAGCGCGCAGATCGTGTCGATGCGGGTGCTCAAGCAGCGTCACCTCGCGCTGCGGCTGCGCGAGGACGGCGCCGAGCTCGACGCGATCGCGTTCGGTCAGGCACCGCTCGACGCCGCGGTCGCGGGCGCGGGCGTGGATCCCAGCCAGGCGCCCGGGTCGCCGGCTGCGCCGCACGACGGCCCGATGCTCGAGCTGGCCGACCTGGCACCCGGCCGCGCGATCGGCTTCCTGTTCGCGCCGAGCATCGACGTCTACCGCGGGCAGCGGCGGCTCCGCGTCGTCATCGAGCGGCTGTGGGCGACGCCGCAGCACTGAGGCACGTTCGACCCCACGCCGGCGCCTGCGGCGAGCGACGCGTCGGGCGATGCGTCGGACGTCGCGGCGGCGACGGACGTGCCGTCCGTCACCCGACTTTGACGGCACGAAAGCGACGATGCTAAGAATCCACCATGTCCGTGTGTCGCTTGGGGCTGGGATCGCTGCTGGTGGGATGGCTCGCGCTGGGCTGTGGCCTGCGCTCCGATCCGCTCTTCGAGGGTGATCTCATCGACGAAGCCGGCACCGGCGCGGGGACGATCGACGCCGGCACCGACCCGGGCGCCTCGGCGTGCGACGCACCGATCGAGATGCCGGTGCAGAACATCACCGTCAACGGCCAGCTGAGCGGCGGCAACCACGAGCGCGGCTGGTGCGGTCAGGACGACGGGCCCGAGCAGGTCTACAGCCTCACCGTGCCGTACAATGTCGACGTCACCCTGGCGGTGACCAAGGCCGATTCGCCGCTGACGCTGCGCATCGTCGAAGACGGCTGCTCGGACGGCGAGGGGCGCACGGTCATGTGCGCCAACGACTTCGTCGACGCGCCGCACCACTTCTTCGCGTTGGCCGGCCACACCTACTCGATCATCGTCGACAGCGAGGACGGTGCCAGCGGCGAGTTCTCGTTCGACGCGGTGTTCGGCTGGCCGACGATCGACCAGTGCACGGTGCACGACGAGGTCATCTTCCAGCAGCCCGGCGGCTCGTTCGTGTGGTTCAACGACTTCGGGCGCGGGCAGGGCGACGTCGACGGCGCGTGCGGTGGCCCCGGCCGCGACAACATGTTCCCGGTCCAGGTCAGCTACCCCGGCAACATCTACGTCGACGTCACCGCCAGCGGCGGGCTGTCGCCGGTGGTGAGCCTGCGCACCAGCTGCGCCGGCGTGTCCGAGCTGACCTGCAGCAGCGGCGGAGCCAACGGCACCGCGTCGATGACGTGGTTCATCGACGCCTCCAGCCCCGAGTACTACCTCGTGGTCGACCAGGCCACGATCGACGGTGGTTCGTACGGGCTGTCGGTGTTCTTCGACTAGTACCTCGACACAGCGATAGTGATGGGTCAGAACGCCGTCATGGCCGCGACTCCGCAAGGCGCCGTGCCGCCGGAATACCGGGCGTATTTCAAGGTGCGGCAACGCAGCGAGGCGCGGTCAGGGCGGTGTTATGGCCCGTCACTCTCGCTGTGTCGAGGTACTAGCAGCCCGCGACGACCGCCCCCAAAGGCGCTCCGGTGCCGCGTCAGCGGATCATCAGCGCGCCGTTGCGGACGATGCACACCGGCGCACAGTCGGGCCCGTTGGGCGCGAACTCGTCGACCGCGTCGGCCGCGACCTCGACGTCGACGGCCAGCTCGGTCTCGCTGTCGACGTCGGTGATCGTGACCCGCAGCGTGCGGTCGCTGGTGGCGGCGCCGACCATCAGCTCGAAGCCCTCGGCGTCACAGGACAGCTCGGGCGAGTTCGGCGTGCCGCCGGGCGGCACCGGGCCCAGGCAGCGGGCGTGGTAGCTGGTCGAGGCGCCGACGACGTCGAGGTCGTACGCGCCATCGACGAGCCCGGGTGGGTACGTGATGATCGTGTCGTCGTCGCAGCCGAGCAGCGTGCAGGTATCGCCGGCGCAGGCCGGACCGAGCGCGGCGATCACTGCGGCGACGACGAACGGCAGCGCCCGGCGCATGGGGCGGGCAGGGGAGCGCGCGGGGATGCGTGATCGCGACATGGTCTCGGGCGAGAGCATAGCAAGGGCATTCCCGCCGCCGCCGGCTGGTTGGGACGAATTGCCGGCGAACCGACTACACTGCAGGCCGTCGCGGACGCGCGGGCCTCCGACGTCACGACTCCGGCATCGCCCCCATGTTGGGTCCACTGCATCGCGTCGTTCGCCCGCTCGATTGGACCGGCTCTGCGGTGGTGGTGGCGTCGTGGCTGGTCGCAGGGCTGGGGCTGCTCATCGCGCTGCTGGTGGCGTTGCCCTCGCGCTGGGTCGCGGCCGCCTTCGACAGCCCGGAGTTGGTGCGGCTCTCGTTGGCGCTGCTGGTGGTGCTGACGGTCGCGCTCGTGCGGCCGTTCGTGGTCGCGCCGCTGCCGGGCGCGGTGGTGCTGTCGTGGCGCACGCTCCGCTTCCGCAGCGATGCCCGCCGCCGGCGCATCGCGCTCGAGGACATCGCGCGCGCCGAGCTGGCCGTGCGACCGCCACCGGTGTTCGAGGCGGTCGTGATCGTGCTGCACGACGGCCGCACCCTCGAGGTGTGCCCGCTCGACTGGCCCGGCGCCCCGCAGCTGCTGCGATCGCTGGTGGCCCGCGTGGGCCGGCGCCGGCGCCCGTCGCCGGGCGCGGATGCGCCGGCGACGTCGCTCGGGGACTAGCTGGCGCCTTCGGCCGGATCGGGGTCGACCTCGACGAGGGTCGCGAGCAATTCGCTGGGCGCCCGACGATGGCGCGCGACCGGGATGCGTTCGCGCGCGGCCGCCAGCGCCTCGGGCTCGAGCGTCGCGCACAGCACCGCGTCGTGCTCGCCATCGGCCTGCGCGAGCACGCGTCCCCACGGGTCGACGATCATTGCGTGGCCATGGCTGCTGCGGCCGCGCCCGTGCTCGCCGTGCTGGGTGGCAGCCAGCACGAACGCCTGGCACTCGATCGCCCGCGCGCGCACCAGCGTCTGCCAGTGCGCCGCGCCGCTCTCGCGGGTGAACGCCGCCGGGACCACCAGCAGCTCGGCGCCGCGATCGACCAGCGCCCGGTAGAGCTCGGGGAACCGCAGGTCGTAGCAGATCGACAGCCCGATGCGCGCGTCGCGGGTGCGGATCACCACCGCGGTGTCGCCGGGGGCGGTGTCGTCGCTCTCGCGCAGCCGCGGCTGCCCGGGGATGTCGGCGTCGAAGAGGTGCAGCTTGCGGTAGCGGGCTCGGATCGCGCCGCCGACGATCACGAACGCGGTGTTGAACAGCCGCCCGTCGACCGCGCGCTCGGGCGTGCCGCCGGCGACGATCGTGAGTCCGTGCCGGGCCGAGAGATCGCACAGGGGCGCCAGCGCCGAGCAGGCCGCGGGATCGCCGGGTTCGGCCGCGAATGCGCGCTTCGCCCCTGGCGACGCGATCCCGGCATAATTCTCCGGCAGCACCACCAGGCGCGCGCCCTGCCGGGCGGCGTGCACCACCGCGTTGGTGACGTCTCGCATGCAGCGCGCGTGGTCGTCGTCCGCGCGCATCTGCACCACTGCCGCGTGGATCGTTCGCATGGCTTGCAGGGGGCCGGTCGCGCCGCAGGCCGCCGGCACCACGAAGGTAGCATCGGTGCGTCGCGAAGGCGTCGCAACGGGTGAACCCGCGTTCTCGGGAGGCGCGCGTCACCGCGGCTGCAGACGGGGCTGCCCTGGGCGGGCGGACGCCGCCGCGCGTGCGGTGGCCGCCCGAGCCAGGCCGCGAGCACCCCACCGCCGTCGATCCCGTCGCTTTAGGGCCGATTGCGGACCGATCTGCGCTGTGCTATCGAAGGGCCCGAAACAGGCGCGCGAAGCACGAGAGTGGGCGCCCTCGGGTGACCGCTCTTTTTGTACCGAGAAATCCGCGCCTCGATCCGAGACCCACGTCCATCCCACCCATGTCGACAGACCACCCGAACACCGACGCCGAGCGCCACGAGCGACTCGATCCGCAGGGCGACGACGCCGACGCGGACGCGCGCGGTGAGACCGAGGACTCGCCCTCGGTGCCGGCATGGCGGGCGGCTGCGGCGGCGGTGCGCGTGCTCGAGGCGGTGGTGGAGCCGCTGGTGCGCACGATGGGCTACGAGCTCGTGCTGCTCGAGTGGGCCGCGACCGCACGCCCCCGCGTGGTGCGTCTCTTCATCGATCATCCAGGCGGCATGACGCTCGACGACTGCGCACGGCTGTCCCCGATCATCGGCAACGGGCTCGACGCCGCCGAGCACGATCCCGCGTCCGAGTCGCTGCGCGCACTGCTGGCGACGCCGTACGTCCTCGAGGTCTCGTCGCCCGGGGTCGAGCGACCGCTCGCGCGACGCAGCCACTTCGAGCGTCAGCTCGGTGCGCGCGTCACCGTGCGCACGCACGCGCCGGTGCGGCCCGATTCGTCGCAGAAGACCTTCCACGGCACGATCGCGGGCGTCCGCCCCGATCCGTCACAGCCCGAGGACGACCGCGAGGGCATCGCGCTGGTCGCCGACGAGGACGGCACCTGCGTGCACGAGATTTCCCTGTCGCTCATCCGCCGCGCGCATCTGGTGTGGACGCCCGATCCGGGGCCCACCCGTGCACCGCGTTCGAAGCGACCGTCGCCAGAAAAAGCAGTGTAGCCATGGAAGAACCCGTCAACCTCAGTGCCGTCATCGATCAAGTCTGCCGCGAGAAGAACATCTCGCGTGACGTCCTCACGGAGACCGTCGTGCAGGCGGTGCTCGCCGCCGCCAAGAAGGTGTTCGAGGACCGCGAGATCGAGGCGCAGTTCGATCCCGAGACCGGCAACGTCAACCTGTTCCAGGTGCTGTACGTGGTCGACGAGATCGACCACGAGAGCCGCGAGATCCTGCTCGAGCAGGCCCAGCGCGCCGGCCTCGAGGCCGAGTCGGGCGACGAGCTCCTGTTCCAGATCTTCTACCTCGAGGCCGACAAGAAGCGCGCCGAGCAGCAGCTCAAGGACTACCCCGAGCTACCCATGCTGCGCCTGGGCGGCCACGGCTTCGGCCGCATCGCGGCCCAGACCGCCAAGCAGGTCATCATCCAGCGCGTCCGCGAGGCCGAGCGCGAGAACCTCTTCGACGCCTACAAGGACAAGAAGGGTGAGCTCATGACCGGCACCGTGCGCCGGTTCGAGCGCGGCGCCATCATCGTCGAGGTCGACAACGGCCGCGCCGAGGCGGTGCTGCCGGTGCGCGAGCAGGTCCCGCGCGAGTCGCTGCGGCCCGGCGATCGCATCGTCGCGTACGTCAAGGACGTCGACAAGTCGGCCCGCGGCCCGCAGATCATCCTCTCGCGCACCCACCGGGGGTTGGTCGAGAAGTTGTTCGAGCACGAGGTCCCCGAGATCTACGAGGGCATCGTGCGCATCGAGGCCTGCGCCCGCGAGCCCGGTGCGCGCTCGAAGATCGCGGTCTCGAGCCGCGACCGCGACGTCGATCCGGTCGGCGCGTGCGTGGGCATGCGTGGCAGCCGGGTGCAGGCGGTCGTGCAGGAGCTGCGCGGCGAGAAGATCGACATCGTGCCCTACAACGAGGACCCCGCGCGCTTCGTGTGCAACGCCATCCAACCCGCGCAGGTCTCGCGCGTGCTCATCGACGCCGACCGCCACACCATGGAGCTCATCGTGCCCGACGACAAGCTCTCGCTGGCGATCGGCAAGAAGGGCCAGAACGTGCGCCTGGCCTCGCGGCTCACCGGCTGGCGCATCGACATCCACTCGGAGAGCAAGATCCGCGAGATGGAGCGGCGCTCGTTGGCCGAGATCGCCGCGATCCCGAACGTCGGCGAGGACCTGGCGCTGTTGCTGTTCCAGAACGGCTGGCGTGGCCTGCGGGACCTCGCGGTCGCCGACGCCGAGGAGCTCGCGTCGATGCCGGGCGTCGACACGCTGGAGGCCGCGGAGGCCATCATCGAGGTCGCCAACGACGCCGCCAGCGGCAACATCAAGCTCGACGTCGCGTATCCCCCGACCCGCAGCGACGAGCTGATGGAGATGGGGCACGCGTCGCCCGGAGGTGACGAGTGAAGCACGCGTCACCGCAACGGACCTGTGTGGGTTGCCGGAATCGCATGTCGGCGGCGTCGATGCTGCGTCTGCGTCGTCGGACCGACGGCGTGGTCGTGCCGGACGTCGCCGGGCGTCGGCCCGGTCGCTCGGCGTGGCTGTGCCCGCGCAGGGAATGTCTCGAGACCGCGGTTCGGCGGCGCGCGATGGGTCGCGCGCTCGCAGGTCCCGCAGGTCTCACCGTACGCGAGCCGATGGTCGATGCGTTGTGGTCCGCACTCGCTGACGACACCACGGCCAGGCTCGAGCTGCTCCGTCGCACTGCGCCGGTCGGAGCCGAACAGATTTCCGCGCTCGCACGCCTGCAGCATTCGCTGCAGGGTGCGGGGGAGGTTGCGTGATCGATGTCGACGAAGGTTCGCGTCTACGAGCTCGCTCGTGAGCTCGACAAGGACAACAAGACCTTGGAGGAGGCCATCCGTGGCCTCGGCATTCCGATCAAGAACTACATGAGCACGCTGTCGCCCGACGAGGTCGATCGTGTTCGCTCGGCGTTCGGCGGCGGTGGTGGTGGCGGCGGTGGTGGCGGTGGCGGCAGCAGCCGGCCCGCGCCGCGTCCGGCCCCGACCGCGCCGAGCGGCGGTGGTGGTTCGCCGTCGCATGCCCCGGCCGCGCCCACGGGCCCGGCGGCCGCGCCCGCGCAGGTGATCCGTCGTCGCGCCGACGTGGTGCGCAAGCGACGGGAAGAAGAAGAGGCGGCCGAGGCCGCCGAGGCAGCAGCGGCCGCAGCCACCGAGCTGAGCCGTCCGGCACCTCAACGTCCGCTGCCGCCGACCGGTCCGATGATGCGGCCGCAGGTATCTCCCCGACCCAACCCCACCGTGCCAAGCTCCGCCGCCTCCGCTCCCCTCACTCGATCCGCCACCGATCGCCCGCCCTCGTCGTCGATGTCCTCGTCGGCGCCGGTGGCCCCGGCGGCCGGTAGTCCCAGCAGCACCAGCACGCCCGAGCGCGGCCCCGCCGTGGGCACGCGCATCGAGCTGCCCCCGGGCACGCGCCGCTTCGCGACCGGCATGGCCTCGCGGCTCGAGCGGCCCGGCGGCGGCGAAGAGGCCGTCGAGCAGCAGCCGGCGCCGCGCCCCTCGCAGGCGCCCCCGAGCGCCGGTCCGCGGCCGACCCCGAGCACCGCTCGCCCGGGCGCAGAGCCCCCGCGAGAGGCCCTGTCGGCGACCCCGCGGCCCCCGACCGAGGCGAAGCCCACCAGCCCGACCTCGACCACCGAGGCGCCGGCGAGTCCGTCGGCGCCGGCCGCCGCCGAGTCGGCGCCGGCCCCCGCGGCACGACTACCGGGCCAGATCGGCTCGAGCGTCGGCACGCCGTCGGCCGATGGTCGTCGCGTGCTCCGCAACGAGGAGGGCGTCATCGTCGGCGCCGCCTCGCAGCGATCGGAGCCGAAGATCCTCGGCTTCATCCCGCTGCAGCAGAGCCGCAAGAAGCAGCAGGTCATCATCACCGACGTCTCCGAGGAGGGGAAGCAGGGCCGCGCCACGCAGCGCAAGCAGCGTGAGGAGCGTGTGCAGGCCCAGGCCCGCCGCCGCAAGATGACGCGCAAGCCGATGGGCAAGGGCATGCCCGGCTCGCGCTCGTCGACCGCGGAGATGAGCGAAGAGAAGAAGCGCATCCGCATCGACGAGGCCATCCAGGTCTCGGACCTCGCGCACCAGATGGGCCAGAAGGCCTCGGTCGTGCTGCGCACGCTGTGGGGCATGGGCCTGCGCGGGTTGACCATCAACCACGCCATCGATGCCGACACCGCCGAGGTCGTCGCGGCCGAGTTCGGCTACACCGTCGAGAACGTCTCCTTCCAGGAGAACTCGATCGTCGGTGGCGGTGCGGACATCGACGCCGAGATGCGGCCGCCGGTCGTGACCATCATGGGTCACGTCGACCACGGCAAGACCTCGCTGCTCGACAAGATCCGCGAGGCCCGCGTGGCCATCGGCGAGGCCGGTGGCATCACCCAGCACATCGGCGCCTACAAGGTCGAGACGCCCCGCGGCGACGTGGTCTTCCTCGACACGCCCGGCCACGAGGCCTTCACGGCCATGCGTGCCCGCGGCGCCCAGGTGACCGACATCGTCGTGCTGGTGGTCGCCGCCGACGACGGCATCATGCCGACCACGATCGAGGCCATCAAGCACGCCAACGAGGCCGAGGTCCCGATCGTCGTCGCGATCAACAAGATCGACAAGGGCGAGGCCAACCCCGGACGCGTCAAGCAGGCGCTGATGGAGCACGGCATCGTCGGCGAGGAGTTCGGCGGCGAGACCCCGATCATCGAGGTCTCGGCGAAGACGGGCGTCGGCATCGAGACCCTGCTCGAGCAGCTGGTGCTGCAGGCGGAGGTGCTCGAGCTCGTCGCGCCGCTGACCGGTCGTGCGACCGGCGTCGTGCTCGAGGCGCGGATCGACAAGGGCCGCGGCCCGGTCGCCACCGTGCTCGTGCAGTCCGGCACGCTCTCGGTCGGCGACATCCTGGTGGCCGACGAGTCGTCGGGCAAGGTCCGCGGCATCTTCGACGACCGCGGCGCCAAGCTCACCCACGCGGGCCCGTCGACACCGGTCGAGGTGCTCGGGCTCGACACCGTGCCCGCGGCGGGCGACCCGGTGAACGTGGTCGAGAGCGACCGCGATGCCAAGACCCTGGTCGCGCACCGCCGCGAGCAGCGGCGCCGCAAGGAGAGCGTGCGCACCGGTCCGTCGATCCAGGAGATGCTGCAGCGCAAGAAGACGGCGGTGCTCAAGATCGTCCTGCGCGCCGACGTGCAGGGCTCGGCGCAGGCCGTCAAGCAAGCGCTCGAGGATCTCTCGACCGACAAGGTCAAGGTCGAGGTCATCAAGTCCGAGGTCGGTCAGATCAACGAGACCGACGTGAAGTACGCCCGCGCCGGCGAGGCGGTGATCTTCGGCTTCAACGTCAAGACCACCGGCAAGGCCGCGCCGACCGCAGAGGCCGAGGGCGTCGCAATCCACACCTTCGAGGTCATCTACGCCGCGACCGACAAGGCCAAGGAGTTGATGGTCGCGATGCTCGAGCCCGAGTACCGCGAGAAGGAGCAGGGCGAGGCCGAGGTCCGCGCGCTGTTCCCGATCCCGCGCCTGGGCGTGGTCGCGGGTTGTCGCGTCACGCGGGGGCTCATCCAGCGCTCCAGCCACGTTCGCGTGGTGCGTCAGGGCAAGGTCCTGCACGTGGGCACCATCGGCTCGCTTCGCGTCTTCAAGGACGACGTGAAGGAAGTGAAGGACGGCTTCGAGTGCGGCATCGTGGTCGACGGCTTCGCCGGCTTGGCGGAGGGCGACACGATTCAGGCGTACGAGGTCGAGGCCATCACCCCGAGCCTCTGATGCCCCCCGCAGACGTCACGGGCGACACGGTCCGCGCTGACGCGCCGCTTGCCCCCCAGGGGGGGGCGAGGGGTGGCGTCGTCGCGGCGCCGTTGGTGATGTCGCCCGCAGACGTCACGGGCGACACGGTCCGCGCTGACGCGCCGCTTGCCCCCCAGGGGGGGGCGAGGGGTGGCGTCGTCGCGGCGCCGTTGGTGATGTCGCCCGCAGAGGGCACGGGCGACACGGTCCGTGCTGACGTGATGCGATGAGTGAGCGGACGCAGAAGGTCGAGCAGGTGCTGCGGCGCGAGATTGCGGCGCTGCTGCTGCGGGGTGAGCTCCGGGATCCGCGGCTGCAGCCGATCGCGGCGATCTCGATCACGGGCGTGAAGGTGTCGCCGGACCTGTCGAGCGCGCGGGTGTTCGTCGATGCGCTGCCGGGGCAGGTCGACCTGAAGAAGGTGCTCGCGGGGTTGAACGCCGGCGCGGGGGTGCTGCGTGCGGCGGTGGGGCGGAGCGTGCGGCTCAAGCGGACGCCGTCGCTGCGCTTCGAGGCCGACGAGAGCATCGCCTCGGGCACGGCGGTCGAGGTGCTGCTGGCGCAGATCGCCGCCGACGCGAAGGCCCAGGCGAGCGCGGAGGCCGACGCGACCGGCGGGCCGACCGACGACGCGGCGCCCGATCCCGACGAGGATTGAGGTGCGACGACGGGGTGCCCGGGTTCCCGCGGTCGCCCCGGTCGACGCGCACGGGAACCCACGGGGCCCGTGGACCAACGTCGTAGGCCGTGGGGTCCGTGCCTGCGATCGCAGCACCGTCGGCGGCTTACGTGCTGCGCATCCGCCATCGCGGCGGCCGGGCGCGCGAGGTGAGGATCGACCGGGCGCGGGTGATCGTCGGTCGCGAGGGCGCCGACCTGGTGCTCGACGACGACCACGTGTGTCGCGAGCACGCCGAGCTGGTGTGCAAGGATGGCGTGATCGGCATCCGCGATCTCGGCAGCCTGCGCGGGCTGTGGGTCGAGGGCAAGCGCGTGCCGCGGGCGATCCTGCGGCCCGGTCGCGACGTGACGCTCGGGCGCACGCGGATCGAGCTGCTCGATGCCGACGCGCAGCACGACGCCGGGGTCCACGACGACGCGCAGACCCGCTTCGTGCTGCGACCCGAGGCCGGGCCCGATCCGCTGGCGGTCCGCGGAGGGCTGTCGGGACCGGGGCGCGCAGCGGCCAACGCCGCGCTGCCGCGTCCGGCCGCCGTGCGCGGCGTGCTCGACGTCCGCAGCAGCGAGCGCAGCACGCCACGCGCACCGGTGCCGTCGGTGCGGATCAACGGCGAGACGCCCTTGCCGTCGCGGGTCGAGCGGCCGCGCGGCGATGCGCCCCCGCCGGTTGCGGTGCCGGCCCCCGCACCGGCCATGGCACCCGCCATGGTCTTGGGCTCGCCGATCGACGCGCCCAGACCCGCCGTGCCGCCGGCGGCCCGCGCTGCCGTGGTGGTGATCGTCGGTGCCGATGGTGCCCGCGGTCGCTGGCTCGCGGAGGCGCTGGCCGGCTTGCCGGTGGTCACGGCCCACGACGCCGGCAGCGTGATCGCCCACGTGCAAGCGAGCCCGCGCGCGGTGGTGCTCTACGCCGGGCCGCTGCGCGACGCGACCGCGCCGCAGCTGCTCGATCGCCTGTCGCGGATCCGCGGCGGTGACGACCTGGCGATCGTCGCGGCCGACACCTGCGTGCCCGAGCTGCCGTCGCTCTACTACCGCGTGCCGGCGGGGCTCGGCCCCGTCGATCTGCGTCGCGTCGTCACCGGTGCGCTCAACCAGCGCGGTGCGATCGCAGCCGCGACGCCGATGACCGAGACCCGTGCGTGGACCCACCGGCAGGTCTTCGACATCTGCGCCGCGGTCGGGCTCCACGCCGACCCGCAGACCGCGGCGGCGGCCATCGAGCAGGGCATCGCGCAGCTGCTGCCGTGCGCGCGCGCCAGCTGCATGTACTACGACGCCGACTCGGGCGAGCTGTGGCGCGGCAGCGGCGAAGAGGGCGGCGAGGGCGTGGCGCAGGTCGGCCTGGTCGGCTTCGTCGCGCGCACCGGGGCGCCGCTGCACGTGCCGCAGACCGGCGCAGACCCCCGCTTCGTCGCGCGGCTCGACGACCCCCGCGGGAGCGGTCGAGAGTCGCTGCTCGCGGTGCCGGTGCCGGGACCGCGGCGCGAGATCCATGCGGTGCTGGTCGCCGTGCGCGAGCCGACCCAGGGCCCGTTCGAGCCCCGCGCGTGCCAGACGTTGTCGCAGCTGGGGATCGAGCTCGGTGGCGTGCTGCATCGCGTGGCCAAGGCCAGCGAGGCCCAGGTCGCGCTCGAGCGCGTGCATCAGGGCGCGGCCGCGCAGCTGTTCCGGCCCGAGGCGCTGCAGGCGGTGCGCGAGCGCGGCGAGCACGGCGACGTCATCCGCGTGACCGGCACGTGGACCAAGGTCATGTACTGGTCGCTGTGCGTGATGCTGGTGGTGCTGGTCGCCGGGCTCTGCATCGGCGAGGTCTCGCAGTACAGCACCGGCCCCGCGGTGGTGCGCCAGCACGGCCGCAGCGACCTGGCCGCGCTGACCAACGGCGCCGTGCACAGCATCGAGGTCGCGCCGGGTGACCCGGTGCGCAAGGGCCAGATCCTCGTGCGACTGTCCGATACCGTCGAGCGCGCCACCTACGATGCGACGCTGCAGGACTTCGACACCCAGCTGCGCGCCCGCCTGCGCGATCCCAGCGACGAGACCGCGGCCACGCAGCTGACGTCGCTGCGCCGCGCGCTCGAGGCCGCCCGCGCCGGGCTCGAGGGCCGCGTCGTGCGGGCGCCCCACGACGGCATCGTCGCCGACGTCGCGGTCACGCCCGGCCAGCACATCGACAGCGGCGACGGTGTGCTCGCGGTCATCGATCGCAACGCGCCCGGGCTCGAGCTGGTGGTGTTCCTGCCCGGCGGCGACCGACCGCAGCTGCAGCCCGGCATGCCACTGCGGCTCGAGCTCGGCGGCTTCGACTACGCCTATCAGGATCTGCAGGTCGGGCCCATCAGCGAGGGCGTGATCGGGGCCGAGGAGGCGCGCAGGATCCTCGGGCCGCAGCACGCCGACACATTGCCGCTGGGCGGCAGCGTGGTGATGGTGCGCGCGTCGCTGCCCGCGACGACCTTCGAGTCCGACGGCGAGCGCTATCCGTACCACGACGGCATGGGCGGCACCGCCGAGGTGCGCCTGCGCGACGAGACCCTCATCGAGCTGTTGATCCCGGCGCTCAAGGAGTTCTAGCGACGATGTCGACTGCAGCCCACGCCGCCTCGCCGATCCCCGCCGCGCCCAGCGTCGCCGACTACCCGGCGCTGGCGCAGCTGGGTGCCCGCCGCGATCGCAAGCGCGTGCCCTACGTCGCGCAGATGCAGGTCGCCGAGTGCGGCGCGGCGTGCCTGACGATGGTGCTGCAGTACTTCGGCCGCCAGGCGCGGCTCGACGAGCTGCGCGGCGTCATCGGGGTCGGTCGCGACGGTGCGACCATGGGCGCCATCGCCCGCGCCGCCGAGCGCTACGGCCTGCACGCCCGCGGCCTGCGGCTCGACCTCGCCGACGTGCGCTACCTGCCGCGCGCGACGATCCTGCACTGGAACCTCACCCACTTCGTGGTGTTCGAGTCGTGCAGTCGCAAGGGCGTGACCATCGTCGATCCGGCGTCGGGTCGACGCCTGGTGTCGTGGGAGAACTTTGGCAAGTCGTTCACCGGCGTCGCGCTGGTGCTCGACACCACCGCCTCGTTCGAGCCGCTGGCGGCCGGCGGCTCGCGGCTGTGGGCCTACCTCAAGGCCATGCTCGGCGATCGCCACAGCATCGGTCGCGTCCTGACGATGTCGCTGCTGCTGCGGGTGCTGGCGACCGCGCTGCCGCTGCTGACCGCGCTGGTGGTCGACCGCATCGTACCGCGTGCCGACCTCGGGCTGCTGTGGCTGGTCGCGATCGGGCTGTTCACGGTGATCGTGTTCCAGGTGGTCTCGCAGCTGGTGCGCGCACACCTGCTGCTCGAGCTGCGCACGCGGCTCGACGTGCGGATGTCGCTGGGCTTCCTCGAGCACCTCATCGGACTGCCGCTGCAGTTCTTCCAGACCCGCTCGGCCGGCGACCTGATGATGCGCGTCAACAGCAACACCGAGATGCGCGAGAAGCTGACCTCGACCACGCTCTCGGCGCTGCTCGACGGCGTGCTGGTGCTGGTCTACCTGGGCATGATCGTGGCCATCAGCCCGAGCATCGGCGCGGTGGTCGGGGTGCTGGCGGCGGTGCAGGTGCTGCTGTTCTGGTCGACCCGTCGCCGCTACCACGACCTCATGACGCAGCAGCTCGAGGCCCAGGCGCAGTCGCACGGCTACCTCGTGCAGCTCATCGGCGGCATCGAGACCTTGAAGGTCGCGGGCGCCGAGCGCGAGGCGGTGGTGCGGTGGTCGAACATGTTCACGCGGTCGCTCAACGTCGGGCTCGAGCGCGGCCGCCTCGAGGCCGCGGTCGGGGCGTTGCTGGGCGCGGTGAAGGCCGGCGCGCCGATGGTGGTGCTGTGCGTCGGGGCGTCGATGGCGGTCGCCGGCGACATCACGCTCGGCGTGATGCTGGCCTTGAACGCGCTGGCGGTGGGCTTCCTGACGCCGCTTGGCACCTTGGTCGACAACCTGGTGTCGCTGCAGGGGCTGACCTCGATCATCGAGCGCATCGACGACGTGATGCGCGAGGCCCCCGAGCAGGACCGCGCGGCGGTGCGGCCGGCCCCGCGGCTGTCCGGCCACATCCGCTGCACCAACGTCTCGTTCCGCTACGCCGGCGGCGCGCCGCTGGCGGTGCGTCAGGCCTCGCTGGTGATCGAGCCCGGCATGAAGGTCGCGCTGGTCGGCAGCTCGGGCTCGGGCAAGTCGACGCTGGCGTCGCTCATCCTCGGGCTGTACACGCCCGAGTCGGGCAGCATCGAGTTCGACGGCTGCGATCTGCGGCAGCTCGACGTCCGCAGCGTGCGGCGGCAGATGGGCATCGTCACCCAGGATCCGTACCTCTTCGCCGGCACGATCCGCGACAACATCGTGCTCAACTGCGCCGACGCGCCGCCGGCCCGGGTGGTGCGGGCCGCCAAGCTCGCGCGGATCCACCAGGACATCATGGCGATGCCGCTGGGCTACGACACGCCGGTCGCCGAGGGCGGCTCGTCGCTGTCGGGCGGGCAGCGCCAGCGGCTGGCGCTGGCGCGGGCGCTGTGCGGCGAGCCGGCGGTGCTGCTGCTCGACGAGGCCACCAGCGCGCTCGATGCCGCGACCGAGGCCGAGATCAGCGCGAACCTGGCGTCGCTGCGCTGCACGCAGCTGGTGATCGCCCATCGCCTGAGCACGGTGGTCGGTGCCGATCTGATCCTCGTGGTCGAGCAGGGGCAGATCGTCGAGTACGGCCGGCACGCCGAGCTCATCGCGCGCCAGGGCCACTACGGGCGATTGATCGCCGCGCAGACCCTCGGCACGCCGTCGCCCACGGGCGCGGCGTTGCCCGGCAACACGGCTGGCCCACGGCTGGCGATCGGAGCGTCGTGATGACTGCGTGCGCACCCCGTGCTCGTTCGTTCGTGCGCCGCGTGCTCGCGGCGTGCTTGGGGCTGACCGCCTGCGGCGCGCCGGCCTCGAGCGTCACGCCGGCGCCGGCCTCGAACACGGCCACCGCCACGGCCGAGCAACCACTGGTGCCGGTGCAGCCGGGCTGGGTGGCGGTGCTGATGCCGGCGAAGTCGATCGATGTCGCGCCCGAGTTCGAGGGTGAGATCGCCGAGCTCACCGTCGGCGTGGGGCAGGCGGTCGAGCAGGGCGGCACGCTGGCGAAGTTCGACACCGATGCCGCGCGTGAAGAGCTCGCGATCGCCAAGGCCGATCTGCTGGCGGCCAAGGGCGCCGCGGCCCAGGCCGCCGCCGCGGCCAAGGGCGCGCGTCGCAAGTTCCTCACCGAGCAGCGCCTCGCCGCGCAGGGCTACAGCGCCGCCGAGGCGGTCGCCGACGCGCGGGCCGAGAGCGGTCGCACCGGCGGCGCGACCTCCAACGCCGCCGGCCAGGTCGCGGCCGCGCGCGCCCGCGTCGACGCGCTCGAACGTC
Organism: Deltaproteobacteria bacterium; assembly: GCA_016709225.1. Taxonomy (NCBI): domain Bacteria; kingdom Pseudomonadati; phylum Myxococcota; class Myxococcia; species Deltaproteobacteria bacterium. The sequence continues at coordinate 1,412,652 of JADJEE010000001.1, read as the reverse complement.
GCCTGCGCGAGACCCAGCTGGTCGCGCCCTTCGCCGGTCGCGTGGCCGTGATCTACCGCGAGCAGGGTGCGCTCGCCGGCCCCGGCGCGCCGCTGGTGCGCCTCATCGACACCAGCAGCACCATCGTGCGCTTCGCGGTCTCGCCCGCCGACGCCGCGTCGCTACCGACCGGCACCGCGGTCGAGGTCGTGGTCGACTGGCTGCCGCAGGCGCTGCCCGCCCGCGTGCACCACAGCGCGCCGGAGATCGACGCGCCCACCGGGATGGTCTTCGTCGAGGCCGAGGTCGATGGCATGGGCGGGGTGGATGTGCCGCCGCAATCACCGGCGTGGGTGCGCGCGAAGGGCTGACGGTCGCGGCTGCGCAGCATCGATCGATCGATCATCCCCGAAGCACCGTCGCAATTTTCCCCGCGCGCCGCGATCAAAACCCGCACTCGCGGGCCTAAGGCGCCATGCGTCGTCTCCCGCTCGTGTGGCTCGCGTCCGTTCCCCTGTCGTGTGCGCGATCGGAGGTCGAGCCCGAGGCGGTCGCGGTGGGCCCGCGGGCCGGCAACGTGGCCAACGCCGATGCGGCGCTGGTGCTGCTGCACGACTCGCTGCCGGCGGCGCTGGCGGCCGCGAAGCTGAAGGCCGACGTGCAGGCCGCGCTCGTCGACGCCATGGCGTGGGGCGGTGAGGATCCGTTCGCGCTGCAGGTGCGTCGCGGGCCCCGCGGGCAGGTGCACGGGGTTTCGGCGCGGCTGCTGGCCTACGACGGCACGCCGGCGCTGCCGAAGGCGCCGACCCAGGCGCGTGCGAAGGCGCTGGTCGACGATGGCGGGCTGGTGCGCGCGCTGCTGGGGCTCTCGGAGGGCGACGCGCTCGAGCTGCGCGGGCAGATGGCGCTGCAGGGCGGGGAGGTGCGCTTCGACTTCGCGCAGTCCTTCGACGGCACGCCGGTGCACGACGCGGCCGCCCACCTCGTGCTCGATGCCAAAGGGCGACTGCGACGGGTCGACGCGACCACGGTGCCGACGCAAGACCCGTCGCTGATGGTCGCGATCGCCGATACCGACGCGATCGCCACCGCGATCGCCGACCTCGAGGCGCAGGGCGACCCGCTGTGGAAGAACGCGCCCATCGAAGCCCGCACGACCGAGCTGGTGCTGCTCGATCAGACCCCGATCGACGGCACCACGCGCGAGCGCATGGCCTGGCGCGTGGAGCTCGGCGCCAAGGCGCCGGCGATGGCCGGCGATCGCGAGGTCCTGGTGGACGCCGAGAGCGGCGCGGTGCTGTCGAGCGTCGAGCGGGCCCGCCTCGCGCTGGACGGTAACGACCACATCGCGATCGCGACCGGCGCGATCGGGATGGGCCTCGCGATCGGCGACGAGCTGCGCTGGACCGGCCTGTCGGGCTGCACGCCGCCGCCGGTGTTGCCGGGCGACAGCCCCGCGCTCGGCCGCGATCTCGAAGAGGTCGTCGCGGCGCTGTGCGAGGCCGACGAGATGCTCATCGGCCTCACCGGTCAGGACGCGCAGTTCTGGTTCGACCGCGGCGCCGGCATTCGCTTCGGCGTCGGCGCGACCCCTGGCATCAGCATCGGCGTCAACACGACGGAGGGCATCGCCTTTGCCGAAGGCGCCGCGCGGGCCGAGGTCGTCGGCCACGAGCTGTGGCACTCGGTGATGGGCGGCGCGCGCACGGCCTTCACGCGCGGCATCCCCGAGGGTTCCGCGATCGAGGAGCACATGGTCGACGTGTTCGGCATCCTGCTCGAGCGACGGCTCGATCGCCGCGAGGACGACTGCCTGATCTCCGACGACCCCGACACCATGGCTGCGATCGCCGGCCAGACCTTCACGCCCGGTGAGACCACCCACCGTCCGTGCGCGCTGACCGGCGAGCCCCGGGCGTGGCGCAGCAGTTGCGAACCCACCGACGAGAACGGTGGCTGGTGCGAGGGCGCCGTGCGCTACGCGGACATGGCCGCCGGGCCCTTCGACGCCTACGGCACGCCACCGGAGCTGCTGCATCCGGCCACCGATGGCTACGTCCCGAGCCACACCAACCTCGGGATCGGCAATCGCATGGTCATGTCGCTGCTGGGCGAGCCGACCACCCCCGCACTCGGGCCCGGCTTCGGCGACGACACCGTCGCGCGGCTGTTGTTCGACGCCAGCTTGCGCATGCCGCCGTCGTCGCAGTGGGCCAACTGGGCCGACGCCTGGATCGAGGCCGCGGCCGCACTCGAGCCCGGCGCCGCGCCGGGGCCGATCGAACACCGCGTGCGCCAGATGGCGGAGGCGTCGATGCTGTGGACCACGCCGACCGAGGTGCTGCCGACGCTCGGCGGCGTCACGGCGCCGCGAGTGCCCGCGCGCATCGATGCGCGCCCCGCTGCGGCGTCGGTGGTGGTGCCGGGCGGCGCTGAGCTGACCTACGTGTTCTACCGCGACGCCAGCGATGCACTGCGCTACGTCCGACGCCGCGAGCCCGACGGCGGCACGGCGGCCGGCCCGACCACCACGGTCGGTCCGTGCACGGTGCCCGGCGTGACCACGCACCACGATCCCGCCGCGGTCGGGCGCGACGACGGTGGCCTGTTCCTCGCCTTCAACGACACCGCGGTCGCGGGTACGCCGGGCCAGCTGCAGCTGCGCACGCTGTTGTCGGCGGCGAGCGGCGACACCTGCGACGACGTGTGGATGCCGCTCGAGCCCGCCGCGCCGCGCGAGCTGGTCGGCGCACCCACGCTCGCGAGCTGGACCGCCTCGGCCGATCGCACGATCTGCGACATCATCGCCTCCGATCTGCCGGGGCTGCCGTTCCCGTTCGTGACCTCGGGCGCGATGGGCCTGCAGATCGGCGACTGCGTGGATGTCATCGAGCGCATCCCGCCGTTCGACGTGAGGTGGTTCGATCCGTGGCTCGGCGAAGATCTGTTCGATCTGCTGGGCCAGCCGCTCGATGCGTGGCCAGGCCTGCGTGGCCCCTCGCCGATCGATCCGTGGAACCCCGGGCTGCGCGCGGGCGAGGTGGTCGATCGCATCGCACTCGGTGCTTTGTTCACCAAGCCGGACGCGACCACCAACGCGCTCGGCAAGCTGCCCAAGCTGGGGCACCAGCTGCAGCGCGTGCTCGATCCCAAGCGCGGCGCCGATGCGCTCACGGCCGAGCTGCAGCTGCAGTGGCAGGGCGTGACGCTCGGCAATGGTCTGCCGCAAGGGGACCTCGAGACCGTCGACCTGCGCATCGTCGACGAGCGGCTCGTGGTCGGCTTCCGCGACCCCAGCGATCGACTACGGGTGGTGCAGGTGACCGATCCGCGCGAGACCGACGGCGACGATCCGATCCCGGTGCTGGCGACCTCGTTCGACGGAGATCCAGTGCTGGCGACGGCGTCGGCCCGCTACCGCGAGTGGGGCGAACCGACCGTCGAGGTCGAGTACCTCTACGCGTTCTACGTGCACGCCGACCCCGAGGACCCCGCGCTGCACAGCCGGCTGAGCTACCGCGTGGCGACGCTGCTGCCCCACGACGCCGACCCGGGCGATCCGGCGGCCTTCACCGCCGAGCTGTTCGCGGCGCCCGAGCGCCTCGACACCATCACCGACGTCGAGGGCGTGCGGCGGCAGGTCTCGTACGCCTACGCCCGGACCAAGCGCACGCCGGTCGTGGTCGGCGAGGTCGACCGTTTGAACCTCTTCACCGTCGCGTTGGCCCACGGCGCAGGTGCGCCCGACCCCGCGCTCGACACCGAGGTCCGCGCGAGCCGCAATCGCGTGCGCTGGGCCAGCCTCGCGGTGGCGCCCGGCGGCGCGCTGTCGTGGGACAGCGAGCGACCGGTCATCTTGCCGGAGACCGCTGCGGCGCACTCGAGCCACGACACCGCGGTCACCACCGCCGGCGCGGCGGTGCGCTCCCACGGGCGCGAGCGCGTGGAGTGGTACTACCCGATGGATCTCGACGACCTCGGTCCGCGCCTGCAGCGACGCGCGCGACGCTAGCGGTCGCGATCGATCACTGCAGCGGGAACGGCGTGCGCACGTAGTCCGTGCCCATGCCGTGGCAGCCGGTGCACAGCGCGACGCCGGTGTCGTCGGCATAGATCGCGTCGCCGACGACCTCGTACCAGTACCAGCCGTCGCCGCCCTGGCCGGTCGCGAGCTTGCGCATCACGGCCCAGCCGCCCACGGCGTCGCCGTCGTAGAGCTCCTTCACGATCGCAGCGCCGACCGGATGCTCGGCGTTGCCCGCCGACAGCGATGCGAAGAGCACGTCGTTGACGAAGGTGCGCACGCCCATGCCGTGGGGGCCGGCGGAGGTGTGCACGCCGGACTCGGCGGCCCAGCCGAGGTAGCTGCCGTCCTCGAGCCACGGGCGCAGCGCGGCGTCGCCCTGCGGCGGTGGCTCGTCGGCGTCGCCGGTCGTGTTGCCACCGTCGGTCCCGTTGCTACCGTCGGCACTGGCACCGTCGTCGCCGTTGCCACCATCGTCGGCGCTCGCGGTGGTGCCCGCGGTCGTCGTCGCGCCGCTGGTCGCGGGGCCACCGGATGCGCCGTCGCCGTTGCCGTCGTCGCTGCCCTGCGACGCGCCCGAGCTGTCGCCGTCGGCGGCGGTGTCGGCCGCGGTGTCGACGGGATCGGCCGCGTCGTCGCAGGCGCCGGCGAACGCGAGGAACAGGACCAGGGCAGGGCGCAGCGGGGTCGTCATGGCGGGCGGCTGTATGCGGGCCCGTGCGTCGCGGTTACCGAGCCCGCGATCCCACCGTCGCGCCACTGCCCCGCCCGTGCTCGGGCGCACCCGTGGTACTCGTCGCGCCGTGGCGATCGAGGCCCACCACGGCGTGCTCGTGGTCGACAAGCCCGCCGGGCCCAGCTCCCACGACGTGGTCGCGTGGGTGCGCTGGGCGCTGCGGCAGCGCAGCGTGGGTCACTGCGGCACGCTCGATCCCCCGGCGACCGGCGTGCTGGTGATCTGCGTCGGCGAGGCCACCAAGCTGGCGGCGCGCCTGGTCGACGACGACAAGCGCTACCTCGCGAGCGTCGCGTTCGGGCGCAGCACCACCACCGGCGACGCCGAGGGCGAAACGATCGCGTCGGTCGAGCTCGACGCCGACGTGCTGCCGCGCGCGGTCGCGGTCGCACCCACGCTGGTCGGCGCGTTCGCGTGGGCACCGCCCAACGTCTCGGCGATCCGCGAGCACGGCGTGCGGGCCCACGCCCGCGTGCGCGCCGGTGAGGACTTCGAGCTGCCCGCCCGCGCGATGCGGATCGATGCGCTGCAGGTCGGCGCGATCGATGCCGACGCGGGCGCGATCGACATCGACGTCGCGGTCGGCAAGGGCACCTACGTACGCACGCTGGCCGAGCAGTGGGGCAAGGCCATCGGCGTGCCGGCGCACCTGCGATCGCTGCGTCGGGTCGCGGCTGGCGACTTCGCGGTCGACGAGCCCGGGGCGGTCGGGGGCCTCGTCGCGATCGCCGGCCCACCGCGCCCCGATGGTAAGCCGCGCTGGCGCGTGACCCTGGGCGATGGCGATCGCGATCGCACCGGGGCGATCCTCGCGGCCGCGTTGATGCCCGCCGACGTCGCGCTCGCGCGCCGGGATCCGATCGTGCGCGCGCGGGATCCCGACGCGTTCGCACGGCTGTGCCGCGGCCAGCCGATGCCCTGGGCGACCCTCGACCCCGGCGGCCCGCCGCCGCCATGGGGGGCCGTCGGGGCTCGGCTCGATTCCGCCGTGGGGGCCGCCCAGGCGCTCGTGCTTGCGACGCTGCGCCCCGCCGCAGACGCCGGCGACGCGCCCGTCGTGCACCCCCAGCGGGTGCTCGATCCGGGCTGCGCGACCGTGCGCGAGCCCCCGCCGGCACGCCCGCCCGAGGGCCCCGCGCCGGCTTGACAAACCCGGATCCGGCGAGGATTCTCCGCGCCAAGTCAAAAAGCACCCACGCAATGCCGCTGGCCAGGGGGCCGGCGCCCAGAAGAGCTGAACGACGACATGCTTTCGAACGACCGCAAGGCCGAGACCATCGGCAAGTTCCGCCGCGCTCCCGACGACACCGGCTCCCCGGAGGTCCAGATCGCGCTGCTCAGCCAGCGCATCACGTACCTCACGGACCACTTCCGCACGCACCGCAAGGACTTCCACTCGCGTCGCGGCCTCCTGAAGCTGGTCGGCCAGCGTCGCCGACTGCTCGACTACCTGCGCGCGCAGGACGTCGAGCGCTACCGCACCGTCATCACGGCGCTCAACATCCGCAAGTGAACCGCCGCGCGCGTCGTGGTGTCGTGGCGGCCGTGCTGGCCGCCTGAAGCGACGCATGCGACGGGCGTGGCCCTCCTGGCGGCCTGCCTGCGCGCGCCCGCGTTCCGCGGGTCGAGGAAAGTCCGCCGTTTCGCCCGCGTGTCGTCGTGCGCACCGCGTCGTCGTGCGCACGTCGGCGTGATCGTAGGCACCGCCCCGCGGATGCGAGCGCGCGTCCGCACCCCACCCATTCCCGAAGGAGATTCCCCCATGAACATCATCACCGAGTCCTGCCAGATCGGCAACGCCACGATCTCGATCGAGACCGGCAAGATGGCGAAGCAGGCCAACTCCGTGGTCGTCCGCCTCGGCGACACCGCGGTCCTGGTCACCGCCGTGTCGGCGCAGGAGCCCAAGCTGCTGCCGTTCCTGCCGCTCACCGTCGAGTACCGCGAGAACGCCTTCGCCGGCGGCAAGATCCCCGGCGGCTACTTCAAGCGCGAAGGTCGTCCCAGCGAGGCCGAGACGCTGACCTGCCGCGTCATCGATCGCCCGATCCGCCCGCTGTTCCCCAAGGGCTGGCGCTTCGACACCCAGGTCATCGGCCACGTGCTCTCGCACGACCGCGTGCACGAGCCCGACGTGCTCGCGATCACCGGCGCCTCGGCGGCGCTGACCATCTCCGACGCCCACTGGGAGGGTCCGATCGCCGGCGTCCGCGTCGCGCGGATCGGCGGCCAGTTCGTCGCGTTCCCGACCTGGGAGCAGATGGCCGCGGCCGACATCCTGCTGGTGGTCGGCGTCAGCAAGGATGCGATCGTCATGGTCGAGGGCGGCGGCGAGCAGGTCCCCGAGGCCGCGATGATCGACGCGCTGATGTTCGCCAAGGACGCCGCGCGTCCGCTCATCGAGCTGCAGGAGCGCCTGCGCGAGCGCGCTGGCAAGCCCAAGCGCGCCTGGGCGCCGCCGTCGGTCGACGAGGCGTTCATGGCCGAGGTCATGGCGTTCGCCGAGCCGCGCATGAAGCCGGCGCTGTCGATCAAGGGCAAGCACGAGCGCCGCGACACCGTCGCTGCGATCGAGAAGGAGACCCACGAGAAGTTCCTCGCGGCCCATCCCACCCGCGGCGACGAGATCGCGAACGCGCTCGCCAAGCTCGAGAAGAAGATCGTCCGCAAGAGCGTCATCGACACCCACGTGCGCATCGACGGCCGCGGGCTCGAGGACGTCCGCCCGCTGCACATCGAGGTGCACCCGTTCGAGCGCCCGCACGGCTCGGCGATCTTCCAGCGCGGCGAGACCCAGGCCTACGCGACCTGCACGCTCGGCACCGAGTACGACGCGCAGCGCCTCGACACCCTGCGTGGCGACGTCAAGCGCACGTTCATGCTGCACTACAACTTCCCGCCCTACTCGACGGGTGAGGCCAAGCCGATGCGCGGCAGCTCGCGCCGCGAGGTCGGCCACGGCGCGCTGGCCGAGCGCGCGCTCAAGTGGGTGGTGCCCGATGCCAAGGCGTTCCCGTACGTCGTGCGCGTCGTCAGCGACACCATGGAGAGCAACGGCTCCAGCTCGATGGCGTCGGTGTGCGGCGGCTGCCTGGCGATGATGGACGCCGGCGTGCCGATCAAGGCGCCGGTCGCCGGCATCGCGATGGGCCTGATGCAGGAGGGCGACAAGATCGCCGTGCTCACCGACATCCTCGGCGACGAGGACCACCTCGGCGACATGGACTTCAAGGTCACCGGCACCGCCACCGGCATCACCGCCCTGCAGATGGACATCAAGGTCCAGGGCCTGACCCGCAAGATCCTCGAGGACGCGCTCGAGCAGGCCCGCAAGGCCCGTCTGCACATCCTGGGCGCGATGCTCGAGGTGCTGCCGACGCACCGCTCGGACATCAGCCGCTTCGCGCCGCGCATCGTCACGGTGCAGGTCAAGGTCGACCGCATCCGCGACATCATCGGCCCCGGCGGCAAGATGATCCGCGCGATCATCGAGCAGACCGGCGCGCAGATCAACATCGACGACCACGGCCTCATCACCATCGCCTCGGAGAGCATCGAGTCGATCGAGAAGGCCAAGCGCATCATCGACGGCATCACCGCCGAGGCCGAGATCGGCGCCTACTATCAAGGCGTCGTCACGCGCACGACCGACTTCGGTGCGTTCGTCGAGATCCTGCCGGGCACCGACGGCCTCGTGCACATCTCGGAGCTCGAGAACCGCCGCGTGCAGACCGTCACCGAGGTCGTCAAGGAGGGCGACGAGGTGGTGGTGAAGGTGCTCAACATCGATCCGACCGGCAAGATCCGGCTGTCGCGCAAGGCTGCGTTCGGGGTCGACCCGAGCGAGGTCCTGAACATGCGCGGCTAGGCCGCGGCCGGCGGACGATCGATGACGCTGCGGGTCGAGATCGAGCTGCTGCACGCGGGCGCGTGGATGCCCGCGCGCATGACCGAGCTCGCCGCGGGTTACGACCTCGCGGCGTGCCTCGGTGGCCAAGAGATCGAGCTCGTCCCGGGCGCTCGCGCACGGGTGCCGACCGGGCTGCGTCTCGCGATCCCGGCCGGCTACGAGGGCCAGGTGCGTCCGCGTTCGGGCTGGGCCGCGAAATCCGGCGTCACCGTGCTGAACGCCCCCGGCACCATCGACGCCGATTTCCGTGGCGAGCTGCAGGTGCTGTTGGTCAACCTCGGGCACGAGGCCGTGACCGTGCGCGACGGTGATCGCATCGCGCAGCTCGTGATCGCACCGGTGTGTGCGGTCGCCTTCGAGACCGTCGATGTGCTGACGCCCTCGGACCGCGGCGAGGGCGGCTTCGGCAGCACCGGGGTGTGATCCGGGCTGCGACCGGTGACCGGGCCGCGCTGCGTGAAATCCCGGTAGTTTTCGCGACGCAGAAGCCTGATAGTCTCTGACGTGGGGTCGACCCTCTTCACGAGGTCCCACCGTCCGCGAATGGTCGTGGGCCGGGTACACCGTCGACCCTGACACGCAGCGTCTGGGGACATGGGGCCGAGTCGAGGCGACACCATCTGCGGCAACGTCGTGATCGAAGCGTTGGCGCCGATGCACTTCGGTGCGATGGCGCTGGGCCCGGTCCACGTCGCGCGCAGCCCCACCGAGCCACGTTTGTGGCTGGTCACGGTCGAGCGCACGTTGCTGCCGCGCAGCGTCGACGTCTCGCGCTTCATGGCCGGTGTCGGCGAGCTCGCGACCGCGTCGATCCGCGGTGCGGTGCCGCTGGTGTTGGTCGATCGCGAGGCGGACTTCTGCGTGGTCGGCTACCGCGCGCCGGCGTCGTCGCACACGCTCGCGCAGCGGGCCGAGGCCGGCCCCGACCTCGACGAGGCCCGCGACCTCGCACGGTCGTTGGCGCTGACGCTCGCCGATCTCCATCACCGCGGCTTCGTGCACGGCCTCGTCACGCCGACCACGGTCGTGATGATCGACGACACGTGGCAGACGTGGGAGTACGGCATCGCGGGCCTGTTTGCCGACGCGCGCTTGGCCCCGCGCGTACGGCCGCTCGGCGGCGACGCCCTCGCGCCCGAGGTCCGCGTCGAAGGGGTCGTGTCGGCGGCGAGCGACGTGTACGGCTGGGCCGCCGCGGTCGCGTGCCTGTGGACCGGCGAGATCGGTGCCGAGGCGGTCGCCGCGGTGCAGGACGGCGACGACGACGACCCGCTGGCGAACCTGCTGCGCGCGTGCCTCGAGTCCATCCCAGAGCTGCGCCCACGTGACGGACTCGAGCTGTGCGAGCGCCTGCGTGGGCTCGGGCTGCTCGACGATCGCGCCCCATCGCCGGCGGGCGCGAGTCGCAGCGGCCGCTTCGGATTGCCCGGCGAGCGCGTGCAACCTTCGGCGGAGCCCGACGAGTTCTCGTTCGCCGACCTCAACGAGCCCGACGTCGCACCCGCGGTGCCGAGCCAGGCTGCACCGCCCGAAGCGGTGATCGAGATGCTGGTGCTCGGGCCCGACGAGGACCTCGGCGACGACGAGCCCACCACCACGGCGGCGCCCGAGGTCTGGCGCGAGCTCGCCGAGCAGTACCTCGCCGGCGGTGCCGAGGCCGCTGCACGCGCGACCGAGGAGCCCGGTGCGATCGCGGCGACGCCGACCGTCGATCCCGCGACCCTGACGGTGGTGCCGACGCTGCGACGTCCGGCCGAGATTGCCCGCGTCGCACTGGTGCGCACGCGCGTGCGAACCGGGCCGCAGACTCGGCTGCCGCGCGACGAGTTCGCCGCCGCGGGGAGCTTCGAGATCCCCGACGAGCCACTCGCGGAGCCGACCGTGCCGCCGCGCGCCGCGAGCGATGCCCGCGACCTGCCGCTCGGTGGCGGCGAGGAGGACGACTGGCACGACGATGCGCCGGTGTTCGACCTCGACGCCGAGGGCGGTCCGCGACAGGTCTCGCGCACGGACCTGCCGTCGGAATCGGATCCCATCGCCCTCGAGCCGCTGGAGGGCGACGTCAGCTGGCCGCCCCGCGCCCGCACCGAGGCCGCGCCCGACCCTGCGTGGGGCGAGCCCACGCCGATCGACGGGCTCGGCAGTGCACGCCTGCGCGCGGCGCCACCACCCAGCGAGTGGGGCGAGCCCACGCCGACCGTCGGGCTCGGCAGTCGCGACGACGACGACGACGACGACGACGAGCTGTTCGCCGCGCGCAGCGGATCGTCGTCGCTCGACGCCGCGGCGGCGCGGGCGGGCACGCCCGAGCCGGTGCGCACCGCCGACAGCGGACGTCTGCGTGGACCCGAGCGCGGCACGCCCGAGCCCGAGCGCGCCGGCGACAGCGGTGCGCGAGCCCGCGGGCCCGAGCGCGTGGCGGCGGCGGACAGCGGCAAGCTCGCGCTGGATCGCGACGTCGACCCGCGTCGACGCACGCCCGATCCCGAGGCTGATCGCGCCAGCGACAGCGGCCGCCGCCGCGCGGGGGAGCGCCCGCAGGCGCCCACGCCCAGCGGGCTCGAGCTCGATCGGCCGCGGGCCGCGGGCGGCAGCGCCGAGCCGTCGCGCCGCAGCTCCGACGAGGTCGCGGCGCCAGCCGGCGAGCGGGCCGGGCGGCCGGCAGCGAAGGCCACGATCGATCGTCCCCCGTCGCGTTCGCACCCGGCGATCTCGGCCTCTGCGCTGGCCCTGCCGGCGCGTCCGCGCTCCGGCACCACGGTCGCGTGGACCATCTGCGCCGCCGCGCTGGTGCTGGCGCTCGGCACCACGCTGTCGCTGGCGCGCCACCGCGGCGGACTCTCGCAGCTGCTCACCGGTGACGACGCGCCGATCGGTGAGACCGCGGCCTCGGCCGTCGTCGAGCCGACCCGGCGCGCACCGAGCGAGCCGGTTGCGGCGCCGCCCCGGACGTGCCCCGAGGAGATGCGCGCGATCGAGGCCGACGCCAAGCCGGGCGTGTGCATGGACCAGGGCGAGTTCCCCGGTCTGCGCCAGATCCCGCGCACGCAGATCAATCTCGCCGAGGCGCGCGCCGCCTGCCGCGATCGCGGCGCGCGGCTGTGCACGATGGAGGAGTGGCGCACCGCGTGCCGCGGCCCGCACAACTGGCGTCATCCGTACGGTCAGCGCGGCGAGCTCGATCGCTGCAACGGCGCATCCTCGTCGGGCGCGGTGCAGGACCTGAGCCGCAGCGGTGCGCGCGATCGATGCGTGACCCCCGGCGAGCACTACGATCTCGAGGGCAACGTCGCCGAGTGGGTCGAGGACGGGCTCGCGTTGGGCGGTGACTCGGCGACCCGCTCGCCGTCGTGCGACGCGCGGCTGCGGCCGTCGGCGGACACGCGCGCGCCCACGGTGGGATTGCGCTGCTGCCTCGACCTCGCGCCGTGACGACGGCCCGCGACCACGCGTCGCCGCCGTCGACCCGGCAAGCCTGGTAGCCTCGCGCTCGCCCATGGCCATCGACGCCGCCTCGCTCGCCGCCGCGCTCGCCCCCGAAGGAACCCTCGATGCGCTGGGTCCGGAGTTCGATCGACTGGGGCATCGCTACAGCGGCAAGGTGCGCGAGAACTTCTCGCACCAGGGTCGCCGCACCATCGTGGTGACCGACCGCATCTCGGCGTTCGACGTCGTGCTCGGCACCATCCCGTTCAAGGGGCAGGTGCTGAACGCGGTCGCGACCCATTGGTTCGAGCGCACGGCGGCGGTGTTCCCCAACCACCTGGTCTCGGTGCCCGATCCGCAGGCCGTGATCGCGATCGAGTGCACGCCGATCCCCGTCGAGATGGTCGTCCGCGGCTACCTGACGGGCGTGAGCAGCACGTCGATCTGGCGCGCCTACGAACGCGGCGAGCGCAGCTTCTGTGGTCACGCGCTGCCCGACGGCCTGCGCAAGCACGAGCGACTGCGCGAGAACCTGGTGACGCCGTCGACCAAGGCCGCCAAGGGTGACCACGACGAGAGCGTCGCGAAGGACGTGCTGTTCGACCGCGGCATCGTGACCCCCGAGGTGTTCGAACGGCTCGAACGCGCCGCGCTCGAGCTGTTCGCGTTCGGCCAGGCCGAGGCCGCCCTGCGCGGGCTCATCCTCGTCGATACCAAGTACGAGCTCGGGGTCGCGCCCGACGGTCGCGTCGTGCTCATCGACGAGATCCACACCCCCGACAGCTCGCGCTACTGGTACGCCGACGGCTACGACGCCGCGCTCGCGGCAGGCGAGGATCCCCGCGCGCTCGACAAGGAGTTCGTGCGCCGCTGGCTGGTTGCACGCGGCTTCTCCGGCGAGGGCCCACCGCCGCCGCTGACGCCGGAGATCCGCAGCGAGGCCGCGCAACGCTACGTCGAGCTGGCCTCGGTGCTGCTGGGCCGGCCGTTCGTGCCCGATGCCGAGTCGCCGCTGCCGCGACTGCGACGCAACCTCGGTCTGCTCTGACGTCGCCGCAGGCCCCGCGGGGCGCCGACGCCCACCCGCGGCCGCGGCCGCGCACGTGGGGCGAGGAATGCCGCGCGGGCCCATGAAGTCGTGGTGCGCTACAGTTCGACGCCGGCGCACGGGCGGGGCCCGCCCGCGCGCGCGCCGAGACCTCCGCTCGCCCCAAGGGATCCGAACCCATGGCTCAACTCGTCGCCTCCACCCTCGGTTTCGCGCTCGGCTTCCTGCTGGTGCCCATGCTGGTGCCCGGCATGCGGGTCAAGGGCATGGGCGCCGCGCTCAAGGTCGGTCTCGCCTGCGGCGTGCTGAGCGTGCTGCTCGGCAAGCTGCTGATGGTCGTGCTGTCGATCATCTTCCTGCTGCCGATCGCATTGCTCGGCCCGCTGGCGGTGGTCGTGATCCAAGCGCTAGTGAACGCGACGCTGCTGGCGATCGCCACCCGCATCACCTCGGGCGTCGAGTTCGATCGCACGCGCTCGCTGCTGTGGGCGGCCTTCGCGCTGACGGTGCTGCAGTGGGTCGCGCGCGCGCTGCTGTGAGTCGCCGGCAGCGGCGCCCGATGGCCGCAGGGTGACCGGCGTGGTACTTCCTTCGCCGCCATGTGCGGCGTCTTCGGCATCTACGACCATCCCGAAGCGGCCAACCTGACCTACCTCGGGCTCCACGCCCTGCAGCACCGAGGACAGGAGTCCGGCGGCGTCGTGTCCAACGACGACGCGACGCTGCACGGCATGCGGGCGATGGGCCACGTCCGCAAGATCTTCACCCGGGAGGTGCTGGCGCAGCTCCCGGGGCGCATCGCGATCGGCCACGTGCGCTACACCACCGCCGGCGGCTCGCTGGCGCGCAACATCCAGCCGCTGCTCGTGCAGTACCGCGGCCGCTCGATCGCGATCGGCCACAACGGCAACCTCGTCAACGAGCAGCAGCTGCGCGAGGAACTCGAGCGGCAGGGCGCCATCTTCGCCACGCTCTCCGACACCGAGGTGATGCTGCAGCTGATGGCGCGCAGCGAAGCGCCGGCGATCGAGGACCAGCTCGTGGAGGCGCTCGGCCGGGTGCAGGGCGCCTACAGCCTCGTGCTCACCACCGAGGACAAGCTGGTCGCCGTGCGTGACCCCCACGGCTTCCGGCCGCTGGTGCTGGGGCGGCTGCGCTCGCACCCCGATGCGTGGGTGGTGGCGTCCGAGACCTGTGCGTTCGATCTGATCGAGGCCGAGTATGTCCGCGACCTCGCGCCCGGCGAGATCCTCGTCATCGATCGCGAGGGCCAGCGCAGCGTGCAGCTGCCGGCAGCGCCGCGGAAGTTCTGCGTGTTCGAGCACGTGTACTTCGCCCGACCCGACAGCGTGCTCGACGGCGTCAGCGTCTACGAGGCCCGCATCGCGATGGGCGCTGCGCTGGCCGCCGAGCACCCGGTCGCGGCCGACATCGTGGTGCCCGTGCCCGACTCCGGCGTGGTCGCGGCGCTGGGGTATGCCCGCGCCAGCGGCCTGCCGTTCGAGATGGGCCTCATCCGCAACCACTACGTCGGCCGCACCTTCATCGAGCCGACCGACTCGATTCGCCACTTCGGTGTGCGGCTCAAGCTCAACGCCGTGCCACAGCTGGTCGCCGGCAAGCGCGTGGTGATCGTCGACGACTCGATCGTCCGCGGCACCACCTCGCGCAAGATCGTGCAGCTGCTGCGCAACGCCGGCGCACGCGAGGTGCACGTGCGCGTGTCGTCGCCGCCGATCGATGGTCCGTGCCACTACGGCATCGACACGCCGACCCGCGCCGAGCTGGTCGCCAGCGAGCAGAGCGTCGCCGAGATCGCGCGCACCATCGAGGCCGACTCGCTGGGCTACCTCAGCCCCGAGGGCCTGCGTCGCGCGGTGCGACAACAGGCCGGCTTCGGCTACTGCGACGCCTGCTTCACCGGCGACTACCCGGTTCGCCCGGCGCGCCCCGGCGCCCCCCGGGCGCTGCGCGTCGTCGAGGTATGAAGGCGCCGTTGCCGGCGTGCGTGGGCGCTGGGCTCGTGATAGCTTGCCCGCACGATGGAAGTGCAGGGCAATACCCCTCCGCTGCCCGAGCACGCCAAGGCCTTCGAACGCCTGGATAGGCTTTCGGCCCGCGTGCTCGAGCTGCGGAGGCATCTTTGACTACGATGGCAAGCGCGAGAAACTCGAGGAGCTGGACGCCGCGACCGCGGACTCGTCCCTGTGGGACGACGCCGCGCGTGCGCAGGCAGTGACGCGCGAGCAGGCGACCATCAAACACACCCTGGCCGAGCTCGACGCCGCGACGATGTCGGTCGACGACGCGCGCACGCTCTACGAGATGGGCCGCGAGGAGAACGACGAGCCGACCCTGCGCGAGGCGTGGGGGCAGATCGACGCCGCCGAGGCGCTGGTCGGCAAGCTCGAGTTCCGGCGCATGCTCTCGGGCACCTTCGACGCCAAGGACGCCATCCTCAGCATCAACGCCGGCGCCGGCGGGGTCGACAGCCAGGACTGGGCCGACATGCTGCTGCGCATGTACTCGCGCTGGGGCGAGCGCATGGGCTTCACGGTCAAGCTCATGGACGTGCAGGAGGCCGAGCAGGCCGGCATCCGCAGCGCCGAGCTGGTGTTCGAGGGCGAGTACGCCTACGGCTACCTGCGCTCGGAGATCGGCGTGCACCGGCTGGTCCGCATCTCGCCGTTCGACGCCAACGCGCGCCGGCAGACCAGCTTCGCCAGCGTGATGGTGGTGCCGGACATCGGTGACGAGACCGACATCGACATCGAGGTCAAGGAGTCCGACCTGCGCGTCGACAAGTACCGCGCCGGCGGCAAGGGCGGCCAGCACGTCAACAAGACCGACTCGGCGGTGCGCCTGACCCACAACCCCACGGGCATCGTGGTCGCGTGCCAGGCCGAGCGCTCGCAGCACAAGAACTACGACACTGCGATGCGCATGCTGAAGGCGCGCCTGTGGGACCTCGAGCGACAGAAGCGCGAGGCCAAGATGGCGGAGCTGCGCGGCGAGGAGCGCAGCATCGAGTGGGGGAGCCAGATCCGCTCGTACGTGCTGCAGCCCTACCGCCAGGTCAACGACCACCGCACCGGCACCAAGCTCGGCAACGTCGACGCCGTGCTCGACGGTGACCTCGATGCGCTGCAGCAGGCCTACCTGCTCGGCCAGGGCAAGCCCAACACGCCCGGTGACGACGACGAGGCCTGACGATGTTCCAGCAGCTCGATTGGATGATCGCGTGGCGTCACCTGCGGTCGGGTGACGTGCTCGCGCCGTGGGTCCGGCCGCTGCTGCTCGGATCGATCTACCTGATCGTGATCGGCGCGCTGCTGGCGGTCTATGCCGGCACGCTCGACGACGCCGGCGGCGTGGCGCTCGACGCCGCCGATCCACCGAGCGCGCTGCAGCGCTACTTCGGCGGCTTCGGTGGCATCACGCTGCTCGCTGGCGTCATGGCGCTCGCGTTCGCCCTGCTGGCGCGCTTCTTCAATCTGCTGCCGACCATCATCGCGATGAGTGTGTTGCTCGGCTGCATGGCGCTGGTGGTGGTGCTGAGCCTCATGAGCGGCCTCGAGGCCGACATGCGCGTGAAGATCCTGAACCAGAAGGCCCACATCCGGGTCGCGCGCGCCGACGGCAAGCCGTTCGACGACTACGTCGCGCTGGCCCACGCGCTGGCCGAGGTGCCCGGCGTGGTCGGGGCCAGCCCCTACCTCGAGGGCGAGATCATGGTCCGCTCGCGGCTCAACCGGCAGGGTGCAATCCTCTCGGGGATCCTCGCCGACGAGCACGCCACCGCCTCGAACCTGCCGTCGCTGGTGCAGGAGGGCAGCTACGAGTACCTCTCGCATCCCGCCGACATCCCCAACCCCGATCCGTTCGCACTCGACCCCGAGAGCACGCCGTGGCGGCTGCGCCACCTCGACAAGAAGGACGGCGAGGACACCAAGCTTCCGCCGCCGCCGCCGCCCGCCAGGCCGGTGCCCGACGCGGGCACGCCCACCGCCATCGCCGACAAGCGCCCGAGCGCGCTGTCGCGGGAACTCCCGCCGCCACCGGCGACGAGGGACGACGAGGGCTGGGAGGACCCCAACGACGCGCTGCGGCCCGAGGCCGCACGCGTGCGGCCGGACCCGGCTGCGCTCGCCCCCGACGACGACGACGAGGGCGGCTGGGAGGACCCCAACACCGGCAGCGTCGACGCCGGCCGCAGCGATGCCACGGACGATCGCGCCGAGCCCGACGGCGAGCGTCCATCCGACGCCGACGGCGGCTGGATCCGCAGCAGCGACGACGACGACGTCATCGAAGACCCGATCCTCATCGGCCGCGAGCTCGCGATGGAGCTCGCCATCGGTGTCGGCAGCGAGGTCCAGCTCATCACGCCGGTCGGCCGCATGACGCCGGCGGGGCGCCTGCCGGGCAGCCTCATCGCCAAGGTCGGCGGGGTGTTCTTCTCGGGCATGTACGAGTACGACCGCAAGAACGTCTACGCGCCGCTCGCGGTGGTCCAGCGGTTCCTGCTCGCGGGCGATCGCGTCAACGGCATCGAGGTCAAGCTCGCCGACGTCGACGCCATCGACGACGGGCATCGCGCGGTCGCGGCCGCGGTCGCGGCGGCCGGGCGCGGCGACGAGCTGGTGGTCGAGGACTGGCGCGAGCTGAACCGCAACCTGTTCTCCGCGATGTTCCTCGAGAAGGTCGCGATGTTCATCGCGCTGCTCTTCGTCGTGTTGGTGGCCTCGTTCGGCATCCTCGCGTCGAACCTCATGAGCGTGATGGAGAAGAGCAAGGAGATCGCGATCCTCAAAGCCATGGGCACCAGCGATCGCGGCATCATGCGGGTGTTCATCGCCGAGGGCCTGTGCGTCGGCATCCTCGGCAGCCTCGGCGGCATCTGCATGGGCCTGGGCCTGTGCTGGGCGCTCGACCGCTACGGCCTGCCGCTCAACGAGAACGTCTACTACGTGGAGAAGCTGCCGGTCGTCGTGAACCCCGGCGAGGTCACGCTCGTGGGCCTCGCGGCCCTGGTGATCGTGTGCGTGTCGAGCCTGTATCCCGCGCTGGTGGCCTCGCGCCTGCGCCCGGTCGACGCACTGCGCCTGACCGAGAAGTGATCCCGGGCCTGGCGGGAGCGCGGGGGGCGGATCCCGTGATCGACGCACGCCGGCCGGCCTCCGCATGCCCAAGGCGGCGCTCGCGGGGCGGTCCCGGTCGCGTTGACACCCGAGATCGGGCGTTCTAGCCTGCGCGCGGCCCTACGCGCCCGATCATGGCCCGATCCGATTCCGATGGCACGCCCGTGTTGGTGCGGGTGGTGCACATGACCAAGCAGTTCGTGATCGGTGCGCAGGTCATCGAAGTGCTGAAGGACGTCGACCTGACGCTCGGCGTCGGCGAGATGGTGACCATCATCGGCGCTTCGGGGGCCGGCAAGTCGACGCTCCTGCACTGCCTGGGCACGCTCGACCTGCCGAGCTCGGGCAAGATCCTGTTCGACGGCGTCGACATCGTCGAGCTGCCGCCGCCGGAGCTGGCGCGCTTCCGCAACCGCACCATCGGCTTCGTGTTCCAGTTCCACCACCTGCTGCCAGAGTTCTCCGCGCTCGAGAACGTCATGATGCCGGCGTTGGTGGCCCGCATGCCGGTGCGAGAGGCTCGCAGTCGCGCCGAGCACATGCTCGAGTCGGTCCGCATGTCCCATCGTCTCGCGCACCGCCCTGGCGAGCTCTCCGGTGGCGAGCAACAGCGCGTCGCGATCGCCCGCGCACTGGTGATGCAGCCCAAGCTGCTGCTGGCCGACGAGCCCACCGGCAACCTCGACACGCGCACCAGCGAAGAGGTCCACGAGCTGCTGTTCCAGCTCAACGAGTCCCAGCGCATCACGATGCTGGTCGTCACCCACAACATGGATCTGGCGCGTCAGATGCCGCGAAAGATCCGCATGGCGGACGGGCGGCTGATCGGCGACACCATCGAGGAGCCGGTCGCACGCGATGCCGCGCGGGACTGAAGCCGCCGCGGCCCCACGAGCGGGGCGTCGCCGTGTCCACGCCAACCGCTGGCGTCGCTGGTGCGTGGGCCTCGTGGCGCTGTGCGTCGTGCTGCTGGTCGGCCGCTCCGCGCAGGCGCAGCCACTGCCGCGGGGCGACTGGCAGGCCATCTGGACCGCGGCGCAGCTGGCCGAGGTGCCCGGCGAGCTCTACGGCCACCCGATCGCCGAGATCCGCTTCGAGGGCAACAACCGCGTCGAGTCCGAGGCGATGTTGCTCGAGCTGGACTCGAGCGTCGGCGAGCTGTGCCAGCCCCGCAAGCTCGGCGCCGACCTCAAGCGACTGTGGGGCCTCGGCTACTTCGAGGACGTCCGCGTCGAGGGCGAGATGGGCCCTCGCGGCGTGGTGCTGACCTACGTCGTGAAGGAGCGCCCGACGATCCGCAAGATCATCATCGAGGGCAACGACAAGGTCAAACTCGACGACATCAACGAGCAGCTCGATCTGCAGAAGAACCAGGTCCTCGATCTCGGCAAGCTCAAGGCCAACATCGAGAAGGTGAAGCAGGTCTACACCGACGGCGGCTTCTTCCTCGCCGACGTCAGCTATGAGCTGCGACCGGTCGAGAAGGAGCCCGGCAAGGTCGACCTCGCGATCGTCATCGACGAGGCCTCCGAGGTCATCGTCCGCAGCATCGACTTCGTCGGCAACAAGGCCTTCGACGACAAGGATCTGCGCAAGCACATCCTCACCAAGGCCGGCGGCTACATCAGCGTGGTCGCGAAGAAGGCCGGCGGCGTGTTCAACAAGGAGGCCTTCCAGCAGGACTTCGCGTTCCTGCGGGCCTACTACGGCGACAACGGCTACCTCGACGCCAATCCCAAGGACCCCGAGCTCTCGCTGTCGCCCGACCGCCGCTTCGTGGTGCTGACGATCCCCATCGAGGAGGGGCCTCAGTACAAGCTCGGCGGGCTCGCGGCGCGCGAGATGCTGGGCCGGGGCGAGACCCTGCTGTTCGATCCCGACACGCTCAACGAGTCCATCGCGCCGGTCATCAAGGTCGGCGACGTGGCCTCGATGGGCAAGATCCAGAAGATCCGCGAGGACATCGAGCGGCGCTACAAGGACGCCGGCTACGCCTACGTCAACGTCAACGCCGACCAGCGCTTCGACCGCGAGAAGCTGCTTCTCTACATCAACTTCGCGATCGAGAAGGGCCCGCTGGTCTACATCGAGCGCATCGAGATCAACGGCAACGAGAAGACCGCCGACAAGGTCATTCGCCGCGAGATGACCATCTCGGAGGGCGACCTCTACTCCGAGACCGGCAAGGAGAGCAGCGAGTTCCGCATCATGCGGCTGGGCTACTTCTCCGCCGTCAACGTCTCGACCTCGCGGGGCTCGGCCGACGACAAGATCGTCGTGAACATCGAGCTCACCGAGCAGCTCACCGGCACGTTCCAGGTCGGCGCCGGCTTCTCGACCATCGAGAACTTCGTGCTGCAGGGCCAGGTCGCCTACGACAACTTCCTCGGCCGCGGCGCCACCGTCCAGGTCATCGCGCAGTTCTCGAGCCTGCGGCGCCTGTTCAACTTCTCGTACTACACGCGCCACTTCCTCGACAGCAAGTGGAACTTCATCTTCAACGTCTTCAACTCGCGCAACCTGTTCCCGTCGTTCTCGCGACAGAGCACCGGTTTCCGCTTGAGCTGGGGCTATCCGATCTGGCGCGACCTCACCGCGTTCGTCGGCTACGAGCTCGAGGACGTCAAGGTCGGCTTCGGCTCGTTCGGCACCGTCGGCGGGGTGTTCTCGCCGGGTTCGCTCGTGACGGTGCCGCAGCAGGCGCTCATCACCAACCTGTTCGCCAACGGCATCACTTCGGCTTTGGAGGCGCGGCTGCAGTGGGACTCCCGCGACAACTTCCTGTTCCCCACCTCGGGGCAGTACCACCAGCTGCGGACCACCTTCGCGTCGAAGTACCTCGGTTCACAGAACCGCTACAACCGCTACGTCCTCGACAGTCGCTTCTACTTCCCGGTCATTCGCACCGAGAAGGCCTTCCGCGCGTGGGTCGTGTTCAAGGTCCGCCTGCAGGTCGGCTTCGTCCACTCGACCCAGGCGCGCGGCGTGCCGATCTTCGAGCGGTGGTTCCCGGGCGGCATCTACGGCGACGGTGAGATCCGCGGCTTCCGCCTGCGCAGCCTCGGACCCAAGATCAAGGTCGCGAGCTCGCCCGACCCGACCTCGCCGCTCATTCCCTACGAGATCGGCGGCAACCTGCTGACCGCGCTCACCGGCGAGTTCGAGTTCATGATGATCCCGCCGGCCAACATCAAGGGCGTGATCTTCTACGACATGGGCAACGCCTTCAACACCGAGAAGGTCCTGTACTGCGAGACGGCGAATCCTTCGCTGCTTCCGAAGTCCGACCCCTGCGGCAACTTCGGCTTCAGGAACCTGCGCTACTCGATGGGCTTCGGCTTCCGCTGGCAGTCGCCAATCGGGCCGCTGCGGTTCGAGTGGGGCTTCCCGCTCGATCGCCAACGACCGACCAAGTTCCTGCGTCGCGGCGACGACCCGGTGGTCTTCGAGTTCGCGATCGGCAACTCGTTCTAGGCCTCGGGCGTCGGCGCCCCGAAGCGCCCCGCTGCGCTTGGTTTTTGTCCCAGGCGACGCGCGATCGCGATCACGGCCTGCGCAGGGCTCCGCGAATCAATCCCATGCACGGCCGTCTGTGGACTCCCAGCGCTTGCCGTCACGAAGGGCGGCGGCTAAGGTTCGCGCCATGCAGCGTTTCGCACGTCTCGCGCTCCCGGCACTGCTGTTGCCGGCGATGCTGTTCGGCGCCGGCAAGCCCGCCGCCGCTGCAGTTCCCACCATCGAGAAGGTCGCCGTCGTCGATCTGCAGCGATGCTTGCTCGACACCAAGGAGGGCAAGACCGCGAAGACGACGTTGGAGGCAGCGTTCAGCCGCGGGCAGGCCCGACTGACGAAGAAGGCCGAGGCGCTGCAGCAGCACGCGAAGGACCTGCAGGCCAAGGGTGCGATGCTGTCGAAGACCGAGCTGCAGAAGCGTCAGGAGGACCTGATGCGCGAGCAGGCCGAGCTCGAGCAGCTGAGCGCCGAGCTGCAGGAGGACGTCGCCCAGAAGGAGGGCCTCCTCACCGAGAAGATCTACGGCAAGGTCGCTGCGATCGCGAAGCAGATCGCGATCGAGGAGGGCGTGCAGATCGTCCTCGTGAAGTCGGAGATGACGGTGTTGTACGCCGACCCGAAGCTCGACCTGACCAATCGCGTGATTGTCCGCCACGACAAGGAGCACAAGTGATGAGCATCTCCCGTACCCCCCGTCGTCTGTTGCTCGCGCTCGCGCTCGGCCTCGCCGTCACGCCGGTGCTCACCGTCGCCAACGACGCCGGTGCCGAGGTGCCCGCGGTCAAGAAGATCGTGCTGGTCGACATGCAGCGCGTGCTCAACGAGACCAAGGCCGGCAGGAAGGCCCGCTCCGGTCTCGAGACCAGCAGCAAGGCCAAGCAAGAGAAGCTCGACAAGCGGCGCTCCAAGCTCGAGGCCGACGCTGCCAAGCTGCAGTCGCTCAAGGGCGAGGCGCTGGTCCAGGCGCAGGAACGCCTGCAGCGCGACTCGATGGAGCTGCAGGAGACGCTGATGACGCTGGAGAACGAGCTCGGCGAGCAGCACAACGCGCTGCTCGAGTCGATCTACGGCAACACCCAGAAGATCGTCACCAAGCTCGCGCAGGAGCGCGGCATCGACCTCGTGCTGGTGCGTGACGCGATGACGGTGCTCTACGCGAAGGACGGCTTCGATCTCACCGACGAGATCATCAAGCTGTACGACGCCAAGCACGCCAGCTGACGCACCGCCGCGGACGGCGGGGTGGGGCGTCGCGCCATCCACCCGCTGCGCGGCTTTGCGGTATGCTCCGGCCGTGCTCGACGCGGTCGCCCTGCAGAAGATCCTGCCCCATCGCTACCCGTTCCTCTTCCTCGACCGCGTCGTCGAGGCGACGCCGAACGAGTCGATCGTCGCGCTGCGGATGGTGTCGATCAGCGATCCGATCCTGCAGGGGCACTTTCCGGGCAACCCGATCGTGCCCGGCGTCGTGCAGGTGGAGGCGATGGCCCAGGCCGCAGTGGTGCTCGCGAACCTCTCGGGCGCGTTCGATCCCGCGACGCAGGACTGCTTGTTCATCGGCATCCAGGACGCGAAGTTCCGCGCGGTGGCGGTGCCCGGCGAGGTACTTCGCATCGAGGTGAAGGCCGAGCGCCTCGGCCGCATCGGCAAGTTCACCGGTCGCGTCACCTGCGGCGAGCAGCTCAAGAGCTCGGCGTCGTTCAGCGCGATCGTGGAGCCCAAGAGGAACGGATGAGCCGGTCTCGGGGGCTGTGGCTCGTGCTCGCCGCCGCGCTGCTCTCGGCCTGCGCCGGGGCGGCGCGCCGCGAGGTCGCGGCACAGTCGCGTTCCCTGTCGCGCGCGGTGCACCGCGGTGACGCCCGGGCGACCCATGCGCACGTGTTGCCCGCTGCGCAACCGTGGGTCGACGACGCGACGCTGCTCGGGGCCCAGCGGCGGGCCTGGGCCAAGCGCCTGCGCCGGCCGGTCGAGATCACGCCCCGGGCGGGCGTGCTGCTGACCCCCGAGCTCGCCGCGGAGGCGAGCTGGACCAAGGACGGCTGGCGCTTCGACGCCGACCCCTCCGCCGCATACGCCCAGGACACACCCGAGCACGCGATCGCGGCCCTGGTCCGTGCGAGCCGGGCCGGCCGCTGGGACGTCCTGCTGCGGCTCGCACCGAGGCGGTACCGCGTGGGCCTGTCCGCGGAGGACCTCGCGGCGGCGTGGACCGAGGGGGAGCAGGCGGCCGCGCTACGCGAGGCCCGAGATCGCCTCGCCAGGGTGATCGGCGACCCCGTGCCCCACGACGACCACGACGCCCGGCTCGACCTCGGCGACGGCCACATCGTGCGGCTCGAGCGCGAGGACGGCGGCTGGGTCGTCGTCGACTTCTAGCCGCGGGAGAAGCCCCGCCAGAGCCCACCTACGGGCGCCCTGCGGGGCTTTGGTGCTGGCCTCGAGTGGTTGCCGGCCCGCCGTCGTGGCTGGACACCTGTGCCGGTGGGACCATCACGCACGAAAAAGCCGGCGACTTGCCTCGGCCTGCAGGCGCGTTAGGCTGAGTAACAGAGGTGACGGGGCACGGCACTCCACGGTCGACCCACCTGACACGGCTGTCGCGGTCGTGTCCGGTCGATTCGTCCCGCCCGACGGTCCAAACGGCCGACCTCTGCCAACTCACAGTAGTTCCATCACGCCCCCTCGGGAGTGGTGTGGAGCTTGCAGCTTTTTCAGGCCGAGTGACTGAGTCGACGAGGGCCGAGCGTTGGCAGGATTTCGAACCGGAATCCTGCGCACGGCGTACTCGAGAGAAGGGCGTCCCCACGAAGGTGAGGCTGGAGATGGCAGAGAACTGGACCCACGATCGTCCGAGCCGTGCTTCGACCCGCAAGACCCGACGTCACGTCGTCGAGCAGCCCCGCCTGGAGCTGCCGGTGCCGGTGCCGGTCGAGCCGCGGGAGGCCGAGGCCCAGCCCGCAAAGGAGCCCGAGCGCGGCTTCGCGTTCATCGATTTCTACGTGTGACTCCACTCGAGCCGGGGGAGTGACGGGTAGTCCCGAAGGGACGGCGCGTGGCAGCGCCGTCCCTTCTTCATTTCTGGCGTCGGCGTCGACCGTTGCCGCGCTCCCGCCCGTGGGTGTAGCGCAGGTACAGCGACAGCAGCAGCGCCCCCGAGCTGCGCAGCGCCGGCATGCCGATGAAGCTGGCGATGAAGCCACCCGAGATGTGGCGATCGAGGCTGTGGACGTCGAAGGAGAGCGCGGCGTCCCACGCGACGCCGAAGCGTCGGTTGTCGGGCGCGACGCCGGCGATCTGCAGCAGGTTGTTGCTGGTCTGCATCACGCCGAAGCCGCCGTGCGCGGCGATCATGAAGCGGCGAAATGGCACGCCCAGACGCAGCTCGCCGGTGTAGACGCCCTGACCGAGCAGCTCGCGGTGCAGCACCGCGTCGTGGTAGCGGTGCAGCAGGCCGGTCGCATGCAGGTCGAGCGCGATCCAGCGACGGATTTCGTAGCCGGCGCGCGCGCTGAACGAGAAGCCGGGCGAGAGCACCTTCGCGGTGGCACCGATCGGTACCGCGGGGCCCAGCGCCGCCTCGACGAAGAACCCGCGGCTGAACTTCCTCGGGTCGGGGAACACCGTGGGGTCCGCCTGCGGCCGCTCGACGATGCCCACGTCGCCGGTCTCGGCAGGACGGGTCGACGCCTCGGGTGCGATCGCCAGCAGCAAGCAGAGCAGCGCTGCGTTCACCCGCTGCTCCCGCCGTCGTCACACACGGCCATGTCGGCCCCGGTGCTGCCGCCCGCCATCGCCGCGGCCGCCGAGGGCAGCACGTACAGCTCCGGCATGGTCTCGTAGCGCCGCGCATCGCGGGCGCTGTCGAAGATGATGCCCTCGCTCTCGCGCAGTCGCACCGCATACTCCAGCGAAGCGGGTGCCGACGCGCCCAGCGTGAGTCGGAGCATCACCGCGCCCGCGAGCACCGCGTCGGACGGCACCGCATCGGTGCCGATCGGGTCTGCCTCGTGGCGGTGGTTGAGCACCGCCAGCGGGCCCGCACAGAAGCGCGTGACCGCGTCGAGGTCGTACATCGCCTCGCGCAGGTCGTCCTCGCGGAACTCGCCCTCGCGGACCTCGTGGGGCTCGAGCATGATCGGTGTGAAGCCGAGCAGCGAGGGGAACTGCACCTCCTCATCCTCCTCGCCTCCGGCGGCGCCGAAGCCCGCGATGGGGTTGTAGTCGTAGAACTCGGTCGCGCCGTCGAGGGTCACCCACGCACGCAGCGGCTGGTCGCTGTCGTTGGTCAGGGTCCACGGCACCGAGATCGTCAGCTCGTCGCGGCGCACCCATGGATCCTGCTCCATCGGTGTGCTGCCGGGCGGACGCAGCGCGGCCAGCTCGGCGTCCGTGGGGTTGCGGAAGTCGAGCCAGTACTCGCCCTGCACGTAGGCGCCGACGGTGGGATTGGCGTTGGCGGCCCCGTCTTCGGCGGCGGCGGCGATGTCGGCCGCGCGCACCACCAGGCGCGTCGCGCCGGGGTAGTACGCGGGGTTGTTGCAGCCCGTGCCCACGATCGTGCACGCGAGCCCCGTCGCGAGCAGCGAACAGCCGGTGGTGACGTGCGTGTGCATGACCATGATTGCCTCACTCGGTGTCGAACACGAACGGGTACTCGACCTCGACCACGCCGCCCTCGGGCTTGGGGAAGTGCCAGTTCTGCAGCGCGCGGACCATGCAGCTCTCGGCGTCGCTGTTGCCCAACGAGCTGCTCTTCACCTTCGCGCTGGTGACCGAACCGTCGAGGCGGATGATCCACGACAGCGAGACCTTTCCCGATAGGTCGGGCTGGCGCGCGAGCTGCTTGTTGTAGCAGAAGCCGATCTGCGCGCGGTGACGACGGACCTCCTTGTCGATCAGCTCCTTGCTCAGCTGGCCCTTCACACGGGCGGTGCCCGGCTGCACCGACACCTGCTTCTCCTTGGGGCCCTCCTTCGCCTTGACGGTGCGACGACGCGCGTCGGTGCCGCTGCCATGCAGATCGATGTCGGCGGTGCCGTGGATGACGCCCTCACCCTCGCCGCCACCGCCCTGGCCGCTGCCGCGGGTGGACATGCCGTACGTGCCGTTGCCGACCACCAGGGGGCCGTTGTCGGTGCCGCTGATCTGACCGCCGACCGCGAGCAGATCGGCCATGGTGCTGGTCTGCGCGAGGTCGTTGAGCTCGCGCACCAGCCCGACGTTGGTGGCGTTGCTCGAGCTGGTCGCGTCGGTCTTGGGGATGTTGCTGCGACCGACGCGATCGGGCCGGCCGAAGGTGCCCTCGTCGCCGGCAGCGCGCTTGCGCGGCTTCTCGGCGGGCTTGTCCTCGTCGGCGGCCAGCGGTGTGTCCTCCTCGGGCGGCGGATCACGGGGTGGATCGTTGAACATCGCCCGCGTGATGCGGGCGTCGAGGTCGTCGAGCTCGAGCTTGTGCCGCTCGGGGTCGTAGCGCAGGTACGCGATGCCGAGCAGCAACGCCATCGCGATCGCGCTGAAGGTGGTCGCGGCGTACAGCGGCCGATTGGCGCCGTCGCTCGGCATCGGCGGCAGTACCTCGCGCGCGACCTGCAGCACCACGAGCCGCAGCTGCGGCGACTCGTGCAGCCACAGCACGCCCCAGTCCTCGGGCGCGAGCGGCACGGTCGTTCGGCCAGCCGCACGGAGCTCGGCGACGTCGTGCTCGACACCGTCGAGCACCAGGCGCCCGTCGAAGCCGGGCGGCAGAGTGATCGCGCCGCGACGCACGAGGGTCGTGCGGGCGATCGCTGGCGTCACCGGCAACACGAAGTCGCAGCCGTGACCATGACCGACACGCAGCGAGCCGCGCCCGTCGACCGTGGCCTCCTGCAGCACGGTGCGACCCAGCGCGAGCACGACGCGCGTCGCATACCCAGTGGTTGTGGCGCGCGCGGTCACGGTCTCACAGTGCGTCCTCGGTGATGGTCTGCGCCAGCTCGGGCATGAAGCTGCGGTGGGGTATGCCGACGGTCTCGAACTCGCCGCCGATGCGCGCGAGGAACTGCAGCAGCGCCGGCGTCCGCAGCTCGCCCTCGATGTCGAGGCCGGTGAAGGTGTAACGCGTCACGTCCTCCTCGCGATCCCTGGGGCTGGGCGGCCCCGCCGGCGGGGGGGTGGCGGCCGCGTCGGCGGCGGGCGCCTTGGCACCGGCGCTGGTCGGTGCGCGCTCGGTCGCGCTGCGTGGCGCCGCCGTCGAGGCGGTCGGCGGTTTCGCGGCCGCGGTGCTGCTCGCGGTGCCCGAGGTGCTGGTCGCGGCGGGCCCCGCTGGCGCCGGCTTGACCGCAGGGGGGCCTGCCGGCTTGCCGGCGGGCTTGGCCGCAGGGGCTGCGGCCGCCAACACCACGGCGATCCACAAGGTGCACGCTGCTCCGCTGGTCATCCTTTTGCGCCGCCTTTCGTCTTGCTCATGCCCTCGAGCAGCGCGAGCCGCTCCTTGACGTCGGCCGCCTGCGGGCCGTCGCCGCCGGTGACCTGCAGATAGCGTTCCAGGTGCTTGCGCGCGATCTGGGGTCGCTCGGCAAAGTCCATCTCGAGCACCGCGAGGTTGAAGATCGCCCCCGCATGCGCGGCATCGATCGCGAGCACGCGCTCCCACGCCGTGCGAGCGCCGGGCAGATCACCCGAGAGCCGCGCGCAGGTGCCCACGCCGAGCAGGGCGTCGGTGTTGCCGGGCTCGATCTGCAGGACCGCGTCGAGCTCGGTCTTGGCCCGCTTGGCGTCGCCGGCCCCGAGGAAGAGCGCGGCCTTGTTGAGGCGACCCACGACGTAGCGGGGGTCGGCTGCGCTCGCCCGCTCGAACAACGCGAACGCGGTCTGGTCGTCACCGCGCTTGAGCGCGACCAAGCCGAGGTTGGTCAGCAGCAGCGGATGCTCCGGATGGCGGGCGAGGCCCTTGTCGAGCAGTAGCTGCGCGAGGTCGAGTTGTCCGCGATCGATCTTGATGGCGCCGAGGGTCGCGTAGGCGGCGGGATCGAAGGCGTGCTCACCGAGGATCGCGCGGCACTCGGCCTCGGCCTCGTCGAGCCGACCGACGCGGCGCAGCGTGACGGCCAGCGCGTTGCGAACCCGCAGATCGTCGGGGTGCTCGCGCAGCGCTCGCTCGTACAGCGCGAGCGCTTGCTTGGCCTTGTTCTGCCGCAGGTACACCTCGCCGAGCGCGTCGAGGGCCTCGGGGCTGGCGTAGATCGCCAGTGAGGCCTCGAGCGCCTTGGCAGCCTCGCCGAGCCGTGCGCGCCGCAGCTCGATCACACCGATGTCGAGCCACGCCTCCCACAGCTTGGGCTCGAGGGCGATCGCGGCCTTGAACTGCGCGATCGCATCGTCGTACTCGTTGGCGCCGGCGTCGAGCTTGCCCACGCCGGCGTCGAAGCGCTGCCGCGCAGTGGCCGAGACCGCGGTGGTGGGCGCGACGGTGTTCGTCGGCGTGCGGCGACCGCAGGCCGGTAGCCCCGCGCCGAGCAGCGCGGCGAGCACGATGAGCCTCGGCGTCATCGCTCGAGCCTCCGGATCGCCTGCGCACCCGAGCCGCCCTCGGCCACCCGCAGCTCGCTGCCGACCTCTGCGATCGGCGGGAACTCCTGTGCCGAGAGCCGGCCCAGCGACGCGCGGATCTTGCGGGTGTACGTGTTGTAGATGCCGAGCTCCATCGCGCGGGCATAGCCGCTCTTGTAGGCGCCGATCGCCTCCTCCTCGAACGCCAGCGCGAAGGTGTCGAGCTGCTCGGAGTACTCGTCCTGCTGGGCCTGGCTCAGCCCCGCGGGCACGGGATACTCGCGCAGGCCCTTGGCGAACAGCTCGTAGGACTGCCCGATGCGGAACAGCGCGGCGGTGGTCCACTCCGCGGTCGAGTAGGCCAGTACGTCGAGGTAGACATCCTTCGCCGAGCCCAACAGCTTGGCCTTGCGATCGAGGCTCGCGCCGAGCTTGCTCGGCTTGGGGTCGAGCTTCTGCGCCTCGAACTCGCGGTAGATGAGCTCGCCCTGCAGGTACCTCGCCTCGGCGCCGGCGACCCGCGCGGGGCCCTCGGCGGTGCGGCCGGACTTCGCGGCCTTGGCCAGCGCCTTGTCGGCGTCCTTGAAGCGCGACACGGCGATGAGCGACTTGCCGAGCTGTGTGTTGGCGACCACGGCTTCGGGCGCGCTGCCGTGGCGATCGACGAACTTCGAGAGCGTCGCGATGGCGGCCTTGTGGTCACCGGCCCGGGCCTGGACGAGGCCCGCGCGCAGCTCGACCTGCAGGCTGTCGGACTCGCCGGGGAACTGCTTGGCGTAGGTGGCGTAGCGGGCAGCGGCGAGCTTGGTCTGCCCGAGCCCCTCGTAGAGCACGCCGGCGTTGTAGAGCGCTTCGGCGCGGCCGGCATGCTTGGGGTAGCGCTCGACCAGGCCGTCGTAGCGTTGCGCGGCGCGCTCGTAGTCCCCCATGTTCTCGAACACGTGGGCGACCACCAGCGTCGCCTCGGCGGCTTGCGGGCTCTTGGGGTAGTCCTTTGCGAGTCGCTCGTAGATCTCGGTGGCGGCCTGGGGCTTGCGCGCGCGCTCGAGCGCGGCACCGGCGTTGGACAGCGCCAGCGGTGCCTTGTCGTGGCGCGGGTGTTCGGCGGCGACCCGCAGGTAGTAGCTGGCGCCGCGCGCCGCGTAGCCGCGCTCGACCAGGGTGTCGCCCTGCTTGAGCAAGCTGTCGACGATGATGCGATCGAGCCGTGCTTGCTCCTCGGGCGCGGCGAACGACTTGGTGGCCTTGAGCTTGCCGGCCCACAGCTCGATGTTGTCGTAGTCCGCGGCCTTCTGCAGGCTCTCGAGGATGCGATCGCCGGCGGCCCCGGCGTTGCCATCGGCGGGGTGATCGACCACGAGCTTGCCGTAGCGCTGCACTGCGCCGTCGTAGTCGCCGCGGTTGTAGAAGAAGTCGCCCAGCGCGTAGAGCACCGCGCCGTTTTGCTCGTCGTCGGGGAACAGTGACGAGAACAGATCGACCGCGCGGATGAACTTGCGCTCGAGCGGGCTGTAGCGGGTCGCGTCGGCGGCCGCCTCGGGCGAGGTCTCGGCGGTCGCGGCCGCGCCGCCCACTGCACTGCCGCCCGCTGCGGTGCCGTCGGTTGCTGCGGTGCCGATCGGCGCCGAAGCAGCGGTGACTGGTGCGGTCGCGGCGGTGCCGGCCGGCGCCTGCGCGATGGCCTGCTCGTAGGCACCGATCGCCGCCAGCAACGCGTCGTGGTGGAGCGCGCCGACCGGGGCCGACTCGCCGACGCGCAGGTAGGCATCGCCAGCGCGCTCGGCCTGGCCGAGCTTGAAGAAGTAGATGTCGCCGGCGAGGTAGGAGACCTCGACCGCGTTGGGCTCGCTGGGGTAGCGCGTGATGAAATCGTCGTAGGCACGCGCCGCCAGGGCGTAGCGCTCCTTGTCGGGCACCTTGGTGTCCTTCTCGGCCGCCTGCGCGCCCTCGTGGATCGAGCGCCCGAAGTCGAACAGCAGCCCCGAGGCGTCCTCGTGGGCGGCGCGCGCGGCCTTGGGGTGGGCCTTGGCCCACGGGGTGCCCAGGCCGTAGCGCTGATGGATCACGCCGAGCTCATCGAGCGCCGGCGCGAGCTTGCCGTCGCCGCGCAGGCCCGCGACCACGTGCAGCTCGAAATCCGCGGCATCGACGTGCGATGTGTCGAGCTCGATGAGGAAGCGCCAGGTCGGCACCGACTTGTCGTAGCGGGTCTGGGCCTCGTAGGCCTCGCCGAGCCGCACCAGCACCTTGCGGGAGTACTGCGAGCCGTCGATCGAGGCCAGGAAGTCGTAGATGTCCTTGGGGGTGTTCTTCTCGTCTTCGCTCAGCACCTGCACGAGGTACTCGAGCGCTTCCTCGCGCAGGTCGGCGAGGCGCTTGCGACTGGCGTCATCGGTCTCGGGTTCGGCGCCCTGATCGAGCACCTGCTTGAACCGCTTCACCGCCTCGGCGCTCTGACCCAGCTTCCAGTGGCACCACGCGGTCTTGAAGAGCGCCATCGCGTAGGGGTCGCTGTCGGGGTGCTCGAGCACGTGGCCATAGGCCTCGAGCGCCGCGTTCCAGTCGGTGCCGGCGTAGAAACGATGATCGCCGATGGCGAGCCACGCATCGGGCACGAAGCTCGAGCCAGGGTGCTTCTTGATGATGGCCCAGAACTGCGCCTGCGCGGCGTCGGTGTGGCCCTGATCGCGCAGCGAGAACGCGTAGAGGTAGCGCACCGTGTCGAGCTTGCGGAAGCTCGGGTAGTCGCGGATGAGTCGCACGTAGATGGTCTGCGCGCTCGCGAGGTCGAGCACCGGCTCCGCGGGCGGACCGTCGGGGCAGGTCTCCGGCGCGTCGCGACAGCCATCGACGGCATCCGCCCAGCTGCCCATCGCGGTGAGGAACTGCTCCTGGCTGCGCTCCCAGTAGAGCGCGGCCAGGCGGTAGAGCGCCTCGGGCATCGCACGATTGTCGGCGTGCTTGGTGATGAACTCCTCGAGCAGCGCGATGCCACGCTTGCGATCGACGGTGATCTGGCCCTCGCGCGTGCGCAGCTCGAGCTCGAGCTGGTACGAGGTCAGCGGCGGTGGGGTGTCGTCGGGGGCGGCGGCCTTGCGTCCACGGCCACGACGCTTGTTCGACGGCTCGGGGGCGGCGGCCGCGGCCCTCGTGGCGCCGCCGCTGCGCGCGGCGGATCGCTCCGCCGGTGCGCTGCCACGGGCCCACGCCGACGCGGGCAGCAGCCCGAGCGCGACGGCGAGCGTGAGCGCGGCGCGTCCGCCCGTCATCGGTAGCCCTCGTATTCGTCGGCCCAGTACTCGCCCTGGTAGGGCCAGAACTCCTCGTCGTCGCCGACCAGGCCCTCGATCTGCAGCTTGCCGAACAGCTCGGGCGGGAAGCGGCCCGCGGCCATGTCGCGGACCTCGATCTCGAGCTTCTTCTTGGCCCCGAGCACGGCGTCGATGCGGCCCATGCGGGCCTCGCCGAGCATGTCGTCGATGCGCCGCGAGAGCTTGCCGAGCCGTGCGCTCGCGACCCCGGCCGCCTGCGCGTCGAGTCGATCGGCGAGCGCCAGCGCGCCGCTGCGCAGTGAGAGTACGTAGCGGCGCTCGTCGGTGAGCGCGGTCGACAGCCCGCCGGTCACTGCGGCGCCGACCCCCGGGGTGGTGCGCACGACTGCCGTGGCGTCGCGTCGTAGCGTTCGCAGGCGCTCGCGCAGGCCCGCGGCCTCCTGCACCAACGCATCGGTGGCCGCGGCGTCGGCCCCCGCCGCGCGGACCTGACGGATCTGCGCCTCGAGGCCGGCGATGCCGCGCTGCAGTCGGTCGGCCTCGGCGAGCACGTCGAGCGCGTCGCCCTCGGGCGCGCGACGGGTCGCCGTCTTGGTATCGCCCAGGCGGGTGGTCAGGCGCGCGAGCTCACCGTCGAGCGCGTCGGCGAACGAGGCCTCTGCGCGCAGCACGTCGGCCTGGTGGCCGAGGCGCACGTACGCGGGATCCTCATCCATCATCGAGAGCAGCAGCCGGTGCTCGACCAGCTCACCGCCCATGGTGTCGCCGCGACGCAGGCGCGACAGCTCGCGGTGCAGCGCAAGCAGCTGCTCGGGGTCCTTGCGGATCTCGGCGATGTGGTCGCCCACCGGCGCGAGGTCGTCGATGAAGCGGGTGAACTCGCCCTCGGCGCCGCGGAAGTCGCAGTCGTAGAGCTGCAGCAGCGCCGCCAGCAGCCGCGCCTCGACCGTCTGCGGCGCGTCGGGGAAGCGCTCGCGGAGCTCGGCGAGCAGGTCGCGGGCGATCGCGTACTCACCGGCCTCGGCCATCGTCCACGCCGACTCGAACAGCGCGTGGGAGAGCTCGTCGGAGTCCTGCGGCACGCTGAAGTAGTGGTAGAACGCGTGGCCGTTGCGGCCCTCCTCGTGGGCGATGCGACCGAGCCCGAGCTGCGCCAGATCGCGGACCGGGAAGTAGCGACGATCGACGTAGTACGCCTCGGTCTTCTGATCCTTGCCGCCGATGACGTCGCAGAACGCCGACTCGGCGGCGCGGAACTGCTTGCGCTGGGCGTAGACCAGGCCCTGCAGGTAGCGTGCAGCGCTGTGGAAGCGGCTACGCGCGCCGACGGCCGCGTACGAGGTCAGCGCGGCGTCGAGCTCACCGCGCTGACCTTCCGCCCGCGCCGCGAGGTACTCGCGCTCGTCGAGATCCTCGTCGCGCAGCGTGATGGGCTTGCCGCCCGGCGCGAGGTCGCGATCGAGGTCGGCGAGCGCGAGCACGAAGTCCTTGCTCGCCAGGCCGAGGTCGACGTGGCGTCGCAGCGCGGGTGTGAAGTAGGGGTCCTCGGGGCCGCGCGCGAGCACCTGCGCGAACGCGGCCTGGGCGGTCGCCTCGGCGCCCCAGGCCGCCAGCGACATCCCCAGGTGGTAGTGCGCCGAGCTGGCCTCGGGGGTCTCGGCGAATGCCGACCACCGCGGGTTGGCGACGAGATCGTACAGCGCCAGCGCGCTGCCCAGCACGTCGCCACGCACGTAGCGATCCTGGGCGTCGGCGAGCGCAGCGGTGTACGCCGGCAGCGTGGCCTCGCGATCATCGGTGAGGCCCGCGGCGGTGAGCTGGCCGTAGAGCGCCTGCAGGCGTGGATCGAGCAGGCTCGGTCGCGACGGCGTGCTCGCGGGCGCGGCGGTGGGCACGTCGGCGCGCGTGGTCGCAGCGTCGTCGGCCGCCGGCGACCACGACCACAGCGCCTGCGCGACCAGCCACCACGCGATCACGGCGCCTTGCCTTTCGTCGACACCGAACCCGACGCGCGCGCCGAGGCGGCGCCGCGCTTGGCCGTCGACTTGCTCTTCGCACGCAGGCGCACGCGCAGGTCGCTGTGTCCGCGCCGCTTCTGGGCGAAGCGCCACATGTCGCCAGTTTCTCGCAGCAGCAGCTTCGTGGAAACCACCATGTCGGTGTCGACCGCGAACCAGATCGCGTAGTCGATGCGAAGCTTGTAGGTCGCATCCCTACGGGCCACCAGGTTGGCCGATACGGCGAGCTCGTGGGAGCCCGGGGCCGCGAACACCTCGAAGAGGTTGCCCTCGGTCTGCGGCAATCCCTTCGCTTGCACGTAGACCGGCGCGCCGTCGACCCGCAGCGTCAGATCGGTGACCTCGTAGAAGCGCTCGAGGTTGCTGCGCAGCTGCAGACCGACGCGGGTGGTGAAGAGCTTCGACGCCACCAGCGACACGCGGCCTCGGGCCTTGAAGAGCGCGTCGCGGAGCTCGCGGGCCTGCGCCTGCAGGGCCGCGACCGCGCTGGGATCGACGGCATCGGCGGCGGGCTCGGGCTCGGTCGCGGCTTCGTCGGGCGTGGCGATCGGCTCGGCGGGGACCTCCTCGGTCGGCGCCGCGGGCTCGCTCGCCGGCGGCTCGGCGACTGCTGGCGGAGCTTCCGTGGTGGCGGTCGTCGTCGCGGCGACACCGGGCTTGCCGGGTTTGGCCGGCGCCGCCGCGTGCACCGTCACCGCGGTGAGAAGGCACGACAACGCGGACACGACCAGTGGGCAGGCTCGGGTCATGTGTCAGTTCCTCGTGGGCAGCAGCACGGACAAGCCGGTGGTGAAGGCGAGGTCGTTGACGTAGAACGACTCCGAGAGCAGCTCTTGGCGGTACAGGTAGTCGCGCACCTCGAAGCGCAGCGCGACGGCCTGGTGGAGGAACACCCGGAAGCCGAGACCGAAGTTGCCGGCCGCGCCGAAGCTCAGCGGATCGACCACCACGCCGGGGCCCGCGAGCAGGTAGAGGTCGTAGCGCCAGATCGACGCTGCGACCAGCCGCAGCTTGCCGTACAGCGGCGACCACGTGAGGCTACCGAAGGCCCGCACGACGTCGGGGCGCCCGAGGTCGATCGCGAACGCATTGGCGCCCTCGATGGTGTCGAGCACGCTGGTGCGCAGGCGGGACCACGACACGCTCAGTTCGGTGCCGAAGTTCTCCGACATGAAGAAGGTGTACTGGCCGCCGAGCGTGAAGGTGGAGTCGAAGAGGTCGCTGACGTAGTAGCCACCGTTCAGGGTCAGCTCGTGGCGCAGGGCCTTCACGAACAAACGGTCGCGCGTGAGTCGGAAGCGGCGCTTCGCCAGCAGCTGTTCCTGCAGCGTGGCGTCGACGCACTCGCCGGGCTGGCCCGGGACCCCGACCGGGGCAGCCGCGGCGGACGTGGGCGCGTCGCGATCGCGGCCACGACGGCCGCGTCGCCGGGGGGTCGTGGTGGTGGCGGTTGCGGTCGCCTCGGTGGCGGATTTCGCACAGGCCTGCGCGTCGGCCTCGGGGGCCGTCGCGAGCGCGAGCGTGAGCAGCGGGGCGAGCATGGTGACTAGCGGCGGCGCGGCGGGATCCAGAAGCCCACGCCGGCAGAGAAGACGAGGTCGTTGGTGATGCGTCGGCTGCCGATCGCCTCCTGGGCGTAGATCCGATCGGTGAGATCGAAGCGCACCGACAGGAACGAGGTCGGAAACAGGTAGAGGCTCATGCCGACGTCGAACGCGGCCGCCTGCACGGTGTCGTGCAGGATGGCGCCGGCGCCCCCCTGCAGCACGAAGTCGCCGTGCACGATGCGATCGCCGCGCGCGCGCAACTTGGTGTGGATCGGCGAGAACAACAGGTGGCCGATCGCGGCGTAGGAGAGGTTGCGACGCACGCCGTCGGGGAAGCGGTTCTCCTGCGTGAAGCTGGTGGCGGCCCGCTCGATCCGCAGTGTCATCGGCGTGAGCCGGAACTCGGCGTCGAAGCCGAAGGCCTCGAAGGGCCAGAAGCCGATGCTGCCGCCGGCCTGCCACTGCGTGTCGGTGAGGTCGCCGCCTCGGACGCCGCCGAACAGCGAGAGCACCACTCGCTTGGCCTTGCGGAAGTCACGGGGCTGTACGCCCTTGCGGACGCTGGCGCGACCGAACTCGTCGATGAGGCTCTCGTCGAGGCACTTCACCCGCCGCGGCGTACGGCCGAGCGCCGCGGCAGCCGAGTCGGGTGGCGTCTCGACCTGCGGCGTGTCGGGCCCGGCACCGAGCTCGACGGGATCGACGGGCGCATCACTGGGCGCTTCGTCCGGGGCCCCGGCGTCGGACGTCGGCGTCGACGCGGCGGGGTCGGTGACCGTGTCGCCGGCCGCGGTGGGCTCGGTCGGCGCCGCCTCGCAGTCGCGCGACGCGTCGTCGCGGTGGGCGTGCGCGGCCGCGGAGGTCGGCACCGCGGCCACGAGCCAACACGCGACGAAGCCCGGGACGGTCGCGCGCGGCGACATCCCGGGCCTCGGACTCGCCGACGGGCGAGGGTTTCTCGAGCGGACGTGCACGCGCGCTTGGACGGTCGCGATCGTAGCGGCGCGATGCTTTGCGCGTCAACGCGTCCACCCGTGCAGGTGATCGCGCCGCCGACTTGGGGGGCACACGGCGGACCGCCGCACGATCACCCGGACCGACCGAGGCAAGCATTGCGCGATCGCGACGTCGCAGGATCGACCACAACCTTCACTCGCGCGGCACCGCCGTGCCGGCTTTGAGGCCTGCGGCCCCCCAGACGTCGCCCACATACCCCATCGTGTGGACGCAGGCGCTCTGCTAGCGTAGGCCGAGTGTCAGAACGTAGAGAGGATCGCGTCGAGTCGACGGTGTTGCACGAGGACCAGCACCCGCTGCGTCACCTCGGATACCGCCTGGTGGTGCTGAGCGGCGAGCTGCGAGGTCGCGACATCGAGATCACCAGCGACAGCATCACCATCGGCAAGTCGCGCTCGTGCGACGTGGTGCTGCCCGACGATTCCGTCAGTCGCGTGCACGCGGAGATCCGCCGCGAAGGCGACGCCTACCGCGTCACCGACAAGAGCTCGACCAACGGCAGCTTCATCGACAACGCGCGGATCACCGATGCGTTCCTCAAGCCCGGCGACGTGCTCGGCATCGGCAAGGTGCAGATGCGGTTCCTGCCCCGGGATGCGCGGGCCGAGCTGCTGCCCAGCGAGAGCGAGCGCTTCGTCGACGTCATCGGTCGTAGCCTCGCGATGCGCAAGATCTTCGGCGTGCTCGAGCGGGTCGCCGGCACCGATGTGACGATCCTGCTCGAGGGCGAGACCGGTACCGGCAAGGATCTGATCGCCCGCGCGGTGCACCAGATGTCGCCGCGACGCGATGGCCCGTTCGTGGTGGTCGACTGCGGCGCGGTCGCACCGAACCTCATCGAGAGCGAGCTGTTCGGCCACGAGAAGGGCTCGTTCACCGGCGCGCACCAACGTCGCCAGGGCGCGTTCGAGCTCGCCGACAAGGGCACGGTGTTCCTGGACGAGATCGGCGAGCTGCCCAAGGATCTGCAGCCCAAGCTCTTGCGCGTGCTCGAGACCCGGCGGCTGCGGCGGGTCGGTGGTACCGACGAGGTCGACTTCGACATCCGCGTGATCGCGGCGACCCACCGCCACCTGCGCGAGCAGGTCGAGGCCGGCGAGTTCCGCGAAGACCTCTACTTCCGGCTCGCGGTGGTGGCCGCGACGATTCCCCCTGTGCGCGAGCGACGGGAGGACATCCCGCTGCTCATCGAGCACTTCTCGCGCAGACTCCCGGCCGGCATGTGGAAGCCACCGGACGCCGAAGCGATGGCGCGACTGGTGGGCTACGACTGGCCGGGCAACGTCCGCGAGCTGCGCAACGTGGTCGAGCGCAGCGCCTATCTGTCGCCGACGGGCGTCATCGACCTCATCACCACCGGCAAGAAGCCGCAGGGCTCGAGCGAGCAGATCGACTTCGATCCCACGCTCACCTTCCGCGAGCAGAAGGAGCGGGCGGTCGAGTTGTTCGAGGAGGCTTACCTCGCGTGGCTGATGCAGCGCGCCGAGGGCAACATCTCGCGCGCCGCGCGGGAGGCCGACATGGACCGCAAGTACCTGCACAAGCTGTTGCGCCGCTATGGCATCGATGCCAAGCAGTGGGGCCGCGGCCGCAGCGACGACGACTGAGCCGCGCGCGCGGGTGGGGGGCCGCGCACGGCCCCCGCGATGCGCTACCATTCGCCCCGTGCACGCAGCGCCCGAGCACAGCCCGCCGTGGTCTCACGCCAAGGGTGAGCTGTCCCTCGATCGCGCGCGCGTGATGGCGGTCGTCAACCTGACGCCCGACAGCTTCCACGATGGTGGCAAGCTGGTCGCCGAGGGCAGCGACGCGCCGAACGTGACCGTGGCGCTGCGGCGGTGCCAGCAGCTGGTCGCGCAGGGGGCCAGCGTGCTCGACATCGGTGGCGAGTCGACGCGGCCGGGGGCCGAGCCGGTGTCGCCGGCGATCGAGCTGGCGCGGGTGCTGCCGCTGCTGCAGCGCCTGGCCGGCGACACGACGCTCACCGCGGTGCCGGTCTCCGTCGACACCCGCCATGCCGAGGTCGCGGCGGCGGCGATCGCCGCCGGCGCGGCGATCGTGAACGACGTCAGCGGGCTCGCCGACCCCGCGATGCTCGACGTGATCGCGGCCTCGCGCGCCGGCCTCGTGGTCGGCCACCTGCGCGGCGAGCCACGCGACATGCAGCGTGACATCCGCTTCGCCGACGTGCTCGGCGAGGTCGCCGACGAGCTCGCGCACACCGTCGAGCGCGCGGTCGCGGCCGGCGTCGCGCGGGCGCGGATCCTCGTCGATCCCGGCATCGGCTTCGGCAAGACCGCGGAGCAGAGTGCCGCGCTGGTGGCCGCGTCTGGCTGGCTGCGGGCCGCCACCGGCTGCGGCGTGTTGATCGGTGCCAGCCGCAAGAGCTTCCTCGCCGCGCTGGTACCCGATGGTGGCGCCAGTGCCAGCAGCGACCGCATGGTCGCGTCGGTGACCGCGGCGGTGATTGCCGTCGAGCGCGGCGCGGCGGTGCTGCGGGTGCACGACGTCAAGGAGACCGCGTGCGCGCTGGCGGTCGCGCGCGGCCTCGCGGACGCCTTCGAGCGTGCGCGCGCCGGTGCGGCGGGCCGCGGGGGCCCGCGCGCGTGAACGTCTCGGAGTGGCTCGCCGCGCTCACCTGGCGCGACGCACTCGACTTCCTGCTGCTGTTCGCGCTGGTCTACGGCTTCCTGCGCATGGTCAAGCGCACCCGCGCCGCGCCGGTGCTCGCGGCCGTGGCGGCCTTCGGCGTGGTCGCGTGGGTGGTGCGGCTGCTCGATCTGATCGCGGTCGCGACGCTGCTGCGGTACGTCTTCGACTCGATCATCCTGCTGCTCATCGTGGTGTTCCACCAGGAGCTGCGGCGCCTGCTGCTGCTGCTCGGGCAGCGGCTGCTGCCGGCCGGTCGGCGCAGCGCTGCGGTGTCGGCCGTCGGTGAGCTGGTCGCCGGCTTGGCGCAGCTGCAGCGGGCGCAGTTCGGTGCGCTGGTGGTGCTGCAGGGCGAGATCGACGTGCTCGCGGCGGTACAGAACCGCGGCGTCGAGATCGACGCCGCGCTGCGGGCCGCGACCCTGGTCGCGCTGTCGATCCCCCACGCGGCCAACGACGTGCACGACGGCGCCATCGTGGTGCAGAACTTCCGCATCGCGCGGGCGGGCGTCATCTGTCCGCTCTCCGAACAGCACCTCGATCACGCGTTCGGCACCCGCCACCGCGCGGCGATCGGCCTCAGCGAGGAGACCGACGCGCTGGTGCTGGTCTTGAGCGAGGAACGCGGCGAGCTGCGCATCGTGCATCGCGGTGCCATCTCCGAGGCGCTGCGCATCGTCGATCTCGAGGGACGCATCGTGCAGTGGCTGGCGACGCCGCGCGCCGAGGCCACGCGCAGCCCGGCCAAGACCGACGCCGTCGCGCCGGACGCCGGGGTCTTCGATCCCCCCGGTGGCACCGACGACGACGCCGGGCTGTCGGCGATCGATCTCTCCCGCAGCGCGCTGTTGGACCCCGACCGCGAGGACGCCCGACGATGACCGACGAGCGCCGCCGTTCGTCGCTGCTGCGGGCAGTCGCCGAGGTCGTGCAGCTCGACTGGGGCATCAAGGTGCTCGCGTTCGTGATCACGCTGGTGTTGTTCGTGGGCACCCGCGACGAGGTCACGCGCACCTTCACCGTGCCGCTGCGGCTGCGCGCCGATCCGGAGCGGGTGCTGCTGACGCCGGTGCCCGAGGTGGTCTCGGTGCAGGTGCGCGGCCCGTGGACGCGGGTCAGCCGCATCGAGTCGCAGGACTTCGGCGTGGTCACGCTCGACCTCGCCGACGCCTCACCGGGACCGATGGTCATCGATCGCAGCACCGTGGTGATGCCCCACGGCGTGGTGCTGGCGGAGCTCTCCTACGACGAGGTCGACCTGCGCTTCGATCCGGTGATCGAGCGCGACGTGCCGGTGGTGCCCAACGTCGGCGGCACGCCGGCGGTGGACTACGAGCTGGTGCGCGTACGCAGCGAGCCCGCCAGCGTGCGCGTGCGGGGCGGTCGCTCGCGGGTGCTGGCCACGCCGCAGCTGTCGACCGTCGCCTACGATCTGCACGAGGCCGACGCCGATGTCAGCGCGACGGTGGCGCTCGTGCGTCCGCCGGACGGCGTCGAGCTGGTGGGCGCCGGCGCCGAGGCGCTGCGCGTGCGCATCATCGCCGAGGTCGCACCCAAGCCCGCCAGCCGCACCGTGCGGGTACCGGTGTCGCGCGACGAGACGCTGGCGAGCTCGGGGATGTCGTTCGAGGATCTCGAGGCCGAGGTCCGCGGCGGGGCGCCGAGCCTGCGCGCGCTGACGCAGCTCGACATCTCACCGTGGCTGGTCGGGGTCGCGACCGCGCGCCCCGGCGATCACCCGTGGGTCGAGATCCACATCACCTGGGCGCCGGCGGTGCCCGAGCAGTTCCGACGCGCGCTGACCTACGCGCCTGCGCAGCGACGCATCGAGCTACCGCCGCCTCCGTCACCGCTCGCGCCCGAGCCCACCGCACCCGGTGCAGCGGTGCCGTAGCAGCGCTCGGCCCCGAGACCACGCACGATCACGCGATGTCGGCCGAAAAGCCCTGGCGGGCGCACGTGTGCGGTGTGATATGAACCATCGTAGCGACGATGGCGACGCGACGACTGTTCGGTACCGATGGCATCCGCGGTGAAGCCAATGCGCACCCGATGACCCCGGAGACCGCGCTGCGGGTGGGCATGGCGGTCGCGGCCCATTTCGGCAAGCAGGGCCGCGTGCTGGTCGGCAAGGACACACGCCTGTCCGGCTATCTGCTCGAGAGCGCGCTGGCCTCGGGACTGTGCGCGATGGGAGCCGACGTGTGGTTCGTGGGGCCGCTGCCAACCCCCGGCATCGCCTACCTGACGCGCTCGATGCGGGCCAGCGCCGGCGTCGTCATCTCGGCCAGCCACAACCACTTCGCCGACAACGGCATCAAGCTCTTCGCCCACGACGGCTACAAGCTGCCCGACGAGGTCGAGGAGCGGCTCGAGGCCGCGATGGACGACGGCTCGCTCGAGCAGCAGCGCGCCCGGGGGGGCGACATCGGTCGCGCCTGGCGCATCGACGACGCCGCGGGTCGCTATGTCACGCACCTCAAGCAGGCGTTCCCCAACCACGCCGACCTGCTCGGTCTGAAGGTGGTCGTCGACTGCGCCCACGGGGCCGCCTACAAGATCGCCCCCACGGTGCTCGAGGAACTCGGCGCGGAGGTCACCGCCATCGGCGTCGACCCCAACGGCCTCAACATCAACGACGGTGTCGGCGCCATGCACCCCGCCGTGATGGCGGCCAAGGTCCGCGAGGTCGGAGCCGATCTCGGCATCGCGCTCGACGGCGACGCCGATCGACTCATCGTCTGCGACGAGCGGGGCCAGGTCGTCGACGGCGACGCGGTGCTGGCGATGTGTGCCCGCGATCTCCACCAGCGCGCCGAGCTGCGCGGGGGCGCCGTGGTCGCGACGGTCATGAGCAACCTCGGGCTCGAGCGCAGCCTCGCGGAGGTCGGCATCGGCCTGACGCGCACGCCGGTCGGCGATCGCTACGTGGTGGAGGCCATGCGGCAGAGCGGCTGCAACCTCGGCGGCGAGCAATCGGGGCATCTGGTCTTCTTCGACCACTCGACCACCGGCGACGGCATGGTCGCAGCACTGCAGGTCCTCACGATCATGCGACGCACCGGCAGTCCGTTGTCGCGGCTGTCGACGGTGATGACCGCGATCCCGCAGGTGCTGCGCAACCTGGTGGTGGCCCGCCGTGCGCCCATCGAGTCGCTGCCGCAGCTGAGCCGCACGATCCGGCAGGTCGAGGGCGAGCTCGGCGACAGCGGCCGCGTGCTGGTGCGGTTCTCGGGTACCGAGGCCAAGCTGCGGGTGATGGTCGAGTGCGAGGACGCGGCGCAGGCCGACGAGGTCGTGGGCCGCATCTGCGACGCCGCCGTGCGCGAGCTGGGCGCGGCTAGTACCTGACGGCAGGGCAGGGCAGGGCTGGCGCGGGCGGGGCGACCTGCGGTAGTCAGACTGCAGCATGGCGGTACGCGGGGTAGGGCTCGACGTCTGTCCGGTGGACCGCATGACCGCCGCGGTCGAGCGCCACGGCGACCGATTCCTGCGCAAGGTCTTCACCGACGCGGAGATCGACTACGCGCTGGCCCGACGCAACCGCGACGAGACCCTCGCGGCCCGCTTCGCCGCGAAGGAGGCCTGCAGCAAGTCGCTCGGTGCCCCCAAGGGCATCGGCTGGCACGACGTCGAGGTGACCCCGGCGCGCAGCGGCGAGCACGGGCCACAGGTGGTGCTGCGGGGACGCGCGCTCGAGGTTGCCAGCGCCCGCGGCATCACCCGCGTGATGCTCACCATCACCCACGCCGCCGGCATCGCGGCCGCGGTGGCGATCGCGGTGGACGAGTGAGCGGGCTGCCATTGTGGGACGCCGCGACCGCAGCGGCGGTCGATCGCCACAGCATGGGCGCCGCGGTGGGCATGCCCTCGCCGGTGCTGATGGAGCGCGCGGCCCTGGCCTGCGCCCACGAGCTGGTGGCGCTGAGGGCCGGCTCGGGCCTGCCCGTCGTCGCGGTGTGCGGCCCCGGCAACAACGGCGGCGACGGCCTCGCGATCGCCCGCATCCTGCACGGCTGGGGATTGCCGGTGTCGTGGTTCGACGCCGCCGGCGGCGGCAACGAGGCCCGCACGCAGCAGCGCACGCTGGCGACGGCGTGCGGCGTGCCCGAGTGCGCCGCGCTGCCGCGCGCGGCGGTGATGGTGGACGCGTGCCTGGGCACCGGCAGCCGCGGAGCCCCGCACGGCCGCATCGCCGACGCGATCGCAGCGATGCACGGCTGCCGCGGCCCGAGACTCGCGGTCGACCTGCCGAGCGGGGTCGACTGCGACGATGGTTCGATCGCCGGCGTGGCGGTGCGGGCCGACGTCACGGTCACCTTCGGTGCCAGCAAGCTCGGCCTGCACGTCACGCCCGGGCGCGATCACGCCGGCCGTGTCGTGGTGGCGGACATCGGCCTGCGCGCCGCGGCCGACATGCCTGCGATCGCGACGTTGTTGGCCGGCCCGTCCATCGCTGCGGCGCTCGCCGGGGCCCCGACGCCGCGACACAAGGGTGAGCGCGGGCACCTGGGGCTGCTCGGCGGCGCCGCCGAGACGCCCGGTGCGGTGTTGCTGGCCGCGACCGCGGGCTTCCGGGCGGGCGCCGGCTTGGTCACGGTCGCGTGCGACGACGCGGCCCTGCGCGCGGCGGTGATCGCCGCGCGTCCCGAGATCATGCTCGCGCCGCGGCGGCTGCCGGCGGTGCCGGCCGCCGAGGTGTTGGTGGTCGGCTGCGGCCTCACCGACGCGGCCGCG
This sequence comes from Deltaproteobacteria bacterium, assembly GCA_016709225.1. Classification (NCBI taxonomy): domain Bacteria; kingdom Pseudomonadati; phylum Myxococcota; class Myxococcia; species Deltaproteobacteria bacterium. The sequence continues at coordinate 1,368,105 of JADJEE010000001.1, read as the reverse complement.
ATCGCAGGCCTCGACGCATCGTTCACCGACGATCCAAGGCCGGCGGTTTGGGACGCCAGCGCGCTGCAGCAGCTGCGTTGCGGCACTGCGCCGGCGGGCGCCCGCGTGCTCACGCCGCACCCCGGCGAGGCCGCGCGCATGCTGGCGAGCCTCGAGCCCGACGCCGGCTGGACGCCGCAGCGCGTCCAGGCCTCGCGCATCGACGCGGTCCGCCGACTCGCGCGGGCGACCGCCAGCACCGTCGTGCTCAAGGGTGCCGGCACCCTGGTCGCCGATCCCGATCGTCTCGCGATCGCGTCGCTCGGCGACGCTGCGCTCGCGACCGCCGGCTCGGGCGACGCGCTGGCCGGCATCATCGCCGCGCGCCTCGTGCACGCCGTCGATGCCTTCACGGCCGCCTGCGAGGGCGTGATGATCCATGCCGCCGCCGGCTGCGTGGCGGGGCGACGTCACGCCAACACGATGGCGGGCGACGTGGTCGCGGCGATCGACGAGGCGCGGTCGTTCCTGGCGTCGGCGGCCGCCCACGCCGCGCTGCCGTCGCTGCGCCTGGCGTAGTCGCGGCGCGTCAGCCCTGATCGCCGAGCTCGCACGGCGATCGCAGCTCGTCGGGCACATCCGGCGGGCACTCGCCACACATGCGGTTGCCCGGCACGGCGTAGGGCATCTTGCGCGGGTAGGGCAGCTGCAGCGCCGCCATGATCTCCACGAACGCGTCCTCGTCCTTGCCGGCGAGTCGGGGGTTGCGATCGCGCTCCTGCGCGATGGTCGAGACCCGGCGTCCCTGGTAGTCGTGGCCGGGATAGACCAACGTATCGGGCGGCAGCGCGAACAAGACCTGCGTGATCGAGCGGTAGAGCGTGCGCGCGTCGCCGCCCTGGAAGTCGGTGCGACCGCAGCCGTCGATGAGCAGTGCGTCGCCGGTCAGGACGCACGGAACCATGCCGCCGGCGATGACGTATGCGTGGTGCGTGTCGGTGTGCCCGGGCGTGAAGCGGGGCACGATTGCGATCGTCCCGAGCTGGAGGGTCTCGCCGTCGCGCACACCGATGTCGGCGCAGGGCAGGGCGTCGAGTGCCGGCGCGACCACCCGCGCGCCGGTGAGGTGCCGCAGCTTGCGGGCCGACGTCAGGTGGTCCGCGTGCACGTGGGTCTCGATCGTGTGCGTGAGCCGCAGGCCCAGCGACTGCAGCAGCGCGAGGTCGCGATCGACGGTCTCGAGCACCGGGTCCACCAGCGCCGCGACGCCACCGATGGGATCGGCCAGCAGGTACGTGTACGTGCTCGAGAGCGGCTCGAAGAGCTGTTGCAGCAGCATGGCGGGCGACGTTTGTCGCACGGGCACCGACCCCGTGTCGCGGCCCGTGCTCGAGGGGCCTGACAGGCCCATGCGGCATCGAGTAGATTGGCCCGATGCGGCTCACCGCGCTCCTGCTCGCCTGCGCGGTGACCTCGATGGCCTGTCGCGTGGGTACGCGCCCGCGCACGCGCGAGGGCACGGGCGCCGAGGACGGCAAGGTCGAGGCCGACGCTGGCGGCGACGGCGGGGGATCGAGCGGCGCCCGCGAGCCGCCGCCGTGCAACGGTGTCGGTCGCATCTGGGACGGTCGCCCCGAGGGCTGCGCCTACGAGCACGACAGCTGCTGCTACGACGACGCCGAGGCGGCCTGCGCTGCAGCGGGCTGCGAGGCCGCCGCGTGCACGGTGCTCGAGTCGCACCCGGCCGCGGTCCGCTGTCGCGGTGCCGAGGCCGGCGTCGACGCGAACCAGCCCTGATCCCCACCAACCGCGGGCGCACGAGGGCGGGCCCACGCGTCGCGCGTGCACGGGCTGCGATTAGTCGTTGGTGGGCAGCGGCGGTTGGTCGTCGTCGCCGCGCGGGTTCTCCGAGCCCGGTGCCGGCGCGTTGGCCAGGAATCCGCCCGAGCGCGGGTTGCCGCACTGGTAGGCCCAGCCGCCGGGCGTGCCGGTCGACAGGCACGGGCGCTCGTTGCTCGAGAGGAAGGTCAGGCTGGCGTCGATGTGGCCGCCGCCGACGTCGATCGGCGCGATGCTCTGATCGAGTGGCACGAAGCCGGCGTCGGTGTGCTGGATGCGACGCATGCCGAAGCGCGTGCGATCGGAGGCGTCCTCGTAGGTGTCACCGACCCACAGCGCATTGGCGTCGTCGAGGCGCGGCACGAACACCGGCGACTTGAGGCCGAGGCCCATCGCGCCGCCACCCGCCCGCATCGCCGCGTAGGAGCCCTCGTGCACGCCGACGGCCCAGGGCTGCGCGCGGTCGGCCAACCTCGGCGGCACCGCGACCAGGTGGTGGCCGCTGGTGTCGGGATCGAGCGCGGTCATGCGGCGCGTGGTGGGGTCGAACGCCAGCAGGTGACTCTCGGAGTAGGCGCCGTCGGCCTGCATGTACAGCATGCCGTCGGCCGCGAAGCCGGCCAGCGAGTGATCGCCCGCGCTCGCGCTGCGCACCAGACACGCCGAGCCGGCCCCGAGCTCGCGCATGGCGAGCGCGCCGGTGCTGGTGCGGTAGGCCAGGTGCACGCCATCGGGGGTGGTCGCGCGCAGGCCCGGCAGCACCTCGAGCGGTACGTTGCCGTTGACCGCGCTGCCGCTGAAGCGATCGACGCGGTCGCCGTCGGGGATGCCGTACACCGAGGTCTCGGCGCCTTCGCCCTCGCCGCTGGTGACCACCACGTAGGCGTCGTCGGCGGTGATCTCGACGCGCGAGAGGTCCTGCGCGAGCGGCAGGTCGACCACGCCATCGAACTCGTGGTCCTCGCCGATCGGCACCAGCACCACGCGGTCGTGATCGCCGTCGACGACCTCGCGGCCGACCACGTACGACTCGCCGATCGCGACGATCTTGAGCTGCGGGTGATCGGGCGCCACCGGCCGCGCAATGCCGGTTGCGGCCTCGAGCCAACGCAGCTCGCGGCTGGTGTCGCGCACCAGCACCATGTCGCTGCCTCGCATGCCCGCCACCAGCTGCGCTGCGTCGTCGCCACCGATCGCACGCGAGTAGATCTCGTGCACCGGGTCCTCGGCCCAGGGATCGATCCGCCACGTGCGGAGCTCCGACTCGGCGAGGTCCACCGCGACGACGAAGCGTCCGGTCGAGGTCACCAGCAGCGTGCTGCCACCGCCGAGCGGGACGATGTCGTCGCGCAGCTGGTGGCCACGCTCGGCCGCCCCCGCCGGCACCGCCGACAGCTCGCTCTCGAGGTACGTCCGCTGATAGCTGCAGCCGAGCGCGACGCTGGGCTCGACGTCGCGGCCCGGGCTCGGCGGGCAGCGCCAGTGGACGATCCATGGGCGCGGCGCGTCGGACATCGCGATCACGGCGGCACCGGGCTGCGCCGCGACCGTGGCCGCGCGTGCCTCGTCGATCGCGATCGCGGAGCACGGAACTGCGGGGTCGCTGATCTGTCCGCACGCAGACGAGCCCGCGAGGGTCAGCAACGCACCGATGAACGACGACGTACGCACGCGACTCCGAACAAACCCGACATTGGCATCGTACACGTCCGCGCGCGGCTGTGGCAACCTGGCGGTGATGATTCCTGCGTCGTCTCGCACCGGGACCTCGCGGCCCGCGGGGGCCCACACCACGATCGATGGTGCATGGTGGGCGGGGTTGGTTTCCGTGTCGCGGTCGGCCGCTCGCAGCGGCGGTGCGCGTGGGTACGGGCGTCGGCTCGCTTGCGCGCTGGTCCTCGCGCTCGCGGGGGTCCACGCGGGTGGGCTCGCATGCGGCGGTGAACCCAGCGGCTCGATGACACCGCTGCCCGCACCGCCGCCACCGGCGGCGTTGGACGACGACGCGTTGGCGAGCCGCTACGCCGAGCTCAAGCGCGGCTTCGATGCCGACCCCGAGCACTTCGGTGGCGCGGCCGGCTCGAAGGAGTTCACCGAGATCACGTCGGAGTTGCGCAAGCTGGGGGCGCAGGCGCACGACGTGCATCTGCAGGCCAACGCCGCGCTGTTGCTGGGTGCGATGCACCAGGAGCGTGGCCACGCGGCCGAAGCTGCGGGCGCGTACCGACGCGCGACCGAGCTGGTCGGCGACGACGCGGGGCCCCACATGGCGCTCGCGCGGGCGCTGTTGCAGACGCAGGACTACGCCGCCGCCGAGGCGGCGCAGCGTCGTGCGATCGAGCTCGACCCCGACAACCTCGAGCAATACCTCGCGCTCGGCGAGATCCTCGTGAAGGCCGGCAAGCAGGACGCCAGTGCCAAGGCCTACGCCGATTACGAAGTGCGGCGCGCCGGACTCATCGATGGCCTCACCCTGCGGCGTGATGGCGCGTACATCGTGGGCACGCAGGAGCGGGTCGCGTGTGCACAGGCATTGGCATCGGCGAGCGATGTCGGCACCGCGTTCGCGCTGCTGTACGCGCTCCAGAGCGAACCCGACGCGGCGGTGCGGGCCGCCATCGCCACCACGATGGGCATCCACCGGCTCGCCGGCTACAAGCCCCGACTGACCACGGTGCTGGCGGCCGAGACCTCGCCCGAGGTCCGCGAGGCGATCGCGTGGGCGCTCGGTGAGATCGACCGCGACCCGGTCGACACCAAGCTCGACGGGCCGCCGCCGGCCGGCACGCCCGGCACTGCGGCGCCGGGCAAGCCCGCGGGCGACGCGAAGCCGGCGCCCGACGGCCCGCCGGTGCCGGCGGGCGACGCGAAGCCGGCGTCGCGGGGCGGCGAGGGTGGTGGCGGCGACGCGGCGCGTGGTACCGATCCGGTTCCCGCTCCGGCTCCTGCTCCGGCTCCCGATTCGGCTCCCGATGCCGCTCCCGATGCCGCTCCCGATCCGCGGCGCCAAGCACCGTAGTCGCCCGTCGCCCCGACGATGTCCCCCCGCGCGCCCGCTTCGCTACGCATCGAGCACCTGACGCATCGCTACCCCGGCGCCGCCCGGGCCGCGCTCGACGACGTGGCCTGTGCGATCGCAGCCGGTCAGCGGGTCGGCCTGCTCGGTCCCAACGGCGCCGGCAAGAGCACGCTGATGCGGATCCTCTGCGGCTTCCTGCCGGTGCGCTGGCCGGCCGCGCAGGTCGAGGTCGGCGGCCTCGATGTGCGCACCGACTCGCTCGCGGTGCGCCGCGCCACCGGCTACATGCCCGAGCTGGTGCCGCTCTACCCCGAGCTGCGCTGCCGTGAGCAGCTGCGATTCCGCGCGCAGATCAAAGGCCTGCCCACCGCCCGGGTCGCGGCCGAGATCGACCGCGTGGCGGCGGCCACCGGGCTCACCGACGTGCTCGCGACCCCGGTCGGCAAGCTCTCGCGCGGCTACCGTCAGCGGGTCGGCATCGCCGACGCGCTGCTGGGCTCGCCGCCGCTGTTGGTGCTCGACGAGCCGACCGTCGGGCTCGATCCCAACCAGATCCGAGAGATCCGCGCGATGCTCCGCGAGCTCGGCGGCGCGCAGACGCTGGTGTTCAGCTCGCACATCCTCGCCGAGGTCGAGACGTTGTGCGATCGCGTGGTGATCCTCGCCCACGGCCGCGTGGTGCTCGACGCGGCGATGGACGAGGCACTCGCGGCCAACGAGCTGCACGTGGAGCTGGCCTGCGATCGCGCCCGCGCCGAGGCCATCGTCGCGGCGGCCTGCGACGCGGTCGGCCACGCCGGGGCGACGCCGAGCCTGGTGCCGGTGCCGGCCGGCGAGGGCGGCACCGCGCTGCGGATCGAGCTCGCCGCCGACGATGATCGCACCGTGGTGGCGCTGCGGCACGCCGTCGGTGCGGCATCGCTGGCCGCCGCGGTGGCCGTGCGCGCGCTGGTGCCGGGCCGCACGCGACTCGAGGCCCGCTTCGCCGAGGTCACCGGGGGACAGCGCGCATGAGTCCGCTCGCGCGGGCGCGGGCGTGGACGCGCGGCACGCTGGCGATCGCGTCGCGCGAGCTGCTGTCGCTGTTCGTGACGCCGCTCGGCTACGTGGTCGCGACGCTGTTCCTGCTGCAGCAGGGCTACGACTTCGCGCTGCTGCTGCGCGTGCTCAACGACCCGCTGGCGGCGCCCGGGCCGGTGATGCAGTTCTACTTCGGCGGCAGCTTCTTCATCTTCTGGCTGCCGGTGGTCGCGATCTGCTCGGCGGTCGCGATGCGTCTGGTCGCCGAGGAGCGCCGCCAGGGCACGCTCGAGGCGGTCCTCACCGCGCCGGTGCAGCCGAGCCAGTTCGCGCTCGGCAAGTTCATCGCTGCGTTCGCGTTCTATGCCGCGCTGTGGCTGCCGACCGCCGTGTTCTACCTGCTGCTGCGCGGCGCCGCGGTCGAGGTCGACGTCGGGCCGATCGCGGCGGGTTACCTCGGCACCGCGCTGGTGGGCGCGAGCTTCCTGGCGATCGGGCTGGTCGCGAGCGCGGCCGCGCGGTCGCAGCTGTCGGCCGCGATCGCCACCTTCGTGGTGTGCTCGCTGGTGCTGATGCTGGGGCTGCTGGCGCCCGAGGTCGAGTCGCCCACCCTGGCCGCATGGCTCGAGCAGACCAGCCTGCTGGCGATGATGCAGGACCTCGCGCAGGGGATCGTCGACGGCCGCTGGCTGTGGCTGCACGGCGCGATCGTGGTGCTCGGGGTGTGGGCGGCCGCGTTGCTGGTCGATCCGCGTCGCGATCTCGAGCGGGTGCTGCAGTGGGGGCTCGGTGCGATCGTGGTGGTCCACGTCGCGTGGTGGGGCGCGCGACATGCCACGCGTGACGACTGGACCGGCGGGCAGGTCTACGCGCTCTCGGAGCGGGCGCGCGAGCAGCTCGAGGGCATCGCGCAGCCGGTCGAGGTGCGTACGATGATCCCGCCGCTCGGCGGCGGCGGTCGACCCAACCCGCTGGCCGGCGAACTGCGCGAGGTGCTGCGACGCATGGCCGAGGTCTCGCCGCAGCTGCGCGTGACCGAGATCGATCCCGATCGCGATCGGCAGGAGGCCGAGCAGCTGGTGGCGCAGTACGGGCTCTCTGGGCGCGACCTCGCCGACGGCGTGGTGTTGGTGCAGTCGGGGGTCGGCACCGCGTTGCGGCGCACGCAGATCATGCCCGACGAGCTGGTGGTGTGGGCGACCGGCGCCGACGTGCAGCAGACCGGACCGCGGGTCGAGGAGTTCCGCGGCGAGGAGGCGCTGCTGGGGGCCTTCGCGCAGGTGCAGGACGCCCGCGAGACCCACGCGTGCGTGACCCAGGGCCACGGCGAGCCGGCGATCGACGGGCTCGAGCCCTACGGTGGCATCGCCCACTTCGCCGACCTCCTGCGCGCGCGCGACATCGAGGTGCAGATCGCCGATCTCGACGGCCACGACGGCCTGGCCAGCTGCGACCTGGTGATCGTCGCGGGCCCCTCGGGCCAGCTGCCGGTGGCCCACGTCGATGCGATCACGCGCTACGCCGACGGCGGTGGTGATCTGCTGGTGCTGGCCGGTGCGGTGATGCTGCCGGGGCAGGACCGGCTGGCGCGCCACGGGCTCGAGCCGCTGCTGGCGCGCTGGGGGCTCGCGCTCGGCGAGCGCGTGGTCGTCGATCCGCACGCGATGCCCGGCGGCACGCCGCTGCTGGCGTTCACGCTGGTCGAAGGCTGGGGCGACCACCCGATCGTGCGCGCGCTGGTCGGTCGCGCCGCGAGCCTGATGCTGGTCCGCGAGCTCGAGCTCGGCGCCAGCGAGGGCGAGCCGCCGGTCGCGTTGCTGTCGGTCGGCGAGGACGGCTGGGCCGAGTCGGACCTCGCGGGGCTCGCCCGCGGCGTGGTCCCCGAGCGCGGTCCGGGCGATCGCGAGGGGCCGGTGGTGGTCGCGGCGGCCGGCGTGCGCGGCGGTTCGAAGCTGGTGCTCGTGGCCTCCGACCAGTTCGTGCTCAACGCATTCCTGCGCGACGACGTCGTCTACGATCACGGCCGCGATCTCGTGCGCAACGCGATCGGCTGGCTGACCGATCGCGCGCGGTTGCTGGGCATCGAGGCCCGCCCGCGCGAGCACGTGAAGCTGGTGCTGTTGCCGGCACAGCTCGAACGCATGACGTGGGTGTGTCTGCTGGGCCTGCCGGGCTTCGCGGTCGCGATGGGCCTGTGGATGCTGTGGAGGCGGCGGCGATGAAGCCGAGCACGACCACCTGGGCGCTCGCGGCAGCGGCGATCGCAGCGGTCGCGCTCGTGCGCGTGGATCCGTGGCAGCGCGAGCGGACCGAGGGTGCGTACGTGTCGAACCGCAGCGTGGCCGCGCGGCTGCTGCCGGAGCTGGCGGCGGGCATCCCCGAGGGCGCCAGCATCGAGCTGCAGCGGGCCGACGGCAGCCGCTGCAGCATCGCCAGCCACCCCGACGCGGCCGGCCTGTGGGTGTGGGCCGATCGCGAGCTGGTCGGCCCCGCCGACCCCGATGCGGTCGACGGGCTGTGGTCGGCGCTCGCCGCCGCGACGAGCCTGCGCGCCGCCAGTGTCAGCGCGAACGAGGCGGCGATCGGCAGCGCCGGGCGGGTGCGGGTGGAGGACGGCCGCGGCAGCTTCGAGCTCGCGCTGGGCGCCCGCAGCCCCGACGGTGCTGGGCTCTACGCCGCGCGTGTCGGCGTCGACGACGACGCGGTGTGGGTGGTCGAGCGCGAGCTCGGCGACTGGGTCGCCCAGGACGCGACCGCATGGATCGCGCGGCGGGCCTTCGTGCTCGAGCCGGCGCAGGTCCGCGAGGTCACCTTCGCCGACGCGCGCGTGCGCCGGGGCGACGACGGTCTGTGGCGCGCCGACAACGACGGCCGCACGGCGCTGCTGTCGAGCACGGCGGTCGATGCCCGGCTGGGGCGCGTGCTGTCGGCGCGCATGGATCCGCTGCGCGAGCCGCTCGCCGATCGCAGCGGTGCGCCGTGGCTGACCCTGCACACCGACGACGGCCGCACACTGCCGCTGTGGCGCGGCGAGGCCTGCGACGCCGAAGCTGAGCGCGTCGTGATCGATCGCGGTCTTGGTCGCGCGGGCTGTGTCGACGCGCGGGTCACCGCGCCGTGGCCGTGGCCCGGCCGCGGCGACGATGCGCCGTCGTGGATCGAGCCCCGCTTGGTGCCGTGGGACTACGGCAGCGTGATGTCGATCGAGCAGCACACGCCGACGCCGTCGCGTCTGCGCCGCGACGCGAGAGGCTTCGTCATCGAGCACGACGGCAGCGCGGTGACCACGGTGCCCGAGGCCGAGGTGTTCCGCTGGTGGAACGCGCTGCACGACGCACGGCTCGCGACCGACGCGCCGCAGGAGCTCGGCACGCCCGAGCTCGATCTCACGTTCCACAGCGACACCACCGCGCAGATCCGGCTGCGCTGCCGCGTGCTGACGCCACCGTCGGCGTGGCTGTGCGCGCGAGACGACGAGCCCGCGTTCCCGGTGCGGCTGACCGACACGCCGGCGTTCTCGGCCAGCTCGTTCGGCGATCGCCAGCTGGTGTCGATCGCCGCCGGGGACCTGCGTGCGCTCGAACTCGACGGCCCCGACGCGCTGCGGCAGAGCGTGCACCTCGACCTCGGGGTCTGGCGGCTCGACGCGCCGCGGCACCCCGAGGGCGATGCGGTGCTGGATTCCGAGCGGGTCGAGGCGTTGTCGGCGACCATCGCCGGAGCCCGCGCGATCGCGTGGGTGACGACCCCGAGCGGCCCGCCGCTGCGGACGATCCGCGCCGAGACCGTGGCCCGCGACGGCCGCGGCGACGCGCTCGAGCTGACGCTGTGGGACGGCTGCGTGGTCGCGGTCGATGGCGGCCGCGCGGCCACGGTGGGCGAGGGCACCTGCGCATCGCTGCGCGAGGACCTGCTCATCGACACGCCGCTCGAGCGCGTGCTCGAGGACGCCGACGCCGTCGTCGTGCACGAGGGCGACGCCGCCACGTCGCTGGTGCGCCAGGATGGCGAGCTGGTGCGGGAGGACGGTGCGCCGCTCGGTGAGCTGGGCGCAAGCCTGCGGCGCTGGCCGATGTGGCGGGCGATCGCGCTGCGCCGCGGCCGTCCGTCGGACGAGCCGCGCGTGTGGCTGTCGGTGGCCCCGCGCAGCGGCGAGCCGTGGGTGCTCGAGCTGGGTACCGACTGGGCCCGCGTCCGCGGCGAGCCGTGGTACTACGCGATGGAGAATTGAAAACGGGGGGGCCGCGCGAGCAGCTCCCCCCCTTGGCTCCGGTCGCCCGCGGCGACCTACGGCTGCTTGATTGCGGTGGCCTGGGCCTTCTTGGCCAGCTCGGCGTTCTCCGCCTCCTGCGCCTGGATCGTGAGCGGGTGCCACGGCGAGTTGGGCGGGTAGACCCAGGTCGACGACTCTTGTCCGGTCGCGGGGTCGATGGGCTTGTAGGCCACGAACTCGAGCAGACCGCGGTCGAACGCGAAGCCGGTGTCCGAGAACTGCTTGAACTTGCCGAGGAACGTGTAGCGCTTGTCCTTCTCGAGGATGACCTGCGGCACGTCCTTCCACATCTTGGCCTGGTGCTCGGGGATCGAGAAGCGGTAGTTCACGACCATCATCGCGCGCTTCTTGCCCTGCTCGCCCTGGGTGTCGGTGATCCACACGTGGGGCTGCTTCGGCGGTGCGCACACGCCCTCCGGGCAGGGCGGCGCGACGTAGATCTCTTGCACCCAGCCCTTGACCTGGATTTCCTTGTTGTTCTCGCCTTCCTTGACGCGCTCGTCGAGCTTCGAGCGAAGCCCGTAGATCGAGTACGAGCCGTCTTCCCACTGCTCGGGCGCCTTGCCCTCGTCGAAGTTGGGCGAGGGCGGCAGCTCGACCTTCACGTTGCTGACCGGAGCCTCCTTCTCGTCGAGCTTGGACTCCGCGACCTCGGCCTTCTTGTCACAGGCGACGAAGAGGCCCAGGGGCACGAGCAGGGTGGCGAGCGCGTATCGAACGTGGGTCATGGCGCGGTGGCGGCCTTTCCGGGAGAAGAGTACCTCGTGGCCCGCCCCGCGAGGGGCGACAGTCGGCACCCATGGTCCCGTAATCGCTAGCGTAGGTACCATGGCGCCGTCGGGCTTTTCAAGGGGCGGGTGGGCGCGACCGGCCCGCATGCGGTAAGCGAGAGGGGCCGCGCCCGGCCCTTTGGGGGGCGGCCCCGTGGCAGCGATGATCGCAGACGAGATCCAGCGCAGGCGGCGTCCGCAACCGGCGGCGAGCGGGGACGCGTACGCGCAGCCGTGCCGAGCGACGCCGACCGGGGATCGCGATGGCGCGGTGACCAGGGGATTGCGCGGCGTCGTGCAGGCGATCGTGCTTGCGCTCGCGACGACCCACGCGCTCGCCTGCGGCGGCGAGCCGGAGCCCGATGCCGAGGCGGCCGGCCCACGCGAGGCGACCGTCACCGAGCCGCCGCGGACGGCGTTGCCCGACGACACGCTCGTCATCGCCGTGCGCCGACTGCCCGAGGGGCTCGACCCGATGGCGGAGCTCGACCCGTGGGGACAGCGCGTGGTCGACGATCTCGTGTTCGAGGGGCTGACGCGGATCGCGGGCGACGACGCACCCTTCGTCGAGCTCGCGCTGGCCGACGACTGCGTGCTCACGCCCGCGGCGGCGCCCAAGCACGCCTGGTGTCACCTGCGGCCCGACGTGCAGTTCCACGACGGCAGCCGCGTGCGCCCCGAGGACGTGCTCGAGGCGATGTCGGCGTGGCTCGACCCCCGCCGCGATGCGCTGCGCGCCCGGCATCAGCTCGGCGAGCTCGAGCGCGTCGAGTTGGTCGATCGCCCGCCGGCGGCCGCGGGCACGCACGCCGAGGACCGCGGCAAGTGGGTCCACGTCGAGGTCGAGCGCGCCGATCCGCTGCTGCTCGAGCGGCTCGCGGCGATGAAGATCTGGCCCAAGGGCAAGCGACGCGGTGGCGGCTTCGCGAAGGCACCGATCGGCACCGGCCCCATGCGGGTGGTCGCGTTCGAGCCCGATGCGATCGTGCTCGAGGGCAGCGGTGGGGCCCGTCGCAGCGCCGCCGTGCGACGCATCCGGCTCGAGGCCAGCACCGACGGCTCGCAGACGCTGGTGCGACTGCGCCGCGGCGACGTCCACCTCGCGCTCGAGATTCCGCCGAGCTTCGTGCCGCGCGAGCTGGCCAAGCCCGGCATGGCCGCGCGCTTCACCGCATGGCTGCTGACCCCGCCGCGCTTCGACCTGCTGTTCTACAACCTGCGCAAGGGCCCGCTCGACGCCGTGGCCCTGCGTGCGGCGCTCGATCGCGCGATCCCGCGGGTCGCGATCGCGGCGACCCGCGATGCCATGCCGCCGGTGGCCGCCGACGCGCCGGTGGATCTGCGCGCACCGGTCGAGATCGATCTCGCGGGACTGCACGCGGCCAAGGCCGCGGCGGCGTGGGGGGCCTTCGGGCTGCCGGCGCCCGCCCCCGGCGAGGGCGACGGGCCGGCGATGACCGCCGCGGCGGCGGCCCTCGACGCGCTGGGCTGGCGCATCGATCGCGGCGTGCGTCGCCGCGGCGAGGGCTCGCTGCGGCTGGTGTTGATGTGGGACGGCGCCGGTGGGACCGCGAACGCGACCGCGGCGGCGCTGCGACGGGCGTGGCAGAAGCTGGGCGTGACGGTGCCGCAGGCGACCGCCAGCTTCGCGTACCTGTTCGGTCTGATGCGCCAGGGCTCGTTCGACGTCGCGATGCTGCGCCTGTCGACCGCCAGCGATGCCGACCTCTACCCGTACTTCCATCGCAAGGGCGAGCTCAACATCGCCGGCGTCGCCGACGACGCGCTCGACCGCGCGCTCGAGGGCTATCGCGCCGCGACCACCCGCGCCGCGCGGCGCAGCGCACTCGCCGAGGTCGCTGCGCGGCTGTCGGCGCTGCGCGTCGCGAGCGTGTTGCATGCACCGAGCTCACTGGCGATCGTCAGCCGTCGCGTGCAAGGGCTGACGTTCGTCGACGACCTGCCGCAGCTCGACCTGCTGCAGCTGTCGGCCGCCGATCGCTGGCCCCCAGCGCCGTAGCGATGATCGACGCCGTGCCGATTTCTTGCGGGGAGATCACCGCGCGATCCATAGTGCCGCCGGACCCCGCACCGGACGCACGCCATGTACCTCTGGATCGCACTTTTCTCGCTGTTCCTGCCCACGCCCGCCGCCGTCAGCCCGAACGCCTCCGTCGCGCTGGCGCAGCCCGGCATCACCGACGTCGACGACGACGCGCCGCTGCGCTATCGCGGCATCGAGCGATTGTTGGCCAAGTTCGACGCCGAGCAAGACACGCCCGCGCAGCGCTAGACCACGCGCTCGTGCGTCGTGCTGCACGGTCGTCGCCACGTCCGCTCGCGCGGGTGCTGGGCACGACTAGAAGCGGTACGCGATGCCGATCGAGCCCGACAGCATGGTCGAGAACGTCGCCATCGGCGCGCGTCGACCCTCGTCGTTGGTCCTGGCCAGCACGGCGCCGCTCGACTTGGCGCCGCGGCGATCGGTGACGATGCCGTAGGTCCGGAACGACAGCACGATTGCGATGCGCTTGAGCAGGAACTCCGCATCGGCGCCCACGCGCAGCGTGAAGGCGCCGTAGCGCTGGCGACCGGTGGCATCGAAGGCGTCGTAGCGCAGCTGCGTCGCCATGCCGCCGAGTCCACCGGCGAGCGCGAGCTGGAACACGTCGCCGCGCCCCAGGTAGAGCAGCGCGCCGACGTCGACCAGCAGCTGGTCCTGGCGCACCGAGACGTCGGCGTCCTTGCGGGTGTACCTCACCGAACCCGAGCGGATGTCGAGCTCGAGGCCGACGATCGGTCGCGGTCGGAAGCGACCGAACAGCCCCAGCCCGCCGAGTGCGACGGTGCGGCCCACGTCGCGGGGATCGATCGGCACCGCGCGCAGGCGCAGCGGCGGCACCTGCATCAACACGCCTGCGATGCCGACCAGGAAGCGGCGCTTCGAAGGTGCGCCCTCTTCGACCCACCGCGCGCGCCGCTTGGCCTTCGCGTCGAGCTCGGGCGCCGGCGCGGCGGCGGTGCTCGGCTGCTCGGACGCGCCATCGCGGCGCGGCGTGTCGACCGGCGCCGGTGGGCCGCCTTGGTCGGTCGCCGGCAGCGGAGCGTCGTCGTCGGCCGGCGCCGGTGCGAGCGCGAGCGCGAGCGCGAGTGCGGGGAGGGCGGCCACGGGCGGCGCAGCATAGCAAGCGCGGCGGCGCGGTCGCGACGTCGCCGTCGCTTGGCCGTCCGCGCGGGCGTGCGCACGGCACCGGCGTCGAGGGCCCCGTCGCAGGTGGCGCGCGTGCGCCCGGTAGCCTTTCTCTGGCGAGCGCGGCCGGTGTTTGCGAAGATGCGCGGACGCCCGTGCCAGTCTGCAGCATGACGGGGTTCGGCGCGGCGTCCCGCACCTGGGAGCCCGCGCCGGCCAGCCGCGCGACGCTCGAGGTCGAGGCGCGCTCCGTGAACGCGCGTCACCTCGAGCTCAAGATCCGGCAGCCGTTCGGGGCCCGCGTCGATCACGAGATCCGCGGCCACGTCGAGGCGCGTCTCGGTCGCGGGCGGGTCGACGTCACCGTGGTGGTGCGCGCGCTGCATGCCAGCGCCGCGACCGACGGCATCGCCGCGTGGGGCGTCGAGCCCGCGCGCCTCGACGCGCTACTGTCGGCGCTCGCGCAGACCACCGCCATCGCGCGTGAACGTGGACTCGAGCTGTCGCCACCCAACGTGTTGGATGTCCTTCGCTTTGCGTCGACGCCGACGCGCACCACCGGGGCCGAGCCCGAGCCCGAACCACCGGCGTTCCTCGGTGAGCTCGTCGCCCAGGCCCTCGATGCGCTCGCAGGCTTCCGGCGCGGCGAGGGCCTGGCGCTCGCGGAGGTGCTGCTGGGCTTGCACGACGAGCTGGCGGCGAGCGTCGCGGCCATCGCGGCGTGGGTGCGCGACGAGGGCGGCACGCAGCGCGAGCGCCTGGCCGCGCGCCTGCACGAGCTGTGTGCCGCCGCCGCGGTCGCGCCCCCCGACGATCACCGCGTGGCGCAGGAGCTCGCGATCCTCGCGGGCAAGGCCGATGTGTCCGAGGAGCTCGCGCGGCTCGACATGCACCTGGCGCGCATGCGCGAGGTCATCGCCGCGCCGGCCGCCACCGGGCAGGGGCGCACGCTCGAGTTCGTGGCCCAGGAGCTGCTGCGTGAGGTCACCACCATCGGCAGCAAGGTCGCGAGCCACGCCGCCGCCGCGCGGGTGATCGACGCCAAGGCGACCATCGAACGCATTCGTGAACAGGTGTGCAATGTCGAGTGAGGCCAGGGGCCTGCTGTTCGTGGTGTCGTCGCCGTCGGGCGCCGGCAAGACCACGCTGTGCAACCGCTTGCGGGCCGAGTTCCCGCGGCTCGAGTTCAGTGTCTCGTACACCACGCGGCTGCCCCGCCCGGGCGAGACCGACGGCGTCGAGTATCACTTCGTGGATCCCCCGACGTTCCAGGAGATGATCGCCCGCGACGAGTTCGCCGAGTACGCGATGGTCCACGGGCACATGTACGGCACCGCGGCCGCCCGGGTGGAGCAGGCGCTGTCGCAGGGCCGCGATCTGTTGTTCGACATCGACTATCAGGGCGGACGCAAGCTGAAGGCCTCGTTCGTCGACGACGTGGTGCTCGTGTTCATCCTGCCGCCGTCGATCCGCGCGCTGGCCGAACGCCTGCGGCGCCGCGCGACCGACAGCGAAGAGGTGATCGAGCGGCGCCTCCGGGTCGCGCGGGCCGAGCTCGAGCACTACGATGAGTACGACTTCCTGGTGATGAACGACGAACTCGAGCGGGCCTACGACGCCCTGCGGGCGATCTATGTCGCCGAACAGCACCGCCGCGTGCGCCAGCGGGCCGCGGCCCAGGCGGTGCTGTCGGGGCAGGAGTCGTTGCTGTGAGCTCGCCGGACGCGGCCGCGACCGCCGCGACCGCCCCGCGGCGCGGGGACGAGCCCGCGTCGCCCGCGGCGACGATCGCCGAGCCGGTGTCGACGATCGCCGAGCCAGTCGCCGCCGAGCCGGTCGCCGCCGAGCCGGTGTCGACGATCGCGGAGCCGGTCGCCGCCGAGCCAGCGGGCGCCGAGCCCACCGCGGACGCCTTCGGCCTCGAGATCCCCGCGGCGCTGCGGACCCCGGTCGTCGGCGAGCGCGAGCTCGAGGACGGCAGCGCCCGCACCGCGCTGGTCGCCGAGGTCCGCCGCCATCACCCCGCGGCCGACACCGACGCGATCGAGCGGGCCTTCGCGCTCGGCGTCGAGGCCCACCGCGGCCAGTTCCGCAAGAGCGGCGAGCCCTACTACGTGCACCCGGTGCGGGTCGCGACCGTGCTCGCGCAGCTCGGTCTCGACGGCGCGGGCGTGACCGCGGCGCTGCTGCACGACGTCGTCGAGGACACCGAGACCACGCTCTACGATCTCACCGAGCAGTTCGGTCGCGAGGTCGCGACCATCGTCGACGGCGTCACCAAGCTGGGCAAGGTGCCGTACCTCTCGCGCCAGGAACAGCAGGCCGAGAGCTTCCGCAAGATGTTGCTGGCCATGAGCCAGGACATCCGCGTGCTGCTGGTCAAGCTCATCGACCGGCTCGACAACATGCGGACGCTCGAGCACATGCCGCGCGACAAGCAGGAGCGCATCGCTCGCGAGACCATGCAGATCTACGCCCCGCTGGCCGGGCGCCTGGGCATCGAGATCGTGCAGCGCGAGCTGCAGGAGCTGTCGTTTCGCTACCTCGAGCCCGCCGCCTACGCGGCCACGCGGGCCGACATGGTGCGGATGCTGAGCGGCAGTCGGGGCCTGCAGTCGTCGCTCGCCAACCTCGCGGCGGTGTTCGACCACACCGCGTGCTCGCTCGACGACGCCGGCGAGGCGACCGCATGGCCGGCGTCCTTCGGGGCCGTCGAAGTCCGCATGGGCAGCCGCAGCACCTACCGCGTCCATCAGATGCTGCAGGGCGAGGGTCGCGGGCTCGACCAGCCCTCCGACGTGGTCACGTTCCGCATCGTCACGCGCGACCGCGGCACCTGCTACGCCGCGCTCGGACACCTGCACGCGTACTTCCAGCCGGTGCCGGGCCGCTTCCGCGACTACATCGCATTGCCGCGACCGAACCACTACCGTGCGCTGCACACCAGCGTGATCGATCGCGAGGGCACGCGGCTCGAGGTGCAGATCCGGTCGGAGCGCATGGACGCGGTCGCCGAGCGCGGCATCGTGGCCGAGTGGGAGCTCGATCGCTTTGGCGGCAGCGAGGCCCGGCGGATGGCCTGGCTGTCGCAGCTGATGGACTGGCAGCAGGAGGTCTCCGACCCCAGCGAGTTCATCGAGGCGGTGAAGGCCGACCTGTTCGCCGACGAGGTCTACGTGTTCACGCCCGGTGGCGACATCCACACCTTCCCGAAGGGCAGCACGCCGATCGACTTCGCGTTCGCGATCCACACCGACGTCGGCATGCACTGCACCGGCGCGCGGGTGAACGGGCAGCTGGTCCCGCTGCGCTACCGCCTGCGCCAGGGCGACACCATCGAGATCCTGACCAACCCCTCGGTCGAGCCGCGCGAGGAGTGGCTCAAGATGTGCGTGAGCTCGCGGGCGCGCGCGAAGATCAAACAGTACCTGCGACAGCGCGAGCGCAAGCGGCACCGGGCGGTCGGCAAGAGCCTGATCGAGCAGGAGCTGTCGTCGCGCGGGGCCGCCATCGCCGGGCTCGAGGATCTGGGCGCCATGGCGGAGCACGCCGAGGCGCTGGGGCTGCCGCGCGAGACCGGCGACGACGGGGTGTTCGAGGCCGTCGGCGCGGGCCAGATCACCGCCGCGGTGCTGGCCGATCGACTGGCGCCCGCACCCGTGACGCCGCCGCCCAGCGATCAGAGCGGGCTGTTCGCCCGCATGCTGCGGCGCATGACGGCGCGGCCCAAGGGCGGAACCGGCGAGACCTTGGGTACCCAGGCGACCGCGCCGATTCTCATCACCCGCGAGCGCGTCGAGGGCCGCGGCACCGGCCGCGGCATGATCACCCTGGCGCCGTGCTGTTCGCCCGTGCCGGGCGACCCCCTCATCGGCTTCTTCGAGGCCGGCAAGGGCATCGTCGCCCACGTGCAGGGCTGCCCGGAGGCGCTCGAACAGCTCGGCGAGCGGCGGATCTACCTCGGCTGGGAGGCTGGGCTCGTGCTCGACTGCCCGGTCACCCTCGAGGTCCGCACCGCCAACACGCTGGGCCTGCTCGCCGAGATGAGCCGCGCGTTCTCCCACCACGGCGTCAACATCAAGCAGGCCAACTGCCGGGCGATCGGCGACGGCGAGCGGGCGATCAACACCTTCTACGCGACGGTCGGGCGGCTCGAGCAGCTCGAGTCCCTGGTCGCCACGCTCAAGCGCATCGACGGTGTGGGCGGGGTCGAGCGCGTGTTCTCCCAGGGCGCAGCCTGAACCCGGGCCGCCTTCAAAAAGGCGCGGCGCCCGCGCTTGACACCCTCGCGCGCGGCGGCTAAGTCACCGGCCTTCCGTCATGGCATCGTTCACAGCGATCACCCGCAAGAAGCGCGCCCGTCGACACCGCAACGCTGGCAGCGCCCGCAAGGCCAAGCAGGCCCGTCGCAGCACGCTCAGCGCAGCCGAGCTGTTCGCCAGCCTCGGCGAGCCCGGTAAGCCCGCGCCTCAGCGCGCGGCGACCAAGGGCTGACGCGCGCGCCCGTGACGAAGCCGCGCGCCCGCGGAGCCCACTCGAGGACCGGGGGTGTGCGGCGTCGCGTCGCGCCGCGGGAGATCGCAGGCGGTGACGGGCCAGGACAATTCTTGATCACGACGTCGCGTGCACCGTAGTCTCTTGCTCCGGGCCGGTTCGGCCTCGAGGAAGGCTACGGACTGATGAGCTCGGCACAGCTGGCACCCGGCACCATGATCGAGGGCTACTCGATCGTCGGGGTCGCGCGGGAGCGAACGGGCGCCACGGTGTACGACGCGACCGACGCGGGCGGCGGCGCGGTGCAGCTCACGGTCCACGACGCGGCGTGTTTTCCGTCGGCATTGGTGCTGGAGCGAAGCCTCCGCGAGCTGCGGCAGCTGCAGGGCCTCGAGCACCCGCGCGTGGTGAAGGTGCACGCCTGCGGCAAGCTCGCCGACGGTGGCACGTGGGAGGCCCACGCCGCGCTGCCGGGGCCGACGCTCGCGGAACACCTGCGCCAGGGACCGTTCTCGCAGTCCGACACCCTCGCGATTGCCCAACAGATCGGTGAGGCACTCGCCGAGGCGCAGAAGGTCGGCGTCATCCATCGCAACCTCGGTGCCGACGTGCTGTTTCCGTCGCCGGGCGGCATCGTGGTCGCCGGCTTCACCGTCGGCGCGCCGCAGGGCGGCAAGAGCTTCGGTCCGCTCGATGCGATGGCGCCCGAGCAGGTCGAAGGCAAGGTCGTCGATCAGCGAACGCTCATCTACAACCTCGCCGCGCTGGTGCAGTACATGCTGCGCGGCCGCCCGCTGTACGAGGGCACGGTCGAGCAGATCCTGCAGGCGCACCTCGCCGGCGAGCTCCCCGACGATCTGAGCAGCACGCTGCGCCGCGGACTCGCCAAGGACCCGCGCGTGCGCCCGATGATGCTGCGGCAGTTCGTGAACGAGCTCGCGACCGGTGTCGGCGCGGCCCCGGATCCGAGCGTGCCGAGCAGTCGCGGGTGGACCATGTTCACCGCCGGTGACGACGCCTCCGGTGGCGCCTCGACGCCGCCACCCGCCGAGGCGGTGCCGAGCACCCGCGGGTGGACCATGTTCATGAAGGCGCAGCCGGACGAGCCGCTCAGCCCGGGCGCGCCCGCGGCGAGCACGGCCCCCGCGAGCCCGCCACCCTCGGCCGCGACGGCGAGCGCCGCTGCACCGGCGCCGGCATCCTCGCCCGTGGACGCGGCCGAGGATGCGCCCAAGCCGAGCACCCGCGGTTGGACGATGTTCATGACCGCCGCCGAGGAGGCCCCGGCAAGCGCCAGCGGTGGTGCGACCGCGAGTGCCAGCGGCTCGGCGACCGCCAGCCCGGCGGCCACTGGCGGCACCGCGACCGCGACCCCTGCGGCCGGCGGCGAGCCGCCCAAGCCGAGCGCGCGCGGGTGGACCATGTTCACCGGCGCTGACGCGCCAGCATCGGAGCCGACGCCGGCGACCAGCGCCCCGGCGGCCACCGCCCCGGCGGCCACCGCCCCGGCCCCCGAACCTCCGAGCACGCCGGGCGAGGCCCCCAAGCCGAGCACGCGGGGTTGGACGATGTTCACGCGGGACGAGCCCGAGCCCGCCGCCGCGCCGGCGCCCATGCCCGCGGCCGAGCCCACGCCCCCGGCCGCGGAGGGCGGCGAGCCGCCCAGCAGTCGCGGGTGGACCATGTTCATGGAACCCAACGCGGCGGCAGCCGTCGCGGCCCAGGCCTCGGCGATGGGCGCGGCCCCGCCGACCCCCGGCGGCACCCAGACCACGCCCGCCGCGGGCAGCACCCAGACGACACCCGCCGTCGCCGACCCGGTCGAGCCCGCCGCGGGTGCGCCCAAGCGGGGCTGGACCATGTTCATGGAGGCGCCGATCGACGCCGCCGCGCCGCAGGCGTTCACACCGGTCGTCGCCGGCCCCGAGCCGGCCGCCGCCGCGCCCGAGCCCGCCGATGCGGGCGCCTCGGACAACCGCGGCTGGACGGTCTTCGGCACGCCCTCGCCGGTCGCCCCCGGCACCGCCACCGCCACCGCCTCCTCGCAGCCCACGCCTGCCGCGACCGCGTCGGCGTCGGCGGCCACGGTCGTCGAGACCGACGGCAAGCGCAACACCGTCATGGTCACGCCGCAGCCGCAGCCGCAGCCGCAGCCGGCGGTACAGGACGCGAGCGCGGGCCCGGTCGCCTCGGGCTCGGTCACTGCGAATCCCGAGCCCGAGCCGGTCCCCGGTCGCGGCCGCACCATCGTCGCGACCGGCGTGCAGGCGACCCCGGGTGATGTCGGCGGGGTCACGGGTCGCACGGTGTTCCCGGCCTCGGGGCCGGGCATGCCGGACACCAGCTACTTCCGCCGTGGCGACATCCAGGCCGAGCGTCCGACCAACCGCAGCACCGCGGTCGACATCCCTGCGCCGCCGCGTCCACCCGCGGAGGAACGTACCGCCGGTGGCGGGCGTCCGCCGCTGGACGCACCGCCGGTGCTGGCCTCGTCGAACGCCCCCGTGGTGCACTCGAGCAACCGCACCACCATCCTCGTGGTCGGCGGCATCGTGCTCGCCGGTGTGGTCGTCGCGCTCGCGCTCGCGATGACCTGAGCCGCGGATCCCTACGCCCGCCGCCGCGAGGGCCTGCGGGCGTCGTTCGTCGCGCTCGTCAGCTGCGCTCGCGCGGCTCGCCGTCGGGGCCGAGCTCGCCGTCGGTCTCGACGTCGGCGTCGATCTCGGTCTCGTACGCGTCGTCGTCGCCCGCCGCGGCCTCGCCGTAGGCCGGCACCTCGCCCTCGTGGGCCTCGCCGCCGCCATCCCATGCGCCGCCTGGCATCGCGCCACCGGTGCCGTAGACCATGGTGGAATCGACGTCGGCCGGTGGTGTCGACCAGCCGCCCTCGACGGGGATGGCCTCGCGCGGCGTGCCGCCGGGGCCGGCGTCGTACGTCGGCACGCCGTAGGCCTGCGCGTCGTCGTCGTAGTCCTCGGCCGACAGCTCCGTGCTGGGTTCGTCGTCGGTGGCGAGCGGCGCCGCGACCATCGGCTGCGGCAGCGTCGGCGTGGAGGAGGGGAGGATCACACTCGGGCGTCGGCCGGCCTGCCAGTCGGCGATCGTCTGGCACAGGATCGCGTAGTCGATCATCGTCGCCGATGCTAACGCGGCGCCGCCGACGAAGGAAGCGGGGCCGGCACGATCGGGAACACGACCTGCTCGCGGTCGCCGTCGCGCATGCGCACCACGTGCAGCGCCTCGAGGGATCCGGCCCGCTCGAACAGCTTCGCGAAGGCGGTCGGGGTCTCGACGCGGTCGCCCTCGACCGCGAGGATGATGTCGCCGCGCCGCAGATCGCAGCCGGTGGCGCACAGCTCCGGTGCGTCGGGGAACACCGCCGTGATCTCCCAGCCGACGAAGCGCGACCCCTCGCTGTAGGGCTCGGGGCCGAGCTGCCGCAGCAACCACGCCGGGCCATGCGCCAGCGCCGACTCGAGATCGGCGCGCGCGATCGTGCCGGGGGCGCTGCCGGGCGTGGCGGTCGGCGTCGTCGCAGCCGGTGACGCCGCGGTGGTGTCGCGTGCTGCGGTGGTCGGGGCCGGCGGGGTCACGGGCGGGGTCGGAGCCGGCGCAGCGCGGCGCGAGCAACCGAGCAGCGAGCAGGCCAGGGCCAGCGAGAGGAGGGCGCGCGACATCCCCGGGAGTGTCTCCGCCGCGCGACCGCTGCCGCCAGTTTCGTGCAGGTTCGTCACAGCCCCAGCGCGATGGCGGCGTCCAGCACCGCGGCTGCAACCGCATCGATGGGTGTGGTCGCGTCGATCGACAGCACGCCCGGACGCTCGGACGCGACCAGTGCTGCGTACGACTGCGCGACGCGACGCTGCAGCGCGAGCGCGTCGAACAGCTCCTCGGCCTCGCCGCGGGCGGTCGCACGGGCCGACACGCGCGCCGCCGCGACCTCCGGCGGCACCGTCAGCACGCATGTGAGGTCGGGCCACCGCGCATGGCTGTTGATGGCCTCCACCCACGGCAGCGGGCACGCGAGCCCTTGGTAAGCCCACGACGACGCGACGTAGCGATCGCACACCACCACCTCGCCGCGTGCGAGCGCCGGCGCGATCACGTGGTCGAGGTGATCGAGGCGGTCGGCCGCGAACAGCAGCGCCAGCGCGCGTGGATCGAGGGGCTCGCCCTCACGGCGCAGATACCCTCGGATTGCGCGGCCGAGCGCACGGTCGCTGGGTTGCGCGGTGCGGACGACGGTGTGCCCGCGCTGCTCCAGCGCCACCGTGAGCGCGTGCGCAGCGGTGGTGGTCCCGGCACCATCGAGGCCCTCGAGCACGATGAAGCGTCCGACCACGGTGCGCGCGAGCGTAACAGCAAGGCGGCCGCCCACGCATGCGCTTGCACCCATGCAGCGTTCGTCGCGACCGACGATCGCTTTGGCGGGCGCCGACGACCGTGGCACACTGGCGAGGCAGCGCCCGCGCCCCTTGCTTCGACGTGGGCGCGCGCGGATCGAGGTCGTCGATGAGCGGGCCCAGCACCACGCGGCAGAAGGAGACCATCGCCATCGGCAGCGGTGGCCTCGGCGATCCCAACGCCCCAGCCGCGGTGCCGACCACCGCGCCTGCGCCATACCCCGCAGCACCGACGGGCGCGCAGGCGTCGACGCCGGGTCCGTATCCACCGGCGCCGTACCCATCGCCGTCGCCGTCGGCCCCGTACCCCGCCACCGCGTCGGCCCCGTACCCGCCCGCGTCGCAGCCGTACCCGCCCGCGTCGCAGCCGTACCCCGCGTCGCAGCCGTACCCGCCCGCCGCGCAGCCGTACCCGCCCGCCCCGGCCGCCGTCCCGGCGATGCCGTATCCGCCGCAGGCGCCCATGCCCGCCGCGGCAGCGCCCCACGGCGGCGGATACCCGGCGTATCCTGCCGCAGCGAGTTCGCCCGCGATGCACCAACCACCCCCGCAAGGTCCGCCTCACCCCGCCCACGGCCAGCGCCCGCCGGCGGCTCCGACCGCGAGCCGCGACGACGAGCTGATGGTCGGTGGCAGCAAGACGGTCTTCGAGTTCACGGGCACCGCCGCCGACACCGGCCGCGGGCCGCAGGGATCGAAGCCGACCTTCGTCGGCGGAGCTCCACTCGATCTTTCCCGCGCGACCTCGCATCGCGACTCGAACCTCAGCTCCGGCGCGAGCACCTGGATCTTTCTCGGCTTCGGCGCCGCGGCGCTGGCCGGCGTCTTGTTCCTCCTGACCCGCAACCAGGACGCCGCCGCGGAGGAGGGCTCCGAGCCCTCCGTGGTCGCCGAGCCCGAGACGCCCGCGGCAGCCGAGCCCGAGGCCAAGGCTGAGCCCGCGCCGGCCGCCGAGCCGGCCCAGCCCGCCGAGCCGGCCGCAGATCCGGCCAAGCCCGCCGAGCCCGCGCCCGCCGCGGCCCCGACCCAGCCCGCCGGGCCCGCCGCGGGCGATCCCGCCGCGCCATCCCCGACGGACCCGGCCAAGCCGGTCGAGCCGGCCAAGCCGGTCGAGCCGACACCTGCGGCCGGTGGCAGCGATCCGGCCCCGGCCGCGCCGAGCAAGCCCAAGTCGAAGCCCAAGGGCGGCGGCAGCTCGAAGCCCAAGAAGCCCGATCCGCCGAGCGACGAGCCCAAGACGCTCAAGCCCAAGAAGCCGCCCCGCGATCCGCTCAAGGATCTACCGCAGCCGCCCTGAGCCGCCCGCGCGCGCGGGCACGCCGACGCCCGTTCGGCCGCCGCCGCGATCAGGCCGCCTGTGGGCGACGCCGACCAAGCCCGCGCAGCGCCACCAGGCAGGCGAACGCCAGCCCGACCAGCGCGACGCCGAGGCCGATGCGCGGTCGGCTGAGTTCCGGCGCGCTGGGCTGCGCGCGCGCGAGTCCGGCGAGCGCACCGTCGACGTGGGGATCGTCGGGCCGAAGACCCGCGGCGGTGCGCAACAACATCTCGCGCCCCGCCTCCGGCAGCGCGGGCAGCGTGGCCTCGGCCAGCAGGGCCTGCACCTGCAGCGTGTCGGCGAGCTCGGGATCACGGCTGCGCACGAGCACCGAGGCCTTGCGGCTGAGCGCAGCGGTCTTGGCGGCGTCGCCGTCCTGCAGCGCGGCCGCGGCCGCCTCGCGATAGGCCTCGACCAGCACCGGCGCGTCGCCGAGCTCGGGGCGCTCCGCCAGCAGTCGATCGAGTGCAGCGACGCGGGCGTCACGATCGACGGCGGCCAGCGCCAGCGCGATCGAGCGGCGGGTGTCGCTGGCGCGCGCGGTGTCCAGCGCAGCGAAGTAGGCCGCGGCGTGGCGCGCGGGCTGTTGCTCGCAGGTGGGATCGAGCGGTCGACCGCGGGGATCGAGGGCCAGGTCGCACGGCGCCTCGAGCAGCTGTGGATCGAGCCGTACGATCGCGTCGCGTACCGCCAGCGCCGCGAGCTGTCGGTAGTTGAGATAGGCCTGCGCGTGGCCGGTGCCACCGCCGAGCAGCCGCACCCTGCGGCTGACGCTCTTGGGTGGCGGGCCCTCGACCAGCGCCACGAAGGCCGCGCGGGCCGCAGCGCGCACGCTCGGGATCTTCGAGTCGACGTGGGCCAGCATCACCGGCGCCGCGTGACCGTCGCGGGCCTCGCCCCAGGCGGTGAGCGCCGCTGCGAGTCGTCGCGGCTCGGCGCGCAGTGCCGCCTCGGCCCGCTCGGGAATCCAGCGATCCATGCGGTCGAGCAGCGCCTGCGCGTACGCGGCCCGCTGTGCGGCCTCCGGGTCGCGACCCTGGGGTGGGATCGCGCGTCGCAGCAGCCACGGCACCGCCTCGTCGCCGATGCGAGCGACCGCGCGGCCGACCTCGTCGCGGAACGTGCCCTCGTGCACGTGAGCGGCCTCGAGAAGCACATTCACGACATCCTCGGAGTACGCGGGATTCTTGCCGATTTCGGATGCAGCTTGGAGCAGCGCCGTGGTCAGCACGCAGTCGCGATAGACCGGCACCAGCGACGGCGACAGCTTCGATCGCGGCATCACCAGCAGGTCCTCGAACCAGTCCTCGGAGAGCTTGGTGGCGAAGCCGTGCGCCTTCTTCCAAGCGAGATCGAAGTGGCCGTAGCGGTTGGGGACGTCGCCGCCGATCGCCGCCAAGGTGGAGCGGTAGTCGCCCTTGGGTGCGCGCCGCGGCGCGAGCAGCAGCGCCCGCAGCTGCGGCCACAGCGAGGCCTCGGCGTGCTGGAGTCGATGCGCCGGGCCGCCGATCTCGTCGAGCGCACCCTTGCGGATCGCGACCACCAGATCGTCGAGCTCGTCCACCGCACGCGGCGGGTGCACGGGACCGGCGAGCGCGGGCAGCTCGGCCTCGCCGGTGGCCTCGTCGCGACCGAAGAGCGCGCGCGCCATCACCGACACGTCCTGGGCGCGTGCGGCCGGATCGTCGCGCCGCGCCCGCGAGCCGATCGCGGTGTCGACCTCGACCTCGAGCGACGGCGTACACGCCAGCGTCGCCATCACCAGGATCCAAGGCAGGGCTCGATGGTTCATGTCGTGCTCCCGTGGGCGCGACGGTGCGCCCCGGCTTCGAGGGGCTGCGCGCGCGTCAGTGCGTGGGCAGGTCGGCTGCGACGCCGCCGAGCTCGGGCAGGAACCGCAGGAATCGCAGCCCGACCCCCGACAGTGCCCGCAGCCCGTGATCGTCGGCGTACTGCAGGTAGTAGTGGTTCTGCACCGCTGCCATCGCGCAGATCGAGGCGTGCTCGCTGCCGTCGGCACAGAACCGCACCACGACCTTGCAGCGCAGCGGCAGCGGGTCGGGCATCTCGACGAACATCCCGGTGGTCGAGATGTTGCGCGCGACGTACCAGCGCTCGCCGTGCAGGTCGCTCGTCACCAGCACCCGGAACACCTTGTCGATGCGCGCAGTGGCGCGCCGTTCGATCTGCACGTGCGGCATGGCCACACGATGCCCGGCGGACGGGGAAGGAGGCAAATATCCTACATGTAGGCATGGCGAGGGCCGTCGGGGGGCGGTCGTTCAGGGCAAGGCCACCGCCACGCCCCACAGCACGGCGATCTGCAGGCCGGCGACGAGCGCCGCCGCGGCCCCCCCGGAGGTGGCGACGGCCCGCGCGAGCACCGGACCGGGGCGTAGCCCCATCGCGATGGCGGCCAGGCCCAGCACCGCGCCCGGCCAGGCCGGCATGCCCAGGCCCGGCCATGCGCCGGCGATCGCGAGCAGCAGGGCGGCCGCGGCCAGCGCGGCTGCGACCCGGGCGTGGAGGACCGACGCGAGCATCACCGCTGGCCGTTATCAGAGTCGCAGGACAGTTGCACGATTTCGGCCCGCGGCCCCACACTCGCCCGCCCGTGGCAGCCCCCCATCGATTCGGCTTCGTCGCCGTGTGCGGCCGGCCCAACGTCGGCAAGTCGACGTTGGTCAACGCGCTCGTCGGTGAGCCGGTGGCGATCGCCACCGATCACCCGCAGACCACACGCGAGCGCATGCTCGGCATCTGGTCGGGCCCGAGCTTCCAGGCGGTGATGGTCGACACGCCGGGGCTGCACCGGCCCAAGAGCGCACTCAACCGCTACATGGTCGCCGAGGCGCTCGCCGGCTGCCGCGATGTCGACCTGGTGCTGCTGCTGGCCGAGTGCCCTTCGCTGGGGCTCGACGATCTCGCGGCGTGGCAACCCGGTGCGGTGGCGCGCGAGGGCCTCGATCAGGTGGCTGCGTTGGGCAAGCCGGTGGTGCTGGTGCTGACCAAGCGCGATCGTCTGCGCCACCCCGACGCGCTGCTGCCGGTCACCGCGGCGTGGTCGAAGCTGCACACGTTCGCGGCGGTGGTGCCGGTCGCGGCGCTGCGTGGCGAGGGCATCGACGCGCTCGGCGAGGAGATCGTCGCACGACTGCCCGAAGGCCCCGCCCACTACCCCGACGACCAGCTCACCGATCGCCCGCTGCGCTGGCACGCGTCCGAGTTCGTACGCGCCGAGCTGTTCGCCCACCTCGGCCAGGAGCTGCCGTACAGCTGCGCGGTGGTGATCGAGCGCTTCGACAGCCGCGAGGATCGCGACTACGTGACCGCGACGATCTACGTCGAGCGCGAGAGCCAGAAGCCGATGGTCATCGGCCGCGGCGCCAAGGTCGTCAAGGCGATCTCGATGGCCGCGCGCGCCCGCATCGAGCGACTCACTGGTCGCAGTGCCGACCTGCGGTTGCGGGTCGACGTCGCACCGGACTGGACCCGCGATCCCAAGCGACTCGCGCAGCTCGGCTACGCGGCCGGCGATCACGGAGGCACGACATGAGCGACGACGACTTCGAGGACAGCGACGAGCCCGGCGCGCCGGCCGGCACCGCCGCGAAGGTGGTGGCCATCGTCGGTCGTCCCAACGTCGGCAAGTCGACGCTGTTCAACCGCCTGGTCGGCGCCCGCAAGGCCATCGTCGAGGACAACCCCGGCGTCACCCGCGATCGCCTGTACGGCGTCGCCAACTGGGGCAGCGGCGCATTCGTGGTGGTCGACACCGGCGGCATCGATCCCTCGCTCGACGACGGCATGCCATCGCACATCAAGGCCCAGGCCGGCATCGCGATCGCGGAGGCCGACCTGGTGCTCTTCGTGGTCGATGCCGAGGCGGGTCGCACCTCGGTCGACGACGAGGTCGCGGCGCTGCTGCGGCGCTCCGGCAAGCCGGTGGTGGTGGCCGCCAACAAAGCCGACTCACCCGCGCGCGAGCGGGCCGCCGCGTGGGCGTGGGAGCTCGGGGTCGGCGACGTGCTCGCGGTCTCGGCCGCCCATGGCCGCGGTGTCGCCGAGCTGTGCGACGCGATCGCGGCGCTGCTCGGGCCCGCCCCCGCGCAGGTCGAGCTGGTGCCGCCGGGCATCCGCATGGCGTTCCTGGGCCGCCCCAACGCCGGCAAGTCGTCGCTCGTCAATGCGCTGGTCGGGGCCGCCCGCGTCATCGTCGACGACGTCCCGGGCACCACCCGCGACGCCATCGATCTGCCGCTGCGCTGGCACGACGAAGACTTCGTGCTGTGTGACACCGCGGGCCTGCGACGGCGCCGCCAGGTCGCGCGCGCGCAGGAGCAGCTCGCCGCCATCAAGTCGATCCGCGCGATGGAGCGCACCCACGTGGTCGTGCTCGTCATCGACGCCACCGAGGGCGTGACCGACCAGGATCAACGCATCGCCCGCATGGCATTCGAGCGCGGCAAGGGCGTGGTCGTGCTGCTGCACAAGTGGGACCTCGTGAAGGACGACCGGGCCCGCGCCAGCGAGATCGCCAAGCAGTCGGCCGAGGCGCTGGCGTTCCTCGAGGAGCCGGATCTGATCAAGACCTCGATCGTCGGCCACGGCCGCGATGCGGGGCAGGGCCACGCGCGCAACCTCGACGTCGTCATGAAGGCGGTGCGCCGCACGGCCAAGGCGCTGTCGCGGCGCATCTCGACCTCGGATCTGAACGACGAGCTGCAGCGCGCCGTCGCGGAGCTGTCGCCGCCGGCCCACCGCGGCAACCTCGTGCGGCTGTACTTCGCGACCCAGGCCGGCGTCGAGCCGCCGCTGTTCGCGATCTCGGCCAACCGCGGGCGCTCTCTGCCCCCGGCCTACGAGCGCTACCTGCTGCGGCGCTTCCGCAAGCGGTGGGATCTCCACGGTGTGCCGCTTCGGATCGTCGTGCGCGGCCGCGGCCGCGGCGGCCACATGCCCGGCGAGTCCCGCGACGACTGACGCCGACGCCCAAGCCGCGGCCCCACGGCACCGGCCCGCCGGCCGGCTCGCCGCCACTGGCGTTGCGTGCAGGGCCTTGCCGGCGCAACCGAGTTGGCGCCCCGCGGGCGTGGCCCTCGTGCGCCGCGCGGAAAACCCAGCCGCTTTTCGGGGATTGTCCCTGGCGGCCGGCTTGCTTTAGTCTGTGCTCGGCTCGAGCGGGCGCGATCGAACCCAATCCCCGCGCCGTCGCCCGTCGACCTGTGACCCAGGCCGCCGCCGCCTCGAGACCCTCGTTCCCCTGGAGGAATCCATGCGCCGCCTTTCGCTCTTCTCCCGCACCACTCTGCTCGCTGGCGTCGGTCTCGCGCTGCCCACCTTGCTGGCGTGTCTCGAACACCCCTTGAAGGGCGTGAAGTACGAGGCGGCGTCGGAGAAGCAGAACGCCGTCCAGCTGACCGTCAACAAGGACGTCGACATCCTCTTCGTGATCGACAACTCGGGCTCGATGGGTGAGGAGCAGGGCCTGCTCGCCGCGAACTTCCCGGCGTTCATCGGCGTGCTCGAGGCCGAGGACGTCAAGGCGAACTACCGCATCGGCGTGACCACGACCGACAACGGCAACCCGTGGTGCGGTGCGACGTCGCCCGAGGCCGGCAAGCTGCAGATGTCGAGCTGCCGCGGCCGCACCGGACAGTTCGTCTTCAGCGGCAACCCGCCCGCCGACGCGACCGCGGCCGCGTGCACCGACGTGTGCAACTTCGACGAGATCTCGACCACCGACACGGTCACCGAGTTCGACGGCATCCCCAAGCCGCGCCCGTGGCTGGAGAACATCGAGGGCAAGAACAACCTCGCCGAGAAGGCCGACGTGAACGGCATGTCGCGGGTGCCGACCACCACCGAGGCGTTCCAGTGCTTCGGTCCGCAGGGCATCGCCGGCTGCGGCTTCGAGTCGCACCTCGAGTCGATGTACAAGGCGTTCCTGCGCGCCCAGAAGAACGACGAGGAGCAGTACGGCTTCCTGCGCAGCAACGCGATCCTCTCGATCGTCGTCATCTCCGACGAGACCGACTGCTCGTACAACAACGCGTACCAGTCGATCTTCTTGCCGGCCTCGATGGGCGGCAATCCGGCGGCGTTCTGGAGCGACCCGACCGCCTCCGCGCCGACCTCGGCGGTGTGCTGGCGCGCCGGCGTGCACTGTGACGGTGGCGGCACCCCGTACGACAGCTGCGAGTCGGTCAACAAGGACGTCGACGCCAACGAGGGCGTGGCCGACGACAAGGCCGTGCTCCATCCGGTCAAGCGCTACACCGACTTCGTGCAGCAGCTCGAGATCTCGAAGCAGATGATCACCCCCGGCCAGGAGGTCCTGGTCGCGATGATCGCCGGCGTGCCGCAGGGCTACGAGACCAACGCCTCCGAGATCTCGTACTCGAACGCGCTCGATCCGGTCGAGCAGAGCGACTTCGGCATCGGTGCCGGCTGCATGTACGACGACGGCGATCCGATGACGCCGATCGGCACCGCCCGACCGCCGGTGCGCGAGCGCGAGTTCGCCGAGGCCTTCGCGGTCGGCGGCAGCCGCAACCTCTACTCGATCTGTCAGGAGAGCTTCACCGGCGCGCTCGACTCGATCGCCAACACGATCAAGGACCAGATCAAGCCCGCCTGCATGACCGCCTGCGTCGCCGACTCCAACGTCGTCACGCCGGAGCTCGAGCCGTCGTGCACGCTGATCCAGGAGGCGCCGGACGTCGACACCGGCACCACCATCGAGTCGGACATCCCGCGCTGCCTGGCCGACGGTGCGCTGCCCGATGGGCAGGACGTCTGCTACGAGGCGCTGGTCGGTGACAACCTCTCGCAGGCCTGCGTCGACGAGGGCTGGAACCTCGAGTTCCGCCTGGTGCGCCGCGACGGCGTGCCGGCCCCCGGTGGCACGTCGGTCAGCGCGACCTGTCAGCTGTCGCCGAACAAGAAGCTCGACTGCCCGAACCTGCCGTAGCGCAGCAACGCGAAGGCCCCGCAGACGCGGGGCGAGGCCGAGGGTCGGGGACGCGAGACGTCCTCGGCCCTCGCGTCGTTCGTGGGGGCCGAGCCGTCGCCGCGACTAGAAGCGCACCGTCGCGCGCACGCCGGTCTGCAGGTAGACCGGGAACACCGTGGGTGCCAGCAGCAACGCGAAGTAGCGCAGCATCACGCCGATGCTGAAGCGATCGGCGACCAACACCTCGATGCCGGCCCCGGCGTGCAGGCGGGGCACCACGCCCTGGCGGCAGACGTTCTGCGCGGTGGCGCAGAAGAGGCCCACGTCGCAGCCGCCGCCGTCGATGCAGGCGCCGCCCAGCTGCCCGTCCTGCACCGGATCCCGCGGCTGTCGCATGAGCAGGATGCCCGCGCCGGCCTCGAGCATCGGGCGCACGCGGCCGAGATCCATGGCCAGCAGCAGCGCGCCGCCGGCATCGACGGTGTGCAGCACGCCGCGACGCGCGGTCTGCTGTGGCGCCTCGCCCTCGGGCCGCTCGAACTGGTCGAACAACGCGTGGGCGCTGTACGAGGCGCCGACCCGCAGCCACAGCGGCGCCAGCAGCTGCACGTCGAGGTCGACCGCGAGACCGCCGCCGCGGGCGGGCTGCAGCGGGCGACCGATGAACGCGAGCCGATACGACGCGAAGATCGGCGCCACCGACAGCGCGAGCCGCCGCCGCGAGGATCGCCCACGCGACCAGTCGTCGCCCAGCCGGCGATCGGAGGTCGGCGGCTGGCCCCCGCGCGGCGCCATCATGGGGGCGTCGTTGGGATCGCGCGGGCGCGCCGTCGCGGCCGCGTTGGCCTCGGCCTCGTCGCTGGTGGGGGACGCCTGCGCGTGCCCCGGTCCCGCCAGCGCCAGCGCCAGCGTGGTCGCGGACGCGGCGGCGCGGACGGCCCCGGGCCACAGACCGCCCCAGCGGGCCCCGCATGCCGAAGACGCCACCACGGGGGCGGAGTATAGCTGGCATGGCCGTGGACATCGCGGCCGCGGGTACGGTAGGAACGGCACACCCGCGGGCGCGCGCCCGCGCGGCACTCCCGTAGGCCCCGACGAACGATGAGCGACGACGTCCCGCCCGAGCCGCCGAAGGCACCGGCACCCCCGCAAGACGGCGACGTGCCGGCGGAGCGCATGGATCTGCCGAAGTGGAACCGGGCCCGCGTGAAGCGTGCCCAGCCCGCCGCCGACGATGCACCCGACGGCTTCCAGCAAGGCGTGCGTGCGGCCGGACGCACGGCCGTGCGGCGTGGGCCGCTGGTGTTCGCCGGCGTGGCCGCGATCGCCGGCATCATCGGCGGCACCATCTGGTGGACGCGGCACAAGGCCGAGGCCACCGCCGCGTCGACGCGTCTGCTCGCGCAGTCGGCCGCCTGGCGGGCGCGCGGCATCGTCGAGGACGTCGACGCGATCATGAAGGAGCGCAAGCGGCCCCCACCGCTGCCGATCGCCCGCGACGAGGCGGAGCTCGATGCGAATGTCGACGCAGCCATCGCAGCGTTGATGGCCGGCGACGACTCGAGCGCGCAGCACCTCGGCCTGCTGGTCCGCGCCGCGGAATCGTTCGAGCGCAGCGACTTCGCGGCCGCGCAGGCCAGCTACGACGAGTTCCTCACCAAGGTCGGCGATGGCCACCTGCTGGCGTTCATCGCCCGCGAAGGCATCGCGCTGGCACGCGAGGGCCAAGGCGATCTCGAGGGGGCCCTCGCCGAGCTCGACAAGCTCATGGGTGCCGAGGGCGACTTCTATCGCGACCAGGCGTTGTGGCAGCGGGCGCGGCTGCTCGAGCAGCTCGGCCGCAACGACGAGGCGCTCGCGCTCTATCACCAGTACGCGACCGAGTACCCCCTCGACAAGGCGTCGATGGCCAAGGCGGCCGTTCGCGAGCGCCTCGGCGAGCTCGATCCCCAGGCGGTGCCACCCGAGCCGGGCCTCGGCGGGCCGGGCGGGCTCGGCGGGCTCGGCGGGCTGGGCGGGCGCTGATGACCAGCACGGCGCCAGCGGCTCGGACGCATCGGGCCGGCGGTGCCATCCGCGGCCACGCGCTGGTGGTCGCGCTCGCGGGACTGGCCGCGTGCACCCGCGGCGACGAGCCGCCGCCACTGCACGCCGAGGGTTCCGACGCCGCGCGCAGCTTCGGTGTGGTCGAGCTGATGCGGCAGATCACCGTGCCCGACAACTTCATCCTGCGGCCCGACGAGTTCGCCGGCGTCGGCATCGACGATGCCCGCGCGCGCATCTACGTGGGTAGCCGCGAGGGCACGCTGCTCGCGCTGGAACGCGACCGCGGCGAGGTCGTCTGGGAGCGTCCGATGGGCGGGCCGGTGGCGTCGCGGCCGGTGCTGGCGGGCGAGGGCGCCGAGCAGCAGCTGCTGGTCGGCACCGACAACGGCGATCTGTTCGCGCTCGATCCCGCCGATGGCAGCGAGCGCTGGCGACACCCCACCGACGGCCGCATCCGCAACCCCGCGCTGCAGCACGAGGGCGTGGTGTTCGTGGTCAACTCGCGCGACCAGGTGTTCGCGCTCGACGCTCGCACCGGTGCGTGGCGCTGGCAGGTCGAGCGCCCGCTGCAGACCGACTTCACGGTGCACGGCCACGCCGGGCTCTCGTTCACCGCCGGCGGCAACGACGGCGACGGCGAGGTCGGGACGCTGTGGGCGTGTTTCGACGACGGCTCGGTCTCGGCGATCGCGGCCGCTTCGGGGCAGCTGCTGTGGGACGTCACCGTGGCACCCAAGGAGGGCGGCAACTTCGTCGACTGCGACACGACCCCGCTCGTCGATCGCGAGGGCGAGCTGTTGTTCGTCGCGGGCCAGTCGACCGGCGTGACCGCGCTGGCGCGCAGCGACGGCGCCGAGCGCTGGGTGTTCCCGGTGCGGGGCGTGGGCGCGCTGCAGCTCGGCCCCGGTGGCATCTTGATCGCGGTGTCGTCGCTGGAGGGTGTGTTCGCGCTCGATCGCCGCGGCGCGCTGCTGTGGCGCACGCAGCTCGACGTCGGCAGCCTCGGCGAGCCGGCGGTGGTCGGCGACACCGTGATCATCACGCACGTCGAGCGCGGCTTGGTCGCGCTCGATGCCGGCTCCGGCGATGTGCTCGATCAGCTGCTGACCGGCAGCGGCATGTCGAGCGTGCCGGTGTGGGATCCGACCACGGCGCGCATGTACGCGATCACCAACCGCGGCGTGCTGCTGGGCGTGCGGCTGCTCGAGCCCTGATCTGCGGCGCGACTAGCTCGCGGACTCGTGGGCCCGCAGCATGCGCTGGACGTGCTCGGCCTCTTCGCGGGTTCGCACCACGAAGTGCACACCGAAGCCGGCGTCGTGGGGATTGCGTTGGATCCACGAGACCTGCGCCTGCAATCGCAGGATCGGCGAGGTCGCGGTGGCCTCGAACTCGAGCGTCACCATCGCGCCCACCAGCGGCTGCAGATGCGAGAGCACGAACGCACCGCCGCGGCTGAGGTCGCGGGCGCGGCTGTCCTGGCGCAGCTCGCCGCACTGCCAGCGCACCGCGACGTCGCAGGGGATGCGGCGGTGGGCGCGAGGCATCGGCGCACGATCACCGCGCACGATCGACTCGACATAGCTGAGCTGGGCGGCGTGTCGCGCCGGGATCGCGATCACCACCAGCGGCGCCTGTCCGCCGTCGCGGGCGCGCAGCTCGACCACCACGCCGTCGAGTTCGACCTCGTCGACCAGCGCGCCGAGCCCGATCTCCACCAGCACCGCGTCGCCGAGCGCGACCGCCTCGCGCGAGGGCACTTCGAGGCGCGCCGACTCGTCGGCCCCGCGGCCGGCCACCAGCATCGCGACCAGGCGGGCGTCGCCACGCAGGCGCAGCCGGCGAGGCGTTGCGGCGCCGTCGCCGATGCGCGGCAGTGAGACGCTGGACCGGCGCTCCACCATCTGCGCTCGCAGCATAGCGCAGGCGACCGGCCGTGGCCCGCGCCGGCGTGCCGGCACGGGCCGGCACGCGCTGCACTCGTTCAGGCGCTCGCGGCCATGCGCACGGCCTCGGCGTGGCCAGCCACGCGCACCGGCGACCAGGCGTGTTCGACACGCCCGTCGGGTCCGATCACGAACGTGCTGCGGATGACGCCGATCGTCTTGCGACCGTACATCGACTTCTCACCGACCACACCGAACGCCGATGCGACCGCGCGCTCGGGATCGCTGAGCAGTGTGAAGGGCAGGCGCTGCGCCGCTCGGAACTTCGCGTGACTCGCCAGCGTGTCGCTCGAGATGCCGAACACCCGCACGCCCGCGGCCTCGAAGGCCGCGTGGCGATCGCGGAAGTCACAGGCCTCGACCGTGCAACCCGGCGTTGCGTCGCGCGGGTAGAAGTAGAGCACGTAGCGCGAGCCCGCCAGCGAGCTCGACGACCAACGCACGCCGTCGTCGCCATCGAGGCTCCACGACGGCACGACCTCACCGACACGCGTGACACCGCGGCCCGCGGGCGAGTTGCCTGCGGACGACGCGGTGGCGGCACCACGCGGCGTGTCGGCCCCCGACGCGCGCTTCGTCGCCGGGCGCTTGCCCGCAGCCGGGGTCGCTCGACCGGCACGGACCTGACGCGACGAAGCGCCGGTTAAACCATCGTCGTCGTCGTCGCCGCCGGCGTCGTCGTGGTCGTCGTCGTGATCGTCGTCGGCCTCGGTGGCGTACGACTTCGCGGCGGCCTTGAGCGCGCCGGTGGCGGTGGTGCGCGACTTGGTGGCACGCGCGACGCGGTTGGCCGCCGCACCGCCGTAACCGCCATCGGTGTACGACGCGCCGACGTCACCGACCGACGCCGGCTTCGCGTCGGCCTTCGCCGCCTTCTTGCCGCCGGCCTTGGCCGGCTTCGCGGCGGCCTTCTTCGCGGCCTTCTTCGCCGGCTTCGCAGCGGGCTCGGCGGCCTTGGGCGCCGGCTTCGCGGCGGCCTTCTTCGCAGCCTTCTTCGCCGGCTTCGCGGCGGGTTCGGCGGCCTTGGGCGCCGGTGCGGGCGCTGCCTTCGCGTCGGCCTTCTTCGCAGCCTTCTTCGCAGGCTTCGCCGGCTTCGCGGCCTTCGCCGGCTTCGCGGCCTTCGCTGGCTTGCTCGGCGCCGCCGCCGGTGCAGCCGCGGGCGCGCTCTTCTTCGCGGCCTTCTTCGCCGGCTTGCTCGGCGCCGCCGCGGGTGCAGCTGCGGCGCTCTTCTTCGCGGCCTTCTTCGCCGGCTTGCTCGGTGCAGCTGCGGGTGCAGCTGCGGGCGCGCTCTTCTTCGCGGTCTTCTTCGCGGGCTTGCTCGCTACGCTCGGCGCAGCGGCAGCCTTCGCGCCACCGCGCTTCGCAGGCGCGGCGGGGGTTGGGGCGGCCTTCGCCGCAGACTTCGAGGACGCACGTGGAGTGGATGCGGGAGCGCTCGCAGCCGCAGCTGCTTTGCCCCGTTTCGCGTTCGAGGTGGTGGCCATGGGATGTGATCTCCTGGGCAGCGATGCGCCAGTTGGTGCGAGCGTGCCACGTTCGTCATGGCAGCGACAAGCGAAGGCCTTCGACGATCGGGGGGCGACGACGTGCGAAGGGGCGACGAGGTGCGAGCGATCGTCTCGCGACCGCGGGCTTCGATCTCCCCCGCGCGTCGGGGGTTTACAGGGACACGACCGGCTCGCTATCGTGGGCCGCCGCCGCACCCCAAGGACCAAGCCGTCGGGCCTCGCCCGGCCGCCGCTGGTCGCATCGGCCCCGGCCGCGAGGAGTCACCCATGTCGCCCGTGAAGCAGCACTCCCCCGTGATGGCCCTGGCGCTGTGCCTGGCAGCGATGCCGGCCTGCGACCAGCAGAAGTCGGGTCCCTCCGTGCGCGAGGCGCTCGAGACCGAGGCGCCCGAGACCCCGCCGGACTACAAGCCCAACCCGAAGCCGCGCCCGACCGACCTCGCGCCCCCGACCGATGCCGAGTTCGCGGCGTGGAACCGCAAGGATCCGGAGGGGGAGAAGCACCTCTACAAGTGGGACAAGGCCAACGGCCAGCGGATGCTCGGCTACTGGGAGCAGCTGCAGTGCTTCCGCGAGGCGGTGCTCGCCGAGGGCCAGAAGGCCTTCGGGGCCGAGGCCGGCAGCCCGGCCGAGGAGCAGTGGTTCCAGTACAAGCGCGCGTACGTGGTCTACGTCGACGGCTGGCAGAAGCGGTTGTTCGCGGAGGAGCCGCGGATCCTCGAGAAGTCGAAGTTCATCGGCAACATCCTCGAGGCCCACGAGCACGTCATGAACAACTACCCCAAGGCCTTCAACGAGGGCGACAAGACCGAGCTCGAGAAGGTCGAGGCGCAGTGGACCATCGTCGAGCAGAAGATGAAGAAGTACGCCAAGAACCTCGGCCTCGAGTGGATCGAGCGCGATCTGACCGACCCCAAGCAGGCCGAGGCCCACAAGAAGGTGTGCGACATGGTCTTCACGCCGCCCGACCGCTCCGGCAAGGAGAAGCGCCGCACCAAGCGGAAGGGCTCGATCTGACCCGCCGGCGGCCGCCAGGCCGCCGTGCTAGCCTCTGGCACCCACGTTGACCGCCCCCGCCGCCAACCCCGACGCCGACGCCGAGCGCCTGCTCTCGCAGCTCAGCAACGAGCTGATGTCGCCGTTCTGCCCGGGCCGCACCATCGCCAGCTGCCCGTCGGACCAGGCCCGCAAGCTCGAGGACCGTATCCTCGCCGACGCCAAGGCCGGCAAGTCGCGCGCGGAGATCGAGCAGGCCCTGGTCGAGCGCTACGGTGCGGAGATCATCGGCTACGCGCCGCAGCCGGTGGTCCTCTACGGTGCCGCCGGGGCCGGGCTCGCCGGCGCCGTGCTGCTGGGCTGGGCCGGCCGCCGCTGGCTGCGGGGTCGCCGGGCCGCGGTCGGTGCGATCTCGACCGCGCCGACCGAGGCGCGCAAGCCCGCCGGTGCGGTGAGCAAGGCCGAGCGCGACGCGCTCGACGACGCCCTCGACGAGATCGACGAGTTCTAGCAGCCGGTGGTGGACGCCCGCGGCCGGCTTGGCCCCCGACGCGGCCGACCCAAGCGGCCTGCGATCGTCGGTCGGAAGTCCTTGGCAGAGGCACGCTCGCCGGGGTAAGCGATCTCCCGTGTTGCGCGTCGTCGTGCACGAGAAGGGTGGCCGCACCCAGCGGTTCAACTTCGAAGGTGACCACTTCTCGGTCGGCCGCGAAGAGGACAACGACCTCGTGCTCGATCGCGTCAACGTGTCGAAGCACCACCTGCGCTTTCGCAGGCACGCCGCCGCGGTCGAGGTCGTCGATCTCGGCAGCACCAACGGCACCTACGTGAACGGCCGCAAGGTCGCCGAGCCCCGCGCGGTGCGGCGCTCGGATCGCATCTACGTCGGCGACTACATCCTCATGCTCGAGGGCGACGACGACGCCATCGCGCCGCTCGAGCGCGCGGAGCTGCTGGTGACCGGCGCCGACGGACGTCCGTCGGCCCGTGCCATCGCGGTGCCGCCCCATCCCGCCAGCACCGAGCCGCTGCCGCCCCACATCGAGCGCATGGTCGGCGACGGCGGCGACGACAGCGGGCTGTTCACGTCGGCGCGGCGGATGGCCGCACCGGGCGTGCAGAGTAGCTACCTCGACCGCATCGCCAACCGCGTGCTGCAGACCGTGATGGTCAACCTGCACGCGCTCGATCCGGTGCTGGCCCAGGACATCGGCGAGTCCGAGCGCGAGGAGGCCATCACACTGGTCGACGGGCTCATCGCGCAGATGCGGCAGGCCGGCGAGATCGAAGAGGGCGTCGACGTCGACACGCTGCGCATCAGCATCGTGCGCGAGCTGGTCGAGTACGGCCCGCTCGGCGAGCTGATGAAAGACCCGCAGGTGCAGGAGATCGAGATCGTCGGCAACGCGCCGATCCGGGTCGTCCGCGACGGCGGCACCTCGGGCCAGCTCGAGGTGCTCGATCGGCGCTTCTCGGGCGACCGCGCGCTGGTGCTGACCGCCCAACGCCTGGCCCGCAAGTGGGGCTTCTTCAGCGAGGGCACGCAGATCCTCGAGGGCAAGGTCGAGCACGGCTTCACGATGTACGCCCTGCTGCCGCCGACCCAGGTCCGCGCCGCGGTCGTGCACCTGCGACGCAACCGCACCGACGCCAACAACCTCAACGCGCTGTGCGACGAGGGCGTGCTGTCGAGCGACATGGCCGAGCTGCTGCAGGCCGCGATCCGCGGCTGCCGACGCATCCTCATCGTGGCCTCGGGCGCGACCAACCTCGACCGCTTCATGGGCGCGGTGACGGGCGAGATCCCGGAGGAGTTCCGGGTCATGACGATCTCGGACACCGGCATGCTCGGCACCTCCCGCACCGGCTGGGTGCAGGTGCGTCGCATCGGCGACGTGGCCGACGGGGTCGCGCTCTCGGATGCGCTCGGGGTCGTGCTGCGCGGCGGCGTCGACATGCTGGTGTCGCAGCGTGCCCGCCACGAGGATGCCGCGACCGTGATGGACGCCTTCGCCGGCGCGACGCGGGGCGCGATCGTGTCGCTGTGGGGCATCGACTCCGCCCACGGGCTGTGGCGCATGGCCGGCCTGTCGACCGTGGCCTCGGGGGCGATCTCGGCCCTGATGACCTCGCTGGCGCGCTCGCTCGACCTGCTGGTGCGGCTCTCGGTCGGGGTCGGTGGTGAGCCCATGCAGGTCATCGAGATCATCGAGCCGCGCGTGAAAGAGGGCGGCGAGCTCGAGCACCTGCCGATCTTCCGCGCCCACCGCAGCGCCAGCGGAGCGACCGAGTTCAAGCCGACCGGGGCGGTGCCGAGCTTCGTGCGCAAGCTGGCCGAGGGCGGCATCGCGGTGCCGACGCGGATCTTCAAGGCAGCCGCACCGTGAGTCGCTCGCGCGGGGGTGCCCCTGGCAAGCCCGGCCGGCAGGGCCACGCGGCGGCGCCGACCCGCGCCGACGAGCGCGCGGCGGCGCTGTTCGATCGCATCGAGGACCGCCTGCGCGACGCCCCCGATGGTTTCCACGACGCGAGGCCGCCGGCGACCGCCGACGCGCTGAGCGACGCCGCGTTGCCCGACGACGAGCGCGCGCTGTGGCGACGGTGGGACGGCATCGACTTCGCGGCCGGCGAGGCCCGGCTGCTGCCGGCCCGCGAGATCGCGGGCGCGACGGCGGCGGCGCTCGCCGAGGGCCTGATCCAGGCCGGCGACCGCGTCGTCGCCGAGCACGGCCGCGATCTGTTCGTGCTGCCCGAGGACCCGTGGGCGGAGGGAGCCGGGGTCGTGCGCGTCGAGGAGGCCGGCGACCGCAGCCCCGAGTCCACCAGCGTCGCGCACCTCGTGCTGGGTTGGCTCGGCGAGTTCCAGGTGCTCTACGACGAGCACGGCGACTTCCGCGAGGATCTCTTCGGCGACGACGGTGAGCCCACCGCCGCGGTGCAGCGCAAGCTGTGCCGTCGTCGACTCGACTTCGATCCCGACGCCCCCAACCCGCGCCTGCGCCTCGCCGAGTTGCTGCGCGAGGCGGGTGAGCACGTCGCCGCCAAGGCCGAGCTCGTGCAGGTGATCAAGCGCGCGCCCGAGTTCGCGTGGCCGCACCACGAGCTCGGGCGCACGTTCGCGGCGCTGGGCGAGCGCGAGCGTGCGGTCGCGAGCTTCCGACGCGCTGCGGAGTGCACCACCTCGGTGCCGCAGCAGGCGTTCCACCTCGCATGGGCCGCGTGGCAGGCCGACGATCGTCAGCGGGCCGCGCTGGCCGCCGAGGTCACCGCCCTGCGCCCCGAGTTCGCGCTGCAGCAGGCCGGTGCGGTCGCCGAGCTGATCGAGCGCGAGCGCTTCGATGCCGCCGCCGAGCAGCTCGCGATCGGGCTCGCGATCGGGCCCGGTCACCTCGAGCTGCTGCGGCTGCGTGGCGTCCTCGCGCAGGCCCAGGCCGACGCCGCCGCGGCACCCCCCGAGCCGCCGTATCCCCACGACCCATCGCTCGACGACGACGAGCTCGACGACGCGCTCGACGACGACGACGCGCTCGAGCCCTAACGGGCGTCGGGCGTGCCCGCGTCGGGCGTGCTCTCGACGGGTGTGCCTGCGTCGGGCGTGCCCGCGACGGGTGTGCCCGCGTCGGGCTTGCCCGCGTCGGGCGTGCCCGCGTCGGGTGTGCCCGCCTCGGGTGTGCCCGCGTCGGGCTCGCCGGTGCGATCGAGTCGCTGCTCGACGAGCACCCGCGTGCCGTCGTCGCGGGTGGCCGCGAGCACGAGCACGATGTGGGCCCCCTCGGGCATCGCATCGGGCGTGATCCCGCGGACGCGGTTGCGCGGGTGGGGCAGGGCGATGCGCCGTGCGACCGTGCGGCGGCCGTCGGCCTGCTCGATCACCACCGTCAGCTCGCCGTCGTGAGTGCCCTCGAGGCGATCGATCTCGTAGCTGTTCGACGCGCGATCCCAGCGCGCATCGGGCCACGCCGGCCACCACAGCTCGAGCGCGGCCGCGGTCGTGCCGACGGCGAGCGGCAGCAACCGCAGCGCGTGCTCGCGCAGGATGCGACGATCGAGGTAGGGCTGCACGGTGCCGTCGGGTAGCCGGCGCCACGCCGCGAGTGCGCGCCCGGTCGTGGTGCGGACGTAGCCGGTGTCGGCGGGCCACGGCGCCAGCACGGCGCCATCCCGCTCGGCGTCGTCGAGGTGCGCGTGCGCGCCCAGCAGTGCGGTCGCGGCCGCGGCCGCGTCGAGGCTGGGATCGATCGCCACCGGCGGCGGCAGGCTGCCGTCGGAGAAGAAGTGGCCGGCGGTGAACTCGATGACGCCGTCGTGGGTTGCGTCGCCCAGCAACAGCGCGCGCAGGCTGGCCGCCGGCGCCGCCGTGGGCTCGCTCGCGAGCACGAGCGGCGCGGGCAGTGCCCGCGCGAAGATGAGGCGCGCGTACTCGGCCAGCGGTGAGCCGCGATCGCGGCGCTCGTCGGAGAGCGGCACCCGCGTGCCCAGCAGATCACCGCGGGCGTGGGCCGGCAGCGTGAGATCCTGGATCACGTGCAGCGTGGCGCCGAGCGCCACCATGGCGAGCGCGAGCTCCTGCGCGCGCGCCTCGGGCTCGGCCAGCAGTGACGCCGCGCGCAGGTGCCGATGCATCGCCGCCGGCGCCCACGGATCGTCGGGGTCGGCGAGCCAGCCGATCGCCGAGGGGCCGGTGCCCGCAAAGCCCGAGCGAGCCACCCGTGCGGCCATGGTGCCACCGGCCTGCCGCTCGATGCGGCGCCACGTGCCGCGGCTGCGGCCGTGGGCGTGCCAGCGGGGCGCGGCGGGATCGTCGAGGTCGGCGAAGTGGTGCAGCAGACGAGCCCGCGGCACCGCCTCGAGCGCGATGCCGACCCGCACCCAGCCCAGCGCGGTGGTCTCCCACGCGTCCGCGTCGACGCAGCGCTGCAGCGTCTCGCTGGGTGCCGGCTGCGGCGGGCATGCGCCCGGGCCCCCGGCCGCGACCCCGCCGACATCGGCGTGGGCCTCTCGCATCGCGACCACCAGGGCGCGGCGCGTGGCGGGGTCGAGTCGGCTCGGCTCGATGCGCAGCGGCGTGAACCAGCCCAGTCGGTCGCCGCTGCCCTGCATCCACCGCGCGTGCACGGTGCCACGGGCGACCGCGCGCTCGGTGATGCCGGTGTGTGTGCGCGCGGGATCCCACGCCCGCGCAGGTGCTGCGATCACGAGCCCGCAGGTCGCCGCCACCGCGGCGGTCGCCAGTCGATGGCACCACCGCGTCATCGATCACCCGCGGGCGCAGGCGGGGTCGCGTCGGCCCCGGGTTGTGCGGGCGTCTCGGGCGATCGCGCGGTGCTCGGCGCGGTGCCGGCCTGATCGGCGGGGATCATGCGCAGCGCGTCGAGGCTGTCGTGGACGTGGCGGGCGAGCACCAGCGCGGTCTCGACGTCGGCGCACTGCATCGCGCCGCAGGTGAGCAGCACGGCGATCGACCGCTCGCGATCCACGAATGCCACCGCGCGCACGCTCTCGCTGTCGAACACGTAGGTCTCACCGGTGATCTCCGGCGTCGCCTCGACGCCGGGCAGGGTCGCTTGGAAGGTCTCGAGCACCGACTGCAGGCCGCCCGGGGGATCCTTCCACACCCGCAGGCCCACGTCCCAGCGCTCCTCGCGATCGACCGCGCGCAGGTGAACGCCGTGGTAGAAGTGCGTGCGCGCGAGATCGGTGAGCTCGCCGATCTGGAACGCGTCGGTGTAGCCGGTGCGCCGTCGGATCTCTTCCGGGGTCAGCAATGCGGTCGCGTCGAGCACCTCGATCGCCGCCGGGCCCGGCTGCTCGGGCGTGGGCGTGCCGCGATCGCGGCCGAGCAGCGCGGTGTTCGCGGGGCCGCGCTCCCACGCGGTGAGGCGCTCGATCTCGGGCGGC
Organism: Deltaproteobacteria bacterium; assembly: GCA_016709225.1. Lineage (NCBI taxonomy): Bacteria > Pseudomonadati > Myxococcota > Myxococcia > Deltaproteobacteria bacterium. Next base: position 1,324,451 of record JADJEE010000001.1, on the reverse strand, counting down.
GGTGACAGCATCAGCAGGTGCTCGGCGTGGGAGTCGGTGCCGCTCCACTTGCGCAGCGCGATGCGGTTGTGCCGCGCGACGAAATCCGCCCGCATGCCGCCGTCGTACGGCACATCCGAGCGGTACGCGAGGTAGCCGCGCTTGTAGACGAACAGCGTGAAGCCGACCAGGCGAGGTGCCGGCCCGCGCCGACGCGCCGGCACCTCGTCGATGCGATAGCGCCCGGCGCGATCGGTTCGGACCACGCGGGTGTCGGAGCCGGCCGGCGCGACCAGGCCATCGCCACGCTCGTAGGACCAGACGCCGACCACGGTGGCGTCGCCGATGGGGCTCTTGGTGACCGCGTCGACGATCTGTCCGTTGAAGGGCCCGCGCAGGCTCGCATCGGCGACCTGGTCGCGCGCCCCAGTGAAGGTCGGCGGCCGCACGATCGGGCTGCAGGCGAGCAGCGAGGCCACGGCCGACCAGGTCGCCGCACGCCGCACGCGTCGGCCGACGCGACGGTCCAGTGCGACGACAATCTTCTTCGACCTCGGCAATTGACGGACCGTCGGCCGGCCGATACGCTCGTGCATCGACCGGAAGCGGGGTCTATCCCAGCCCGCCTCGACTCGCAAGCGACTCCGACGACGACGATGGCGGGGACCATCCCATGCCCCATGTGCGGCTCCGACGTCGCCAGCGAATCGCCTGGTTGCGGCGTCTGCGGCTATGCGTTCGCACGCAGCAGCCCGAGCAACATCGGCGGGTTGAAGTGTGCACGGTGTGGATCGCCGGTGGAGAACGGCTTCGACTTCTGCCCGATCTGCGGCCAGAACCAACGCGAGCGCTTCGCCCGACCTGACACTCGAATCATCCAGGTCGATGCGGATCCGTTGCCACCCGATCGCACCGTCGCCGCGCCACCGGGTGGGCCGGCGCCACCGGTGGGGGTCGTGATGCCGCCGGCCGTGATGATGCCGCCGGCGGTCGCGGTGCCGACGCCCGCCGTGATGCCGGGCGTCGCCGCGGCTGCGCCCGTCGCGGCCGCGATGCCGCCGCCGCTGCTGACGATGCCGGGTGCGACCCCGCCGATGGCTCCGATGCCCGCGCAGACCGGCGCCACGCAGTTCGCCGACGGGCCGCCGCTGCCGCGGCCACCGGGCTTCGACGCCCCGCCACCGTCGTCGGGGGTCGATCGCACGGTCGCGGCGCCTGCGGTGCTGCGCCGCCCCGAGGTCGACGAGGCCGATCACACGATCCCGGTGCCGCCCGGCCGATCGCGCCCGGCGATCGAGGCGCCCGCGCACCCACCCGCCACCGAGGACGCGCCCACCACCGCGTTCGATCCGCGTCAGCTCGCCGCCGCCGTCGCGATCGCCCAGGCGGATCAGGCCCGCCGGGGCGAGGAGCAGACCCGCGAGGGCGTGCAGCCGATGGGGCCGTGGTCGAAGTCGTCGCCGTCGCAGCCGGTCGTCGGCGCGCGCGGGCAGTCGTCGGCGCCGACCAACCCGGGCTCGCAGACACCGCGGCTGGTGCTGGTCGGTCGCGACGGCAGCGAGGGCGACAAGTTCGCGGTCGTCGGTGATCGACTGACCATCGGTCGCCGCTCGGCCGACGTGCTGTTCGCCGACGACGACTTCCTCTCACCGACGCACGCCCGCATCGAGCGGCAGGGCGATCACTACTGGTTGGTCGACACCGGCTCGCAGAACGGGGTCTTCCTCCGCATCCACGGCACCTCGCCGATCTACCCCGGCGACTCCTTCATGGTCGGCCACCAGCTCCTGCGGGTCGAGAACGTCGATGGCCCCACCGAGGAGCAACCCCCCGACGAGCTGGGCACGCGGCTGTTCGGCACGCCGCTGCAGCCGGCGTGGGGCAAGCTGGCGGTGCTCGGCCGCGGCGGCATCCGCGGGGATGCCTACGGCCTGCGGGGCGCCCGGCTCGTGATCGGCCGCGAGTCGGGCGACATCATCTTCCCCAACGACCCGTTCCTCAGCCGCGAGCACGCCCGTCTGCGGCTCGAGCTCAACGGCGCGACCATGTCGGTCTTCCTCGAGGATCTGAACTCGGCCAACGGCACCTACATCCGCATCCGCGGCGCCGCCGAGCTGCACAACCGGGACACTTTCCGGATCGGCGATCAGATCATACGCTTACGGCTGGACTGATGCTCCGCTTCGACGTGTTCGCCCGGACCGAGGTTGGCTGCGCCCGCGAGCGCAACGAGGACTCGTTCCTGGTGCTGAACCTCGCGACCGGCGACACCGGTCTGCTGCCCGACGTACGCACGCGGGATCTGCTGCCACCTGGCACCTTGGTCGCGGTCTGCGACGGCATGGGTGGCGCCGCAGCGGGCGACCTCGCGTCGAAGCTCGCGCTCGGTGCCCTCGAGCAGGTCGTGCGCGCACAGGGGCCGATCGGATCGGTCGACGTCGCCGAGGCCACGCTGCTGCAGGCGGTCACCACCGCCAACCGCACCATCCTCGACTTCGCCAAGGCCCACCCCGACAAGCGCGGCATGGGCACCACGATGACCGCGGCGCTGTTGTTCGGCGACGAGATCGTGATCGTGCAGGTCGGCGACTCGCGGGCGTACCTCAAGCGCGGGCACACGCTGCAGCAGCTCACGATGGATCAGAACGTGGTCGGGCAGATGATCGCGACCGGTCGCATCTCGCCCGATCAGGCGCGCAACGTGAAGCAGCGCAACATGTTGCTCGAGGCCATCGGCGTGCAAGAGAAGGTCGGACCCGATCTGGTGCGCGTGCGCGTGCAACCGGGCGACATCATGCTGCTGTGCAGCGACGGGCTGACCGGGCCGCTCGACGATCCGCGGGTGCTCGAGATCCTGCTGCGTCACGAGGACCCGGTGCCGAGCAGCCGCGCGCTGACCGAGGCCGCGTGTGCGGCCGGCGGGCCCGACAACGTCACCGTCGCGCTGGTCCGCTTCCACGGCCAGACCATCGCGCCGGTCTCGACCGACGCGACCATCTCGTTCGTGCGCCGCACCGCGCTGGCGTAGCGCGACGCGCCGGCGCCCCGTCAGGTGCCGAAGTAGAACGTCATCGCGACTGCGACGTAGAGCACGTTCGCCATCGGGCGTCCGCGCGCCGCCGGGGTCGCGCCGATCCAGCCCAGCTCGGGGCCGACGCCGAAGCCACCGCCGCGATCGGGCCGGTAGCGCTTGGCGAACGGGAACCACTCGTAGCGCAGCGCGGCCGTGAAGGCGGCGCCGCCGAAGCCACTGCGCTTGGTGACCCCCGCCTGTCGCACGGCACCGCCGCCGAAGCCGAAGCCCGCGCGCAGCGACAGCGGCAGCTTCGGCACCGGCAAGAACGTGCCCTCGACCAGCAGCTGACCCATCGCCAGGCGCTGACGAATGCCGCCCGCATCGGGCTCGCTGCGGTAGCCCACCGAGCCGCCGAGCGACAGCCCGAGGCCCAGCCACGGCAGCACCATCTGGCCGACGCGCAGGTGGCCGCCAGCCCCGGCGAACGGGCTCGGACCGGCGTCGAGCGTGTTGACCCGCGCGAGCGTGGCGGCACCCAACACCACCGCGCCGAGGTAGGTGCCGTCGATGCGTGGCGGCACCGGCGGGCGTCGCCATGCGCCCCGGGTCGCGGGCGCGCTGGCGGGCGAGCCCGCGCCAGCCGCGGGCGCAGCGTCGGCCGCGGGTGCAGCGTCGGCCGCGGGCGCAGCGTCGGCCGCGGGCGCAGCGTCGGCCGCGGGTGCAGCGTCGGCCGCGGGCGCAGCGTCGGCCGCGTGCAGGGTCGCGAGCGACGATGCGATCGCGCACGCGACCGCGGACGCGCGCACGCACGCGCGGCGATGGGTGGTGAAGCGGCGGGCGCGGACCCTCAACTCGCCGCCTAGCATGGTCGAGCACGGTCGATCGCGCAACGGTCGCGCGTGCCGAGGACGGGCCTCCTTGGTTCCGCCGCGCGCGCGGACCCCGAGGTCGCGTGCGGGTGGCTCGGGCGATCGGCTTGCCGAGCCCGCGGGGCCGACAGTAGGGTGGGCCCCCGAACCCATGACCCCCGCGCGCACGAGATGGCTCGAGATCGGTGGTGCCTTCCTGCTCGGCGGTGGCGTGGTGGCGGTCGGCTACGAGCTCGCACGACCGAGCACCGATGCGTCGCCCGCCGACACCACGCTCGCACGTGTCGAGCCCGAGGACGGTGCGTCGGAGCCGGCGATCCCCGCGGCGCCCCAGCACGACGACGACGACGACGCGCCCGTGGCGGTGCCCGCAACCGATGGCGCCGGCGAGGTCGATCCTGCGGTCGCGGCGATCGATCCCAATCGCCCGCCGTGGCGCATCGCCGATCCCGACGGCCACGCCAGTGCCTACCCCCCGCTGCAGGTGCCGGTGCCGCCGCTGTCGCCCGACGACGAGCTCGCGTTCCCTCGCCACGGCCTGGTCACGTCGCTGGCGGTGATCGTGCGTGCGCGGCCCGAGCTCACCTCGCCGATCGCCGGCTTGCTGCGCGGCGGCACGCGGATCCGCGTCGACGCGGAGCGCAGCTTCGGCGGCGGTTGTTCGCAGGGCTGGCACAAGGTCTACCCGCGCGGGTGGGTGTGCCTCGCCGCCGGCGTCGCGACCGGCAGCGAGCCACCGCAGGATCAAGCGACGGTGGTCGAGCCGGCGCTCGAGTCGGTGCTGCCCTACGAGTACTGGCGCGTGAATGCCGACGGCACGCCGTTCTTCCACCGCCTGCCGAGCTTCGGTGAGCAGGACCAGGCCGATGCGGCCGGCCAGGCATGGATCGCCGAGCACGGTCGCACGCCGATGCCGACCGCGCCCGCCGAGCGGCCCGAGGAGGTGCCGGCGGTGGTGAAGGAGTACATGAATGCCGGCTTCTACGTGACCAAGGCCGGCGAAGAGGTGAAGAGCGAGCGCCGATTCCTGCGCACCACCCGGGGTTCGTACGCGCGCAAGTACCAGCTCGGCCAGAAGGAGCCGCCCAAGTTCCGCGGCCGGGTGCTCGACGGCCCCGACGCGCTGCCGATCTACTTCGTGCGCCGCGAGATGCCGCTGTCGCGTCGCGAGGCCGAGGGCAGCGACGTGCTCGTCAAGACCGACACCTCGCCCGAGCGCCTCGGCACGTGGCCGTTCGTCCGCAAGATCCACATCGGCACCGTGGACTACTTCGAGGACGCCGACGGGCTGTTGCTGCGGGCGTACGCCGTCGGCGAGGCCTACAAGCTGCGGCGACCGCCCGGGGTCGGCGCCGACGAGAAGTGGGTGCACATCGATCTCTCGGAGCAGACGCTGGTGGCCTACGAGGGCGACGTGCCGGTGTTCGCGACGATGGTGTCGACCGGCAAGCAGCCGGGCATGACGCCGGTCGGCGTGCACCGGGTGCAGATCAAGCACATCGCCACCTCGATGCGCGATCAGCCGATCGAAGAGGAGGCGTACTCGATCGACGACGTGCCATGGACGCAGTACTTCCAGGGCAGCGTGGCGCTGCACGGCGCGTTCTGGCACGCCGGCTTCGGCATCGAGCGCAGTCACGGCTGCGTGAACCTCTCGCCGGCCGACGCGCGGTGGCTGTTCGGCTTCACCGAGCCGGCGCTGCCCGAGGGCTGGCACGCGATCGCCCCGTCGGGCTCGGCGAAGGGCAGCGCGGTGGTCGTGACCGAGTAGGGCGCCCCCAAGCCCCCGGCGGTTGTGCGATACTCCAGGCCCTGATGAAGGTCGCGCCCGACACCGTCGTCACGCTCAGCTACGACATCACGAACGAGGCCGGAGAGATCATCGAGAACTCGGACATCAGCGGTCCGATCTCGTTCCTCGCGGGCCGCTCGGGGCTGATCCCCGGCCTCGACAAGCGCCTGGTCGGCATGGAGGCCGGCACCGAGGCGACCTTCGAGTTCCCGCCCGAGGAGGCCTTCGGCCGCGCCGGCGACGGCCCCACGCGGCAGCTGTCGCGGCGCGAGTTCCCGGCCGAGGCCAAGCTCGAGGTCGGTGCGCAGTTCGAGGCCGGCGCCGGCGGGCAGACCGTGCGACTGCGCGTGGTCGACTGCGATGCCGACACCGTCACGGTGCGCTTCATCCACCCGCTGGCGGATCAGAAGATCACGATGGGCGTGCGGGTCGAGGCCGTGCGCCCGGCGACCGCGGCCGAGCGCGAGAGCGGCCGGGTGCAGAGCGCTCCGCCGCCGCCGAAGAAGTGACCATCACCGTCGTGCGAGCGAGAACTCGCGCAGGTTCGCGGCCACGTGCACCACGCCCCAGCCGCCGTCACGCAGGGCCTGCAGCGCCCGCGCAGTGCGGGCCGGTGGGATGCCGGGCAGCTGGTGATGGAACTCGATGAGCAGCTGATCGATGTCGAGCTTCTGTGCAATCAGCTGATCGAGCACGTCGTACTCGGCGCCCTCGACGTCCATCTTGAGCACGTCGAGGCGGCGGTGGCCGTGCTCGCGCATGATGGTCGACAGCCGCTTGATGGGGAACTCGTGGGTCGCCGCGCCCTTGCGCGCGACCATCGAGTGCGAGATGTGCTCGGGGTTCTCCGGCGCGTGGAAGGTGACCACGCCGTCGTGATCACCCACGCCGTACTCGCGCAGCTCGAAGCCCACCGGCAGCGCCTGTTGCTTCACGTAGGCGATCGAACGCGGCGTGGGATCGAAGCCGAACACCATCGCACCGGTGCGATCGATGAGCTCGAGATCGAAGCTGATGTCGAGCCCGAGTCCGAACGAGTAGACCACTGCACCGGGGCGGATGCGCTCGAGGCACACCGCGTGGCGGCCGTACTCGCTGCCGAGGCCTTGGCACGGCAGCTCGAAGTCCACGCGACGTGAGAGCCCCGCGGCCCGCTCGCGCAGGTGCTTGATCGATCGCGAGAGCGCGCGCAGCAGGGCCATGTGGCGGCGACCATACCACGCGACCGCGCGAGCCCGCGGCGGCGGCGAGTACCTCGACACAGCGATTGTGACGGGCCATAACACCGCCCTGACCGCGCCTCGCTGCGTTGCCGCACCTTGAAATACGCCCGGTATTCCCGCGGCACGGCGCCTTGCGGAGTCGCGGCCATGACGGCGTTCTGACCCATCACAATCGCTGTGTCGAGGTACTAGAAGGTCGCGCCGACGTCGAAGACGAAGCGGCCGTTGTGGTCGTCGACCGCACGCACGTTGCCCTTCCAGATCCAGTTGGGCACCAGCACCGCGTAGCCCAGTGACACCGTCACGATGCGGATGTCCCACTTGATGAAGTTCACGCCGACCGAGCGCCGGAAGTCGCGGTTGAAGACCACCTGCCGCCAGTGCGGCGTGAGCACGCCGAAGTCGAGGAACACCGAGTGCGCCAGCCGCCCGCCCAGGAAGTTGCGCACGCTGACGAACTGCAGCGCGACGGTCCCGAGCGCGCGGATGTGCCCGCCCTCCGCGGTCGGCCGCAGGGTGTGGGTGCCGAACGGGCCACGGATCTGCTCGACGTCGAGCAGCATGGTCTGCGGCAGGATGCCGCGCAGGCCCAGGTCGCGGGTGCCACCGCCGAAGTAGCGCCACACCTCGGGCACGCTGGTCGTGCGGGCGCCGCCTTGCCGACCACACGTCCGCGTGAGCGGGATCGGCACCTCGTGGCCGTAGGTCAGCGCGTAGCGAAAGTTGAAGCGGCGGCCGGCCCCCGGCAGCGGGATGAAGTGCTCCCAGCCGAAATCGAAGCGCATCCACCAGTCCTGCCCGCCCAGACACGGCGACGCGAACATCGCGTCGGCGGTGGCGATGATGCCGTCGTCGGGGTTGAAGGCGTTGTCGACCTTCTCCCAGCGCGCGCCGGTCTGCAGCGCGCCGGTGCGATCGGGCACGATCGACTCGCCGCGGTTGGGCGGACGGCAGCTGCCGGTGCCGGTGCTGCCGCAGCCGCTGTCGGCCCCGAGCGTCGGCTTGATGAGGTCCTTCGAGATGTTCGCCGCCTGGAACAGATAGCCGATGTAGACCTGCCAGTTGCGGTTCACCGGCCAGGTCAGGCGCACGTGACCGAGTGCGCTGTCGATCTGGCCGCGCGCAGGCGTGACGCGGCGCTGCACCTGACCGGTGATGTCGAAGGTCAGCGGGCTGCCGCCGATGCGCCGACGCGTCAGCGAGGTGCGGGCCGAGCGTTCGTAGCAGTCTTCGCCGGCGCAGAACGCCTTGCGCAGCGAGGGTAGGTTGGCGCCGACGTGGGCGTCGAACGCGAGGTCCCACGCGGTGCCCCACATGTTGGGGAAGGTCGGCCGCACGAACGCGTACAGCGGGTCGAGCGTGGCGCCGCCGAAGCCCCACTCGAGGTCCATGCCACGGTCCTTCGACTCGGTGACGCTGATGAGCTGGTGCACCACGCACGGCCGCGATGGATCGCTGTCGAGGGTGCAGTTCTGCTCCTGCTGGCGGATCGCCACGTTCTCGGTCACGCCCATGCCGTCGATGCCTGCGCGTGTGCGGTCGACCAGCGTGCGGCTGTAGGCGTCGCCCTCGTGCCACTCGATCTCGCGGGCCAGCGCCGCCGGCTTGCCGTTGCGCCGCCGGTAACGGGTCTTGAAGTTGCCGCGCACCAACGTGGTACCGAAGCGGGCGCGACGGCCCTCGTACACCGAGAGCTCGGTGTCGACCGTGACTGCCTCGTCGGCGGCATGGTCCTCGCACAGCCCGACCTCGGGCTCGGTGAGCCGGTCGGCGCTCGCGAGCCGGTGCACCACGCCGGCGCGATCGGTGTAGAGCCACCGCAGCTCCGCGTCACCCAGCGGGTAGCCGCTGGCTTGGTAGCGCCGCACGATGTCGCGCTCGACCTCGCGGTCGAGCGTCAAGCGCACCGGGATGCGGCCGGCGCTCTCGTCGTTGCGTCGGCGCAGCGGGCCGTCGCGGAACAGCCGCGGCGGCCCCCAGGCGCCGGTGGTCTCGGGCAGCGCGTCGACCTCGCGCGAGCCGGGGATCTGCACCTCGAGGTGGCGCACCAGCTCGCGGCCCGAGGTGATGACGCGTGGCCCCGCGTCGACCTCGACGCGCACCCACAGGCCCGCGCGTCGCTGCTTCATCAGCGCGTCGAGCCCCTGGGCCGACAACCCGGAGCCGGCGGCCTTCAGCCACGCCGCGGCGCCGCTGTCCTCACCGACCTGGCCGAGGTCGAGCACCGCCGACTGGCCGTCTTCGTCGAGCGCGCCCTTCCAGAAGCCGACGCGGACCTGGGCGCGAGCGCAGAGGTAGCCGCGCTTGGCGTAGGCGGTGAGCACGGTCGCGAGGTGCTTGCGCGCGGCGACGTCGCTGAACGCCGCGCCGCTGCGAAGCTCGCGGCTGCGACCGATCTCGCGGTCGATGTCGGCCTGCACCTGCGGCAGCAGCCGACCGCGCGTCGTCTGGTCGACCGCGCGCACGCGCACGCGCGGGCCCTCCTGGATGCTGAAGGTCAGCTTGTGCAGGCCGCCGAAGTCCTGGAACGCGCCATCGACCTCGGCGAGCATGAAGCCGCGATCCTGGTAGTAGCTGCGCAGGTTCGCCGCCTCGCGCGAGGCGGTGCCGGCATTGGCGGCCTCGCGGCGATCGAACAGCTGGAGCTGTCGACGCAGGCGGTTCTCCGACAGCCGCGACTCACCGAGGAAATCGGTCGCGACGCCCTTGCCGAGCTGGACGTCGACCTTCAGCTCGATGGTGCGATTGGTCGTGACGTCGCTGCGCCGCAGGCGGTCGAAGTTGGTCTCGACGCGCACGCCAGGGTAGGGCAGCGCGAGCGCCCGACGGGCGCGGCCGCTGGGGCCCGCGCGCGGCACCGCGTACTCGTGCTCGACCTTCGCGCGCGCGTCCTCGACGTGCTTGCGGGTGATGCGTTTGGGGATCGGCAGCACCGGTCCGAAGGTCGGCTTGAACACCCGCCGCACCCAGCGTTGCTCGGGCGTGCCGAGGTTACCGGTGACGACCGGGTTCTTGGTGCGAAAGGCGTGGTGCTTGTCGAGCACGACGTGCAGATCGGCCTCGCCGGGGTGCTTGCCGCACGCGAACGCGAAGCGGACCTCGCCCTTCAAGTAGCCCTCGTCGAACAGGTAGCGCTCGATGCGAGTGCGCTCGATCTGCTCCCATGCCTCGCAGACCAGGTCACCCGCGCGGCACAGCGGCGGCAGCTTGCGACGCTGCTCGCGGGTGCGCAGGAGCGTCTTGTCGATGCACTGCGTGGGCGCCAGCGAGCCGGGGCGGGCGTCGAGTGACAGCACCCGTCGCAGCTCGCGCTCGAACAACGGCGTGTGACCGTGCACGCGAACGCGACGAATCGCGCGACCGGGCCGCACGGCGAGCCGCACGTGGCCAGGACCGATCGGCACCAAGGTCGCGCGGTAGCCGGTCTGCCGCAGCGTGTCGGTGACCTCGATCGGCAGCAGCAAGCCCGCCTGCACGTCGATGAGCTTGCCGATGGTGTCGGGGCCCTCGCCGCCGCGGAACTGGCCCTCGATGTCGACGTCGTCGACCCCGATGAGCGCGAGCCCACGCTCTTGCCCGGGGCGCGCCCGCAGCACCACCAACTCGTAGACATCGCGATCGAGCGGCCGTAGCAGCACGAGGTAGCCGTCGGCCGCGACGTTCTCGAGCACGAACAGCACGTAGGCGTGCTCCGACCCGCGAAGGGTGGTCTTGAGCACGTCGCCCTGCAGGCGGTTCGACGTGCGCGTCGGCGGCGACACCGAGATGCCGTGCTCACGCAGGCCCTCGAGCGCGGCCTCCACCGGTGCCATCGGATCCGCGATCTCGATCGCGCCGGGGGCCGAGCCGTCGTCCGCGAGCACGGCGTCGGTCTGCTCGCGCGCCGTGCCCGGCGGAGCCGCGTCGGTGACCGCCGCCGCGTCGACCTCGGGATCGTCGGCGTCGGTGTCGGTATCGGCTGGGTCGGTGTCGCCGGCGGGCGGGTCGGTGTCGCCGGCGGGATCGTCGGTGTCACCGGCGGCGTCCTGGGCGGCCGCACGGATCTCCTGTTCGCGCGCGCGTCGATCGATCTCGTCCTGCGCCGCGAGCTCGGCGTCACCGCGCTCGACCACGCCGCCGTCCTCACGCCGGGGCGGTGTCGGCTCGGCCGGCTCGGCCCGGGCCCACGCCGACCACAGCGCGAGGCAGCAGGCCAGCACAACTGCCGTGGTCGCGCGCACGAACGCCCGAAGGGATCGCACAGGTCCGCCGCTCTTGTCACCCGGTTTGGCCGCGCCTCGCGGGCGCGCAGGGGCTCACTTGGCGCTCGGCACCGAGACGTCGAAGCGCAGCTCGACCGTGCGCTGCGTGAGCGGATCGAACACCACGCGCTGGTTGAGGTAGGAGCGGATGCGGCGGCTGAACTCCAGCGTGATGGGCTCGAGCAGCTCGAGTCGCACGGTCAGCTGACGGCTCTGGCGCAGGAAAAAGCCGGGATAGCCGCGGGTGTAGTCCCAGCCGAACGACAGCCGCCCGTAGTCGAAGTCGAACCACGAGCGGGGGGTCGAGACCTGCAGCTCCGGGCCGATCTGCCCCAGTCGTAGGCGCATGTCGGGGACGTAGCCGCGCGCACGCGGAACCGCCTTCGCCGCCCGCTCGTCGAGGTCGAGCTCGGTCACGTGCCCGACGACCTGCAGCGGCTTGCGGGCCTCGGAGAGGCCGCCTCCGCCGAAGCGGCGCACGTCGGCCTCGGACACCTGCACGTCGCCGGTGCCGAGCACGAGGTAGTCGAAGCACGAGCGTGCGGTCTGCTGGGCCGCACCGGTGTCGCCGTCGGTGAGGCAGGTCCAGCGGATCTCGGCCAGCGTGCCTGCCAACAGCAGCTGCAGCTGCCGCGGCTGCGCGTCGACGTAGATCGGCTCCTGCCGCAACGCCAACAGATCGACCTCGGCCTCGTCGATGTCGCCCAGCAGGTTCACGCGGCCGCGCTGCAGCTCGTAGGTGCCGGTGAGGAACGGCAGGTCGACGCGTCCGCCCGACTCGAAGTCGATGCGGCCGGCGAACTCGGGGGCGTCGTAGGTGCCGCTGACGACCACGTCGGCGTTGGCCTCGACGCCGCTGGCGATGTTGTTCTCGACCCGCAGCGGGTCGTCGGACTCGACGTGCAGATCGAACTGCAGGTTGCGCACGAAGTCGGGTGGCGGCGCCTCGGCGAGCTCGACGCTGTCGGTCAACGCGAGGATGTCGGCGCCCTGGATCGCGTCCTTGACGTAGCGCGCGCGGGCCAGCTCGACGTCGCCCTTCACGACGATCGGATCGGTGCCGCGCAGCGCCAGCAGCGGACTCGAGACCTCGGCCTCGGCGACCGGCCGCCCACGGGCGTCGTAGTTGCGATAGGCAACGTCGTCGAGTCGCACGTCGAGCTCGGTGTGCAGCGGCGTGAAGGTGGTGCCGTCGACGTACGCGCGGCCCCACAGGCTGGCGCGACCGCGACTGCCGAACTCGGCACGGATCGCCTTGGGGCCGGGGCTCGGCGCCGGCGCGCCGCGGGCTCCGACGTACAACGCGATCGCGCCGTCGGGGATGTCGGCGGCGCTGCAGTCGTGGCTGCCGCCACAGCGCGCCAGCTCGACCTCGCCACCGGTGAGCGTGACCGACTCGAGCCCGGCGAACGCGCCCAGCGAGAGATCGTGATCGAAGAAGCCGAGCGTGCCCTCGGCGCGCTCGAGCGTGAACGGTGACAGCGTGCCGCTGGCGACCGCCTGGCGCACGTCGATGCCACCCTGCGCGCCCGCGGCCGCGTCGCCGACCAGCTGGGCCAGCAAGCGCACGCCGAGCGTGCCCTCGGCGGCGAGGTCGAAGTGACCGCTGCAGGGGCCCGCGAACGCGACGCCGGTGCGCTCGCCCGCCACCTGACCGAACTGCAGCGACTCGCCGTAGACCTCGAGGGTGCCGCGGGCCGACAGCCACTGCGGCGTGATGCCGAGGGTGATCTCGGTGAACTCGAGCGGCGTGGGTACGCCACTCGGCTGCAGCCACAGGCTCTCGCCGCCGCGCCGCAGGTCGATGCGGCCGGCCAGCGCAGGCTGCTGCACCGGCCCGTCGACCGCGAGGTCGACCTCGAGCGAGCCCTTGGCGGTGTTGATGCCGAGCGGGCTGAGCATCGCCTGCAGTGCACCGAGCGCGATGGTCCCGCGCAGGGTCGCGTGCCCGGGGGCCGTGGTGTCGTCGGGCGCGAGCCCCTCGGGCTTGGGTGGCGGCGGCGGCGGGGCCCGACATGCGGCTGCCGCCACCACCGGTGGGGCCGGCGGCGGCGTCTGCAGATCGAAGCTGCCGGCGATCTCGGCCTTGGTGCCCTCGGCCGAGTGCAGCCGCAGCGGCTGCTCGAGCCGCAGGCGCTCGCCGTCGACGGTGGCCTGCAGACCATCGGCGCACAGCGTGCCCGCGACCGTGCAGGGGTTGCTGGCCTTGGCGCGCTGCTGCTGCGCGACCGCCGAGCGCGAGCGCGCCCGCACCCACGCGCGATCCATGCCGAGCGTCACGGCCAGGCTCTGGGCGCCGCTTGGGTCCTGCCGCGCGACACAGTCCGACAGCATCGCGCCGCGACCGTTGCAGGTCAGCACGTGGGCCGACAGCCCCTCGAGCTCGCCCTGCAATCCCTCGGGATCGACCCCCGAGGCCCGCAGCACCAACGGCAGCGCGATGCGATCGAAGCCGACGTCGACCTGCGCGGCGATCGGCGGCGTGGTGCCGGCCTTGGTGCGCTTGCCGATCGCGACCACCGCGTCGATCGACCAGTCGATGCGACCGCCGCGGCGCTCACCGGTCGACAGCTCGCCCTTGGCCCACACCTCGCGGTGGGCCAGCAGCGAGCCCACCGCGGCCGCGTCGTCGCTCTCGATCTCGAGCGCGCCGCTGCCGAGCGCGATGCCATAGGCCGACAGGCCCACCAGGGTGATCTTGCCCTCGACCGCGGGCCGCGACAGCGTGCCGCCGACGTCGAACTCGGTGCCCGCGCCGATCTGTCCCCGCAGCGGCGACTCGGCGTCGACGAACCTGGCGACCACTTCGAGCGGGACCCCGCGCGCGAGCACGTGCAGGTCGAGCTCGGGGTCGTCCTGCAGGCGCACCGTGCCGTCGGCGACGATGCGGCCGGTCTCGATCTCGCTGGCGCCGCCCATCGACGGCGCGGTGCGACGGTGCAACGGCAGCACCATCTGCTCGATCGCGAGCTCGTCGTCGGCGTAACGAAACGCGACCTCGGCCCCGCGGTAGGCGGTGCCGCCGTAGCGCAACGTCGGCACCGACGCGGTGCCACCGACGCGCAGCTCCGACAGCCGCGCCGACTTGCCGTCGCCGTCGCCGACGTCGACCTCGACGTCGGCCATGCCTTCGATCTCACCGCCGGTCAGCGCACCGAGGTCGACGCCCTGGAGATCGACGTAGGCCCGGATCCGCGGATCGTCGGTGGGCTGGCCGCGCTGGAACAGCTCGACCGCGACGTCGAGCTTGCCGCGGGCGCCGAGCACCCGCACGTCGTCGCCAGCCAGGTGCAGCACGCCGCGGTCGACCCACAGCCGCGTGTGGGTATCGCCCAGCACCGCGCCCTCGTGCGGCCGCACCATCAGCTTGCCGTCGCGACCGTTGGGCGCCGACAGCGGGCCCGACAGGTCGAGCTGCGCGCGCAGCTCGTCGACCAGCACCGGCAGCCCGAACGCACGCGAGAACGCGGCGCCGTCGTCGATGTCGAGCTGCAGCGAGGTGCTGCGCATCGACGACCAGCTGCCATCCAGCGCGCCGGTGGTCGCGAGCGTCGCACCGTCGGTCGTCAGCCGCAGGTCCTCCCACGTCATCGCGCCGCGCTCGTCGATCGTCAGGATGCCGTCGACGCCCAGGTGCCGCGGCACGCCGTCGTCGGCGGGTCCGCGGTCGCGCACGATCGCGACCTCGTCGAACTCGAGCCGCGTGAACTGCATGCCGAACTCGTCGGGCGCCGGCGTGCCGTCGCTGCGGGGATCGGCGACCGCGACCGGACCGAGCCGCAGCTCGTGCACCGCGAGCCGGCCGTTGGCGCTGCCAGCCGCGGTCGCGGCCAGCGACGCATCGTCGGGCACCAGCTGCGCGGGGTTGATCGCGATGAGGTCGATGTCGGCGTCGAGCAGCATCGCATCGCGCTCGTTGGCCGGCAGCACCACGGTCGCGACCGTGCCGTCGCGCAGCCGCACGCCGCCGTCGAGCACGGCGCCCTCGAAGGCGTCGAAGGTCGCGACCAGTCGTGGGCCCTCGTAGTACGCCGCCCAGCGCTCGGGCGCGGGCTCGCTGGCCAGCCGCACCGAGAGCCGCGCGTCGTCGACGGTCCACGCGGGTTCGTCGAGCGGATCGAGCACCAGCCCCTCGGCCTCGAGGTGGTAGACCGGCTCCGAGATGGGCCCTTCGATGCGGGCGATGACGGCGGCCCCGGTGCCGTCAGCCGCCGACTCGGGCAGCTCGAGCTCGGCCAGGGTGTGGGCCAGGATGCCGCCGGCCTCGCGGGTCACCGCGCGCAGCTCGACCACCGGCGCCGGCCCCCACACCACCGCGGTGCCGTAGGGGAGCGGCTCGGTCGCGGGATCGATCATCCGCGTCAGCGCGTAGCGCAGCACGCCGTCGGCATCGACGCGTGAGCCCGACGCGTCGGCGCCGGCGACGAAGCGGACGTCACCGTAGTCGGCGTCCGCGGTGCCGGCGTACATGTGCACGCCGTCGAAGTTCGCCAGCGGCACCCAGATGTCGTCGATGACGAGCTCGCCGCCGCCGCCTTGGGTGCGCAGGTCGAACGAGAACGGCAGCGAGCGCGGCATGCCGCCGAGCGGGTGGATCGATACGAAGCGCAGGCCGAACTCGCCGGCGTCGAAGCCGGCGTCGAAGCGCCAGCCGGACAGCTCGCGGTAGTCGACGTCGACGTCGACGTGCTCGAGCGAGGCGTGGTCGACGGCGAACGACAGGCCGCGGCGATCGTTGGGGGTCTGGTCGACCAGCTGGAACGCGTCGCGCAGTCCCAGCAGCGCGACCTCGCCGCGCGAGTCGTGCTCGTCGCGATAGCCCCGCACGGTGAACCAGCTGTCGCCGTGGATCGTGACCTCGTCGAAGTGCAGCATCCACGGCACCTCGAACATCGCGGGGATCGCCAGCCGGTTCCACGGGATGATCTCGTGCAACACCAGGGTGGCCTCGACCCGCTCGACGTGGGCGGTGGGTCGGCGCTCGCCGCCGTAGCTCTTGTAGGGCTCGTAGACGGTGATGTCCTCGACCACCACGTAGCTGGGCTCGCCGGTCAGCAGGTCGAGGATGAGCCGCCCGTTCCAGTGGATGCTCTTCATCTCGAGCTCGCCCTCGAGCAGACCCGAGACCTTGCCGCTGACGAACGCGCCGAGCACCGCGTCGTTGAAGAACATGTACGCGCCCAGGTACGCGACGCTCAGCAGCGAGAACACCAGCAGCACCAGCTGCAGCGGCAGACGGATGAGCAGCAATGTCGCCAGCGGGTGCCGTCGCGCGAGCGGCTGCGGCGAGGCCAGCCGCGCGACGATCTGCGGGTGCAGGCTCGCGATCGTCTCGGGCCGTGCCAGCAGGCTCGACACCAGCGCGTCGTGGAAGATCCGCCACGCGCGCACGTCGGGCGTCGCGGCCTCGGCCTCGTCGCGCAGGTGCGCGCGCATGGGCACGCGCTGCGGCTCGGGCAGCGCCGCCACGGCCTCCTCGACCACCGCCGGCAGCCGCCGGATCGACTCGCTGCGCGCCGCCGGTAGATCGAACAGCAGTCGCATGTCGCGGGCGACCGCATCGCGCTTCACGTACGCCGCCAGGATCGCCGCCAGCTGCCGCCGATCGCCCCGCCGCGAGCGTCCGGCCTTCGCGACGGCGCGGCGGCGATCGAGCTCTTGCCACGCCATCAACAGCAGCGCCGGATCGGCGCCGACCGGATAGAGATGCCGCACCCGCAGGCGCCCGCACAGCCGCTCGAGCCGCTCGCGCCCGAAGGCGAGCAGCTCGGCGTCGTACGGCCGCGACGCGGCGATGGCACCTGCAGGGGTCAAGGGCGGCGCTTCGCGTCTACGTTAGCATCGATGCCCCGAGGGCCCTTTGCCCGGGCGGGCGACCGGCGCCCCGACGCCGCGACGCGGCCCCGGCCGTGGGCCTCGCAACCGCGGGCAGGGGCCTGGCGGGTGACGCGGCGACGCGGCTGCGGAACGGATCGCCGTGCGATCCCCCAAACGCGAACGGCCCCGGAGGTCGCCCTCCGAGGCCGTCGTGGTAGTAGCGGGGACAGGATTTGAACCTGTGACCTCCGGGTTATGAGCCCGGCGAGCTACCTGGCTGCTCCACCCCGCAACGAGTGGAATGGGCTTGTACGCGATGGCTCGCGGCGCGTCAACACCCGTCGACGCGCCAGAGCAGGGACGCCGCACCCTGCGGGCATCGCGGAGGCTGGCCGATGGCACCTCGCGGGTGCGGGTCGGCGCTCGAGGGGGCCCGGCCGCCAGCGGAGCGTCGCCCGCCGACGCCGGCAGTCCGCTATTGACCGCACACACTCGCGATCCGTACTGTCGTGCGCCTTTATGGACGTGGACGCCGTACGTGCCGCCCTCTCGGCCCCCGTTCTCTCGGGGCCGATCGCTCTCGCGTTGGGTCTACCGAGGGAGTCGGTGGAGGCCGCGCTCGCGCTGCTCGCCGAGGGCGCGCAGCCGGCCTTCGTGGCCTGGCACCGATCCGATCGGGTCGGCGGGCTCGCGGTCCGCGAGCTCGAGCGGATCCAGGCCGCCGCCGTGCGGGCGGCCGCGTTCGAGTTCCAGCGCGAGTCGCTGCGGCAGGAGCTGCGCGATCGCGGCGCGCTTCACCCCGCGCTCGACACCATGATCCGCGCGGCGGTGCACGCGATCGATCTCGACGACGTCCGCGTGCTGCTGCGCAAGCGCAAGCGCGGTCCCGCGGCCAAGGCCCGCGGCCAAGGCCTGGCGCCGTTGGCCGGCGCGCTGCTGCAGGTCGGCACCGACGGCCCACTGGCCGACGCGACCCTGGCCGAGCTGCGCCAGCACCGACGCGCCGACGAAGCCCCCCGCGAAGGTGGCGGGCGCAAGCGCAAGCGTCGACGCGGCCGCAAGCGCGACGCCGCGGCGGCGACCGGCACCGACGACGGCGCGCAGATCGACGGCGGCGGCGACGGTGGCGACCCCGGCGAGCTGACGGCCGCACCCCACGACGATGACGGCGCAGCCCAGGCCGATGCCGGCGATCACGTGGGCGGTGGGCACGAGGACGACGACGGCGCGCACGACCACCACGACCACGACCACGATGCCGCCGAGGACGACGCGGCCCAGGCCGACGACGCGGCCCAGGCCGACGACGCGGCCCAGGCCGACGACGACGACGCGGCGGGCCCCGCCGAGGCGGGCGATGGGGCCGACGAGCCCGAGGAGCCCGAGGAGACCGCCTCCGAGGAGCTGCTGCGCGATCCGTTCGCGTGGGCGGCAGCCCGCGTCGGCGAGGCCCTGCCGACCGCCGACGACGTGCTGGCCGGTGCCCGCACGATCGCCGCCGAGCGCATCGCCGAGTGGCCGACCCTGCGCATGCGCCTGCGCCAGCTGTTGCTCGAGCGCGGCCGTCTGGTCGTGCACATCGCCGACGACAAGCGCGAGAAGGCCGCCCGCTGGGCCAAGTTCGCCGACAAGCCCGAGCCCTGCGCGAGCATCCTCGCCCACACGTTGCTCTCGCTGCACCGCGGCGAGCGCGAGGGCGTGCTGTCGATCGACATCGAGATCGATCCCGCCGAGATCGAGGCCTGCTGCCGCGAAGTGCTCGGCATCCTCGACAACGACGCTGGCGGACAGGTGCTCGACGCCGCCGCGGAGGCCTGGCACTTCAGCCTCGGCAAGGCGGTGCGCAACGGCGTGCGGCGGGCGCTCAAGGAGCGGGCCGATCGCGACGCGATCGCGGCCTACGCCGACGCCCTGCGTCCGCTGCTGTTCGCACCGGCGCTCGGCGCCGTGCCGGTGATGGGCATCGACCCCGGCTTCGCGCCCGGCTGCCGCGTGGCGGTCGTCGACGCCAACGGCGGCGTGCTCGAGCACGACACCGTGTTCCCGCTGCAGCCCAAGCAGCAGGTGCCGCAGACCAAGGCGCGCCTCGTCGAGCTGATCGAGGCCCATGGCGTGGCCGCGATCGCGATCGCGGATGCCGGCGGCGCGCGGGAGCTCGAGCGCTTGGTCCGCGAGACCCTCGCAGGCACCGAAACCCACCAGGCGCTGCCGGTGGTGTTCGTCGACTCCGACGTGATCGCGCTGCTGGCCGCGGCCCGCAGCACCAAGGACGAGCTGCGCGAGGAGCCGCCCTTGCGCCGTGCGGTCGCCGTCGCACGGCGGGTGCAGGACCCGCTGCGCGAGCTGGTGAAGATCGACGCCCGCAAGCTCGGCCTGGGCCAGTTCCAGCACGAGGTCGATCAAGAGGAGCTGCGCGGCGCGCTCGAGCAAGCCGCGACCAGTGCGGTGTGTGCGGTGGGCGTCGACGTCAACACCGCCAGCGCCGACCTGCTGGCGCGGGTCGCTGGGCTCAGCCACGCCTCGTCGCGCGCGCTGGTCGCCCACCGCGAGGCCAAGGGTCCGCTGCGCAGCCGCTCGGCGCTGTTCGAGGTGCCCGGCATCGCGGGCAAGAGCTTCGAGCAGGGCGCCGGGTTCCTGCGGGTGCACGGCGGCGAGCAGCCGCTCGACGTGACCGCGATCCACCCCGAGCGCTACCCGCTGGTGACGCAGATGGCCCGTGACCTGGGCCTGACGGTGCCCGAGCTGCTGGCCGACCCGGCGCTGGTGGACCGCATCGATCGCACCCGCTACCTCGGCCACGCCAGCGTCGCCGGCGAGCCGCTCGGACCGCTCGCGCAGGACGCCCTGCTGGCCGAGCTGCGGGCGCCCGGCGTCGACGGTCGCCCGCCGTTCGAGAGCGTCGCCTTCGACCCCAAGCTGCGCAGCTTCGGCGATCTCGCGGTCGGCATGGAGCTCGAGGGCGTCATCACCCGCATCGCAAACTTCGGTGCGTTCGTCGACGTCGGCCTGTCGAACGAGGGCCTCGTCCACATCAGCGAGCTGTCCCACGGCTTCACCGCGTCGCCCGCCGACGTCGTGCACATCGGCCAAGTCGTGAAGGGACGCGTCATCGAGATCGACGCCGAGCGCAAGCGTTTCTCGCTGAGCCTGCGGGCGCTGCTGCCCAAGCCCGAGCGCCCCGAGCGACGCGACGATCGCCGACCCGGCAAGCCGCCCCGCCGTGAGGGTGACGCCGAGCGTCCCCGCGGTGACGGCGAGCGGCGCGGACGCGACGATCGACGCGGCGGCGACCGCGATCGCGACGACAAGCGCCAGCGCGGCGGTGGTGGTGGTGGTGGGCCCAAGCGCGGCGGACCGCGGCGCGACGAGGCCGAGCCCAAGCGCGAGCGCACGCTCAACTTCCACCTCGATCTGAGCGCGCTCATGGACCGCGTCGGCAAGGGCTGACGCGTCGCCACGCCGCCGACGATCACTCGTCGTCGTCGGCGGCCGCGAGCGCGGCCAGATCGACGCGGCGCGCAGCGCCGTCCCACAGGCGTGCGGCCACCGACAGCGGCGCGTTCACGGCCTCGAGCTCGAGCACCGACGCCGGCGGCGGCGCGTGAGCGCGGAAGTTGAGCGGGCACACCTGCACGCGGGCGGAACCGTCGGGCTCGCGGGCCCGCACCGGCAGCCCATGGGAGCGGCAGATGAGCGGGCGCTGCTCGTAGATCGCACAGCGGCGATCGACCAGCAGCGCGCATGCGGTGTGCGCGGCATCGCTGGCCTGCCGACGAACGCGCTCGCGCAACCCGCTGTCGTGGGTGGCCAACTCGCGCAGTGCCGCAGCCACGCGATCGGCCTCGATCGCGAACACGCCGAAGCGCACGCCGCAGCAGTCGGCGCAGCCCGGTGCACACGCGAACGCCTCGGGGCTGCGGGCGAGCGCAGCGTCGAAGTGGGCGTCGACGCGCCGGCGCAGCTGCACGAGCGCCGCGCCGGCGTGCTCGCGCTCGCTCACGGCAGCTCACCGCGCAGGACCTCGGCGATCCAGCGCTGCGCCGAGAGAGCCTCGTCGCCGGCATCGCCCGCGAAGCTGACGCCACCCACGAACGGGTGACCGCCGCCGCCGAAGCGCTCGCACAGCCGCGAGATGTCGTGCTCGCGATCGTGTCGGGGCAGCCACGGGTTGTAGCCGACCGCGAGCTTGATGCGCGCGTCGGGCCCCACCGAGAGCCCGACCACGTAACGCACCTCGGGGTGGTGGAAGTAGGGGATGAACTTGTTGTAGGCGCGCGGTGGCTGGTCGAGCAGGGCATACTCGACCACGCCGGCGTGCTCGCGGCAGCGCTCGGCGAACAAGGCGATGTCGCGCTGGTGGCGGGCCAGCACCGGAGCCAGGGTCTGCGCGACGTACTCGGCGCGTGCGAGCGCCTCGAACGGCACCGCCGCGAGGTCCTCGATGAAGCGCGTCGCCAGCCGTGGGCTGCGGTTCTGCTCGGCGAAGGTCATCAGCCGCAGCGCGGGATCCTCGAGCGCGACCGGCACGTGGGGGTCCGGGAACGCGGCCGTGTCGACCAGCTCGGCCCACTGCAGCAGCTCCGCGTGCGGCCGCGGATCGAAGCCGTGGCGCTCCGCGAGGACCTTCGCGACGAAACCCGCGCAGCTGGGCGCCGCGGGATCGTGGAACTTGTTGGCGGCGCGATGGGCCTCGAAGTGCTCGCGCTCGCCCGGCAGCTGGAACGCCGACGCATGGTGATCGAAGAACCAGCCCAACGTCGGCTCGGCGGTGTAGCGGAAGTCCACCACCGCAGTGTCATCGGCGGCGAAGTCCGAGGCCACGAAGGGATTGCCGGGCTGGTGCTGCTTGGCGATGTAGATCAGCTCGGCATCGCGCACGCGATGGCGGCGGTAGAAGGCCCCGAAGATCGCCGAGCTCGCGGCGCCGTCGAAGCAGGCCGCGTGATGGAGCACGTGAACGCGCATCGGCGCGACAAAGCTACCAGGGCCGGGGGCCGCGATGGGTGCCCGAACGTCAACGCGCGGCGTCGTCGCGCGCGAGCGTACGCGGGCGCTGGCACTCGATGGTGAAGATGCCCTCGGGCAGCCGCTCGGCGCCCGCCGGGGGCGACTCGGGGGGCGCGCCGGGATCGAACCACAGCAGGTTGAAGCGGGGCGGGCGGGCGTCTTCGTCGCCGCGCGTGGTGCGGGGCGCGGCCGCGGGCGGGGCGATCGACAGCAGCGTACCGCCGCGGTGGATCACGCCCAGCGTGCGCCCGTCGCTGACCATGAGGTTGAGCGGCACGCTGCCGACCATCGCCTCGGTGGTGCGGAGCGCCCGGCGGATCGCCTCGGGCGACGCGAACGGGTTGCCGAGCGCGCCATCGGCATGCAGCGCGGCGAGGAAGCGCAGGAACACCAGCTCGCCGTCGTTGCTGACGGTCTGGCTGCGGGCCAGGAAGTCGGGGATCTCGTCGCGGATGCGGCGGCGCGCCTCGGGCTCGAGCTCGGTCTCCGCCCGCGCGCCGATCCAGCGGCGGAAGCGGGCCATCCGGACCGACGGGTGGGTCTCGGCGAAGAAGCCGTCGGCGGTGCCGACGTGGAAGCTCGCCAGCACGCAGGGCGCTTGGTTGCGCAGCACGTCCTCGACCGGCTCGACGCTGGCGTCGCGCACGATGGGTCGCGCCTGCATGAAGGTCTCGTTGCCGACCACGGCACCGACCGACCAGCCACGCAGGCGGACGCCATCACCGGCGGCGGCGATGCGATCGAAGAGCGTCTGCGCGAACGTCGAGCCGAGCCACGCGGGATCGAGCGGCGGACCGCTCGGGCGCGCGTCGAGCAACGCCACGAGGTACGAGGGGGCCACGTGCGCAGCATACCAGCGCGCAAGTCGACGGCCAGCAGCGAACATGGGCCGATGCACCCTCGCGCAGGCGCAGAGTTGGGCGTCATCGTCGAGATGTCGCAGACGCGGTCACCCCAGGCGCCAGGCTCGCGTGACGGCACGCGGACGACATCGCGCGGGCGATCGACGGCCGCTGCCTCGCGCCATCGCAAAGACGAAGACACGAGGGTGTACGCGCGAGGAAGCACGAACCGCGACGCCGACGTCACACCTCGGACGGGGGCGACGGCGACGGCGCGCCGACGCGGGCCCCCCAACGCCGCGGCATTTTTGGGCCGACCACCGCCGCCGCAGTAGGTTGGCGCCGATGCTCCCCCCACCTGGTCCCCGCTCGCCGTCGCCCACCGCCCCGCGCACCCCCGCGGCGGTGACGCCCCGGTGGCGAGCGCCGGCGGCGGTGGTGCTGCTGACGGCGTCCCTGCTGGGCGCGTGCGCCGGCCGCACGAAGACGAAGGAGCCCAGCGACGGCGTGAGCGCGGCCGACAAGCACTACGACGTCGCGGTCGCGTCGTTCCACAACGGCATGTTCGAGGACGCCAAGCTGCAGCTCGAGCGCGCGCTCGCCGTGGATCCGAAGCACGCCGACTCGTACTACCTGCGCGGCGTCTTGCTGCTGAACGAGGGCAAGTCGATGATCGAGGCGGTCGAGTCGCAGCAGTGCCTCGAGGACGAGGCCGCCAACCAGCAGCGCTCGCGCGCCCAGGAGCTGCATCGCCGCGCCGGCGAGGCGTTCCAGGCCGCGGCCGACTACTACGAGGCCGGCGCCGCCGGCCGCGGCCGCGCGCTCAACTCGTTGTCGGTGGTGGATCTGCACTTCGATGCCTCCGACAAGGCGATCACCCACGCCCGCGCGGCGCTCGGCGAGAAGTTCTACGCCGATCGCTACTCGGCGCTGTCGAACCTCGGCTGGGCCTACTACGAGGCGGGAGATCTCGTGTCGGCGACCGCCGAGCTGCGGCAGGCCGTGCTGCTCAACCCCGACTACTGCGTCGGTCGCTACCGGCTCGCACAGGTCTACCTCGATGAGGGATTGCCCGAGCAGGCCATCGAGCAGGCCCAGGCCGTCGTCGAGTCGCCGCGCTGCCCGATCCAGGACGCACACCGGCTGCTGGGCGCTGCCCGTCTGCGCCTGGGCCTCGAGACCGAGGCCGAGACCGCGTTCGACAGCTGCATCGAGATCGCACCGCGGAGCTGCCTCGCCCAGCAGTGCCAACGATTGCGAGGGGCAGAACCCAAGGATGACGGCGTCTTGGCTGCGAGCACGCGCGCCGACGACGCGCCGTGATCGCGCGGTGTCGGGTCCACCCGACAGGGGCCTTGCCCGAGGGGGGGGCCCGGGCCACACTCGCCCGCGATGCAAGCCGAGACCGGCCGTCTTCGAGTCGTCGCGGGTGTCGTCGCGGGACGTCCGCGCGTCGACCCGTCGACCGGCGACGCGCACGACGATGCAGTGCCCTGCGCCGACGCGCCGATGCCGGGGCGTTTTCTCCGTGAGCAGCGCAAACGTCGGGGCATGAGCATCGAGCAGCTGGCGCTCGCGACCAAGATCCCACGCGCGAGCCTCGAGTTGCTCGAGGACGATCGCTACGACGGCCTGCCCGGACCCGTGTTCGTGAAGGGCTTCCTGCGCTGCGCCGCGCGGGCGGTCGGCGTCGATCCCCAAGTGGTGCTCGACCTGCTGTACGAGCGCGAGCGGGCAGCCCTCGCCGCGCGCCGTGGCAGCCGCCCGGTGTCGGGCCCGGCCGCGACCGCAGCCGCCGCGAGCCCGAAGATGCCGAGCCGCCCCGGTCGCCGCGGCGCGACCGACGAGCCCGCGGCCGCGCTGCCGACCCGGGCGCCGCGCCTGCGGGCACCGGCCAGCCCGGACGCGCCCGGCCTGGTCGCGCGGCTGCGGGGCCGCATGCCGTCACCGGCCGTGTTCTTGTGGTTGGTGGTGGCGGCGTTCGTCGCGATGGTCGTGCTGGCCGCGTTCAACTTGGTCGGCGGCGGGCACCCCGGTCAGAGCTGATCCGCGCGACGGCTCGGCCCCCGAGAACTCGTCCGACCAGCGGGCGATCTTCGTCGTCACGGCGCCCAGCTCGCGGGCGACGACGACCGCCTCGGGCGAGTACCATGCGCGCGCGTGGCCCCCTCGGGCGCGCGACCTCTGGGAACGCCCACCGGCGGGCGCTCGTGTCATGGCGTCCTCGCGTGCACCGACCGATCTGATCCACGCACTGCTGCGCGAGGGTGACGAGCGCCGCTTGCGACGCGCGCTGACGCGGCAAGACGACGTCCAGCTGGGCTCGCAGCTCGACAACCTCGCGCTCGCCGAGCAGGAGCGAATCCTGCGGCTGCTGCCGGGCGACCGCCGACCGCGGGTGCTGTCGCAGATGCGCTACGAGGCCGCCGCGACGCTCGTCGCCCACTTCGCGCCCGAAGAGGCTGCGGCGCTGCTCGACGACCTCCACCCCGACGATGTCGTCGACATCCTCGGCCGCGTCGACGACGAGCGGCTGGCGCAGATCCTCGCGCGGCTCGATCGCGACGACGCCGACGAGCTCGAGGAGCTGCTCGCCTACGACGAGCACACCGCCGGCGGCATCATGTCGCCCGACTTCCTCACCGTGCCGCCCGGTGAGACGGTCGCCGAGGCGCTGGCGCGGCTGCAGGCCCTCGCCGAGATGCCGACCCACGCGTACTACGTCTACGTCGTCGACGACGGCGGCAAGCTGGTCGGGGTGTGCTCGTTCCGCCAGTTCGTGGTGCACCGTCCGCACGAGTGCGTCCGCGACTTCATGCAGGCCGAGGTGGTGTCGGTGCGCGCCGAGACCGACCAGGAAGAGGTCGCCGACATCGTCAGCCGCTACGACCTGGTCGCGCTGCCGGTGGTCGACGCCCACAACGTGCTGATCGGCGTGGTCGAGGTCGACGACGTCATCGACGTCATCCGCGAGGAGGCCACCGAGGACATCCTCAAGATGGCCGGCGCCGGCGAGGAGCTGGCCGAGGCGCGGCTGTTCTGGTCGAGCCTGCGCGCGCGCTGGCGCTGGCTGATGGCCGCGGCCGCGGGCGGCACCGTCGCTGCCGCGAGCCTCTCGGGCTTCGACGCCGCGCTCGCGAAGGTGCCGGCGCTGGCGTTCTTCATGCCGGTGGTCGCGGGCATGGGCGGCAACGTCGGCATGCAGAGCTCGACGATCGTGGTGCGCGGGCTCGCGGTCGGCTTCATCGAGTCGGCCCGCGTGCGTCGACTGGTGACCCGCGAGGTCTCGCTGGGCGCCAGCCTCGGCCTGGTCTACGGCCTGCTCATCGGGCTCGCGGCGGTGATGGTCGGCAGTGACGTGGCCGAGCCGTGGCGGCTGGGATTGACGGTGGCGGGCGGCTGCGCGGGCTCGATGACGCTGGCGGCGCTGGTCGGCACCTCGACGCCGTTGGTGCTCGATCGCATCGGCGTCGACCCGGCGATCGCGACCGGTCCGTTCGTCACGACCTCGGTCGACGTCATGGGCCTGCTCTTCTACTTCTGGCTCGCCAAGATGCTGCTGGGGCTGGGCGCGGGATGAACGAGCCGCAGCGGGCGGTGCTGCTGCGCGCGCTCCCGCTGGGCGAAGCCGACCTCGTGGTCGTGCTGCTGACCGAGCGCCACGGCAAGGTCCGCGCCGCCGCCCGCTCGGCCCGACGCAGCCGACGGCGCTTCGCAGGTGGCCTCAGCACCGGCGCGCTCGGTCGCGTCGAGCTGCACCGTGGGCGCGCCGCGCTGTGGCGACTCGACGGCTTCGTGCCCGAGCTCGACCACGCGGCGCTCGGTCGCGACCTCGATCGCTTCGCGTTCGTCTCGTACCTGTGCGAGCTGACCGACGCGTTGCTGGACGAGCAGCACGCCGAGCCCGAGATCTTCGAGGTGCTGGCCGCGACGCTGACCCGGCTGGTGCCGTCGGTGCTGCAGGGCCCGGCCACCGGCGCGCCCGATCCCATCGAGCTGCGCCGCTACGAGCTCGCGTTGCTGCTGCAGCTCGGGCATGCGCCGAGCTTCGACGCCTGCTGCGTGTGCGGTGATCCGGTCGCGGGCGCGGCGATCCCCTTCGACGCGGCGCGCGGCGGGGCGCTGTGCGAGCTGCACGGCCGCGGCGCGCCGATCGAGCCCGGCGAGGTGTTGGCGGCCGCGGTCGCGCTGGGGCAGGGCGCCGAGCTGGCTCCGCTGTCGCCGATCTCGCGGCGACGCCTGCGGGATCTCGTGTCGGCACAGCTGCGCGCGCACCTGCGGCAGCCGCTACGCTCGGTCGAGCTGTTCACGCAGCTCGCGG
Organism: Deltaproteobacteria bacterium; assembly: GCA_016709225.1. Classification (NCBI taxonomy): domain Bacteria; kingdom Pseudomonadati; phylum Myxococcota; class Myxococcia; species Deltaproteobacteria bacterium. The sequence goes on along the minus strand of JADJEE010000001.1, from coordinate 1,297,344 downwards.
CGGTGACGCAGGGCGACGCGCCCGGACGTGCGGGCGCCGGCCGCGTCGAGCCCGACGGCGCGTGAGGGGGCCTTGGTGACACGGGCGGCGGCCGCAACCGCCGCCCGAGCGTCCCAGCGCGCGAGGGCAAGCCGCCGGGCATGTGATAGCTTCGCCGCCGCAGATGCCCCGACGGCACGATCTCAGCAGCCACCTCCGCCCGCGGTGGCACGCGCTCGCGGGACTCGTGCTCGCGGGTGTCGGGCCAGGGCTCGCCGGCGGCTGTGATTCCGCCAACGAAGGCCTCGCGCCGCCGCGCGATCAGATCTTCTTCCCCTCGGGCCTGCTGCTCGACCCGCGCGCCGATCCGGAGACCCCGGCGCGCTACCTCTTCATCTCCAACGGCAACAACGACCTCTCGTACAACTCGGGCACCGTGCTCGCGGTCGACCTCGACGCCTTCTTCGCCGCGTGGTCGGCCCCGGGCACCTACGCCGCGGATCCCTACTGCCGCGACGAACCCGAGCCGGGCGTGACGGCGTGGCCACACCCGCGGTGCATCGGCGAGGTCGGCTCGGGCACGCCGGTGACGGCGCCGTGCCGCCGGCTGTCGCTGCTGCCGCAGGTCATCGAGTGCGACGAGACCCCGTTCATCGGCCCGCGTCGGATCATCGACGGCACCGAGGTCGGCGTCGGCGAAGACAGCATCGTGGCGATCGGGGACTTCGCGACCGTGCTGACCGCATCCTGTGAGGACGGCGCCAGCGGACCCGATCGCAAGGGCTGCGACGCGCCGCGGCTGTGGGTGCCCGTGCGCGGCGATCCGAGCCTCACGTGGGTCGACGTGCAGGGCGAGCCTGACCAGCCGCCGGTGTTCGCGTGCGGGCAGGGCTCGCCGAACCCCGACAGCGGCGACGCCGATCCTCGCTGCGACCGCCAGCACCGGCTGACCCACCTGCGCAACGATCCCGATCTCGCCGAGCTCGAGCGCGAGCCGTTCAACATGATCATCTCGCCCTCGCAGCGCTACGCCTACGTCGCGCACGCCGACGGCGGTGTGCTGTCGCTGGTGTCGCTCGACGGCGTCGACGGCAGCATGGGGCCGGCGATCGTCGATGCGCCCGAGCTGTTCGGCAGCCCGCTGGGCTTCGGCGGCGGCTTCGGGCTCGCCGAGCGGCCCTGCGATCCCGCGCTCGCGCCCTCGATCACGCTCGGCTGCAGTCGCCCGCTGGTCTACGCCAGCCACCGCTACCAGCCGCTGCTGGTCTCGTTCACCGCGCAGGGCGTCGCGCTCGACCCCGACGATCCCGTGCGCAGCTGCGCGGGGCCCGACGAGGTCGGCGACGCCGGCAAGATCCCGTGCGAGCCGCGGGTCCGCTCGCAACAGCTCATCCTGCCCGGCGGGCTCGATCCGTCGGCCAGCAGCACCTCGCCGGTGCTCGGCGATCTCGCGTTCGCCGATCCGGCGGGCGACGAGCTGCTCGTGGTGCAGACCGGGCCAGGCGCGCTGCTGCGGCTCAACACCCGCGTCGGCAACAGCGGTGAGCCGTTCGACACGCCCTCGGGGCCGCCGCTCGAGCTGTGCGAGGACCCCACGCGCATGCGTCTGTACGAGGAGGACGGCAAGCGCTACGCGCTGGTGTCGTGCTTCCGTGCGGCGCTGATCTACATCGTCGACCTGCAGAGCTTCCGGGTGGTCGACGCGGTCGTGGCCGGCACCGGCCCCTACGAGCTCGAGATCGATCGCCCGCGGCGGCTGCTCTACGTCGCCAACAACCTCGAGAGCTCGATCAGCGTGATCGACCTGGCGCGGGATCGTCCCACGCGCTTCCGCGAGATCGCGCGCATCGGATTGCAGGAGCCGTTCTCGCGATGACGCAGCAGCCGCGCACGCCGGGCGCACGCCCCAAGCTTCGCCGTCGTGGGGTCGGACTGTCGTTCGCGACCGCGCTGGTGTTGCTGGCGTCGTGTCGCAACAACAACACCGTGGTCGTGCCCAACCGCGTGCTCGATCGTCCGCTCGACGTGACGCTCGCGTGCGTCCGCCGCGACGGCGACGCGGTCGAGGTGCTGGCGCTCAACCAGTGCGACGGCTCGGGCATCGGCGGCTGCGACGACGACGGCGAGAACCAGCTCATCGGCTTCGTGACGAACTCGGAGAAGAACGAGGTCGGCATGTTCCGCCGCTGCGACGTGAACGGCATGGTCGACCTCGACCCCGAGTCGCCCGGCTACAACCTCGTGCCGGTCGGCACCCTGCCGACGCGCATCGCCCAGACCGAGAGCTGTCGCGTGGTCACGGCCAACGTCGGCAGCTGCGACCTCAGCTCGATCGAGCTGCCCGAGCTGGCCCGCTACGCCGTCGGCCTGCAGCCCGAGACCGCGCCCAGCAGCCTGGTCGCGACGCTGGTGCCGCGCCGCTCGGACGGCACGCCGCTGGGCGCGTCGCCGGGCGACCTCATCGCCGTGCCGCGCGGGTTGTCGCTGGCCGGCGACGGCGCGGCCGTCGATCCCGGCGGCGGCGACACCGGCACCAGTGGCGGCGACGTCGGTGGCGGTGCCGGGGCCTGTGATCCCGACGCGCCCGCGAGCGTGTTCGTGACGTTCCCGTCGTGTCAGCTGGTCGCCGAGATCAGCCTCGACACCCAGCGCGTGCTGCAGAGCCGGCAGTTCGTGACCGACGCCGACGGCAACGTGACGGTCGTCGATGCCGGCCCCGATCCCGAGTGTCCGATCGAGTGTCCGCTGCAGTTCGACGACGGCCTGCCCGATCGCCCCGGCGTCGATCCAGCGGGTGTGTTTCCGGTCGCGCTGGCGCTGGTGCAGCCCAACGAGTCGGACACCGCGCTCGCCGAGGACTCGGCGGTCACCTTTCCGACGCTGTTCATCGGCGGCAGCAACAGCGACGAGGTGTTCGAGCTCGAGCTGCTGCAGGATGCCGGCACCCAGGCGCCGCTGGGCTTCGCCCCCGGTGACGCGGTGCGACGGCTCCGGCTCGAGGATCCCGCGGGCATCGGTGCCATCCGACCCACGCCACCGATGATCATCGACGGCGAGATCCACCAGTTCCTCTACGTCGTCGCCGGCGACGGCTCGACCCACGTCGTCGATCGACAGCTCGACGGCACCTCGCTGGGCACCGAGTGCGACACCCAGGTCGATCCCTCGCAGGCATCGTCGCGGGCGTGCCATCCCATCGACCCCGGTTCGCAGGCCGGCACCGCCGCGCGCCGCCCGTTCGCCCTGGGGCCCGGCATCCGCGGCCCGGTCGGCGAGACCATCACCGACTGGACCTTCTTTCGCGCGCTCGACCCGGACGACCCCGCCGAGCGTGACCGCAACCCGCTGGGCCGCGCCGGCGTGGTCGGGATCGGCGTGACCAGCCTGGGCCGCGCGGTCATGGGCGTGTTCTCGCAGTACGACGACGCGTCCTCGACCATCACGACCTCGAGCGACGGCCGCGTCATCGACCCCATCGGGCTGCTCAACGTCGAGATCCGACCGCACATGCTGTGGCCGGTCACCGATCCCGTGAGCGGCGACCCCTCGGTGTTCCCGCTGGTCAGCAACGCCGCACCCGATCGCGCGGCCGCGGCCAGCGACCAGGTCACCAGCGTGCTCGCGCCGAGCTTCCGCCTCATCGATCGCGCCTACTTCGCCAACGAGGCGAACGCCGCCCAAGCCAACGACTTCTCCGACGAGCAGCGGGAGATCTGGACCGCGCTGGGCAAGCCCAACAACGTCGATCAGATGTCGCGGTTCGACGACGGCGACGAGGGGTTCTACGATCAGAACGTCGCGCGCGTGGCGGTTCGCGACTACCGACAGTGGCGCGGCGGGCAGACCTGGGCGCTCAGTTGGGAGCCGGTGATCCCCGGCACCGAGAGCACCACCGGGCGCTTCGAGTGCGAGGACCCCAGCGAGTACGGCGGCGGCACCTGCCACGTCGGGCCCAAGCCCAGCGACGGTCCGAGCAAGGAGCCCGAGCACTACCAGCTGCGGCTGGTCGACGAGGGCGCGACGTTCTGCGACGAGGGTGTGCTGCCCGGTGACAAGCTGGTGCTGTTCGGCTGCGCCGCCGACGACGACTGCGGCGCTGGCCAGCGCTGCCTGCGGGACGCGGCCTCGACCGGCGGAGCGCCCGGCATCTGCGTGTCGTCGCAGGCCTACGCCGAGCGCCTCGACGATCTGCGCAAGGCCTGTGCGCCGTTCATCACCGACCCCTGCGGTCCGCCGCGGCGGGAGTACCTCGTCACCAGCGCGTCGCAGACCGAGCTCACGCTGGGCACGATGGACATCCCGCCGGTGACCTACGCCCGCGACACACCGTGCCCAGCGCCGACCGGCGAGCTCAACCTCCGGCCGGGCTCCGACGGCAGCGACACCACCTCGTTGGTGTGCGAGGTCGCCGACGACGACGCGCCCTTCTTCGAGTGCGAGGCGCGGCTGTCGTGCGTGCTGCCCGACGGCTTCGAGCAGCCCCCCGGCGGCTGCTCCGACGACAGCGCGTGCGACTACCTCGAAGCGGACGGCAGCGGCGCCGACTACATCTGCTTCGATGGCCTGTGCCGCACGCCGTGCGAGGGCGGCAGCTTCAACTGCCGACTGTCGGTGCTGCCGGGCCCGGGTTGCTTCGCCGAGTTCGTGCGCTACTCGGTCGCCGTCCGCGAGTCGCTCACGGTCGGCCTGCCCGACAGCTCCTCGGAGTTCCTGACCGATCGCGTCATCACCGATCCGACCACCGGGCAGTGCCGCGAGGACGCCACGGTCTCGACGCTGCTCACGAGCCGCAGCCCGATCGGCGCCAACGAGGCCAACACCTTCGCGCGCATCCCCGACTGCCCCAACGCCGACGAGGCCTCGCCGACCGATCCCAACCCCTGCCGCATCGTGCTCGATCGCGCCCTCGACGAGCGCTCGCACTACCACCGCATGTCGTTCGAAGGCACGCCGGTGGAGGCGATCCGCTACTCGAACCCGTACGGCAGCGTGGTGATCGACATGGTCGACCTTCTGGGGCTGGCCTCACCCAACGACCTGCCCGGGGGCGGCTTCAGCGAGTGCTTCGCCGACTTCCGACGCGCTCGGATCCCCCGCAACTATCGCGAGCAGTTCACCACGCCACAGATCACCGGCTACGCCGCGTACAACAGCCCCATCGTGGTCGGCAGCACGGCGATGACGTATCCGGTGCGGGTCGTGAACGCGCCCGAGCTGGGGGTCGCGTTCGCGGTCGACGCGGGCGGTCGCGGCGGGGGTACCGGCGTCCGCGGCCAGGTCGTGCGCATGGTGATCGGCGCGGACTCGATCCGCGGCGACGACGACTTCCGGGTGCGCTGACGGCGACCGCCCGCCGCCCGCGCCCCCAGAAAAAACGGCTATCCTGATCCGAGGGCCATGCCCCGGTACCGCTTCAAGATCGGCGGCAAGACGGTGTTGCTACCCGAGGGGCAGCACGACGTCGGTCGCATGCCGGGCTGTTGGTTGGTGCTCGACGACGATCTGGTCTCGCGCACCCACGCCCGCTTCCACGTGTCGCGCGACGAGACCGCGGTCGAGGACCTCGGCAGCCGCAACGGCACCTTCTTGAACGGCGAGCGGCTGCACGGCCGCACCGTGCTCAAGGACGGCGACCGCGTCCGCATCGGTCGCGAGCTCATCGCGGTGCTCGGGCTCGACACCTCGAGCCCGGCCGACGACGAGGACCTGCGCCGCACGCTGGCGCCCGGCGAAGACACCCGGTTTCCGTCGCTCATCGGCCAGCTGGTCGACAAGGCGCTCAAGGCCGGCAAGATCAAGGACGCCGAGCGCTACGCGGCGGCGTTGTCGAGCCAGCTCGCGACCACGCGGGTGCCGGTCTCGCACCCGGCCGCGCACGCGTGCATCCGCTGTCTGGTACAGCTGGCCGACCGGACCTCGTCGGGCGTGTGGATCGATCGGCTGTTCAAGCTCCACAACGTGCAAGGCTGGATCATCGAGCCGGAGACCCTCGAGCTCGTCCGCGGCGCGCTCGATCGCATCCCGCGGGTGCCCGGCCGCGGGCTGCAGGAGTACGAGCAGACCCTGCGCGTGCTCGCCCGCGACGGCCAGGCGGTGCCACCCGAGCTGATGCGCACCATCGGCGAGCTCGCCGACGCCTACGGCGACGGGTAGGCGCCCGCGGCGTATGCTCGTCGAAGATGCCGGCCGCTCGTCCCCCGTTCGCCGTGTCGACCCTGTCGCTCCCCCGCCCGTGCCGCCGGCGCGCCCCCGCGGCGTGGATCGCCGCGATGCTGCTCGGCGGCTGTGCGCCGAGCGTCGGCGATGCCGACACCACCGGCGCCGACGGGGGCGGCTCGACCGGCGTCGCCGACGGCAGCAGCGGTGGCGGCGGCGGATCGATGTCGACGACCGCGGCGATGACCGGCACCCCGTCCGACACCGGCGAGGTCGACAGCAGCGGCGGCGTCGACTCCGGGCAGGTGTTCGTGGTGCCACCCGACGGCGGCGGCGGAGCCAGCGAGTGCGACCCGCGGGTGCAAGATTGCCCACGCGGGCAGAAGTGCAGCGCGTGGGCGAACGACGGCGGGACCTTCTGGAACGCGACCCGCTGCATCGATGTCGGCGGTCGCGGTGTCGCGGGCGACACCTGCACCACCGAGGGCGGTGGCGTGAGCGGCATCGACGACTGCGCCGCCGGCTTCATCTGTCTCAACACCGATCAGAACGGGCAGGGCACCTGCGTGCAGTTCTGCCAGGGCGACAACCGCGACTGCGGACCTGGGGACGTGTGCGCGATCTACAACGACGGTGTGCTGCCGATCTGCCTGGTCGGCTGCGACCCGCTGCTGCAGGACTGCCCGATGACGCAGTCGTGCATCGACACGCCCAACGGCCAGTTCATCTGCTTCAGCGATGCCTCGGGCAACGCCGGACTCGACGGCGACGCGTGCCCGCCCGACGACGGCGAGAACTCGTGCGATCCGGGGCTGTGGTGCGGCCCCGGCAGCAACGGTTGCGACAGCGTCAACTGCTGCACGCCGTACTGCGACCTCGCCGATCCGCAGTGCATGTCGCCCGACGTCTGCACCTCGTTCTACGGCGACCCCGACAGCGCACCGCCGGGCTTCGAGGACGTCGGCGTCTGCGTGCTGCCCTAGCAGCCCGCGAGGGCGCACGGCCCGGGCTCGTCCGAACCCCTGGTCCGTGCCGGCGCTGCCGCTACTTGTAGCTCTTGACCGAGAAGACCGTGCGGTTGTTCTTCGCGCGGCCCTGCTCGGTCATGTTCACGGCCACCGGCTTGCTCGCCCCGTAGCCCTTCGCGCTCAGGCGACTACCGGCGACGCCCTTGCCGATGAGGTACGCCTTCACGGCGTCGGCACGCTCGTCGGTGCGCTGCTGTGCGGCACCGCGGTCGTCGGTGTGGACCCCGACCTCGACCGCCTCGAACTCGGGGTGGCCGTTCAAGAACGACGCGAGCTCGTCGAGGATCGCGTAGCTCTCGGCGTGCACGTCGTTGCCGTTGTAGCGGATCTTCTTCTTGAGCTTGATGCCGCTCTTGTTGCCGCTGACGTTGGGTGTGGCGACCGGAGCGTCGCGCTCCAGCTGCTCGCGCACGGTGATCTCACCCTTGCCGCGCACGGTGAAGGTGATGATCTTCTCCTTGAAGCCCAGCGCGGTGATGGTCGCGCGGTACTCACCCTCGAACAGCTCGAGCGCGATGCGGCCGTCCTCGGTCGAGTTGAACGACTCGTCGACGCCCTGGCCGCTGACGCGCATGCTGAACGCGACCGGGGCTCCGCCCTGATCGGTGACGCTGCCCTGCACGATGCCGGTGGCCGGCGCGACGGCGTTGGCGAGCTGCAGCGTGACGCTGGTGTCCTCGCCGTCCTTGACCTCGGCGGTCGCCTCGTGGGCGACCTGTCCGTTGACCTCGACCTGCACCGCGACCTGGCCGGCCGGGAAGCGGAAGCTGGTGAAGGCGCCGCTGCTGTCGGTCAGGATCGCGTTGGCGGCGACGCCGGGGAACAGCACCTTCGCGTCGGGGATCGGCGTGCCGTTGGGATCGAGCACCTGGCCGACGATGCGGCCCTCGAGCACCGCCGGTGGGTTCTCGGCCGGCGGCGGCGGGGCGGCGACCTCGACCTCGCGCACCACCGGCACCGGATCGAAGGTCCAGCCCAGGCCGAGGATGATCTGCCACGGCGGCGTCGGCGGGCCGTACTCGAAGTTCGGCGACACCAAGCCGATGTCCGCCGCGGCGTCGATGTGAAGGCCGCTGACGACGTTGGCGCGCATGCCCACCGTGAGCCACTGCGAGCTGCGCTTGAGCGGCGACGGCGTGACGTTGGGCTGCACGAAGGCGGGCTCGCGCTGGGTCGACACGTCCCACGACCACTCGAGGATGGGGTCGATGCCGAACTGTCGCTTCTTGCCCAGGCGCACCGGGAAGTCGACCGCGTAGCGCATCTGCAGGCGGCTGTGGTTGCCGCCCAGGGCGAAGCGCGAGACCTCGCGGCTGACCGGGTCGGTGATCGCGGCGTAGTTGGCCACGCTTTGATCGAGCGACTTGTCGAGCATCCAGCCGAGGTTGGTCGAGATGCGGACCGGCGCCTGCTTCTTGGTCAGGTAGCGCAGGTCGACCGCGAACATGCCGTCGAACCAGAAGTTGACATTGCTGGTGCGCAGGCGATTGGAGCCCGAGAGTAGCCCGAGCCCGACCACGCCGCCGACGCCGATGCCGTTCTTGAAGCGGTGCGCGGCCTTGATGCCGAAGTCGACGTCGCCGAGGGCGAACACCGCCTTGGCGTCCTGGCGATCGGCCTGCGGTCGCTCGTTGCGGTTGGCCGAGCTCTTCACCGAAAAGAACAGCTCGCCGAACTTGAACGGCGTGAAGCCGATGGTCACCGCACCGCGCACGCGCGCGTGCGTGTCGCCGGCGTACATGAAGTTCGACTTGCGGAAGAAGTCGGTGTGGAGCCGGAAGCGGAAGGTGTACTTGCCGCCGACGTCGGGCAGCATCGTGTAGAAGAGGCCGATCGGACCGCCGTTGGTCGGCATGAGCCCCTCGCGACGGCCCTCGACCATGCCGGGGTCGTCGGCGCGCACCGAGTCGTCTTTGCCCTTGCCGCGCTTGCGCTTGCCGCCCTCGTCGGCGGCATCGGCGGCCTCGCCCGAGATGTCCGCATCGAAGCTGCTGGTGTCGACCGTCGCACCGGCATCGACCGATGCGTCGCCCGCGACTGTCGCATCCGCGGGTGCGGCCTCGAGGGTCGGATCGGGCGGCGTGGCCGTCTCCGCCGGCGCAGCGGCCTCGGCCGGGGCCTCCGACGAGGCGGCGGGATCACCCTCGGGCAATGCAGGAGGAGCGGCCCACGCCACGGACGGCACGACCCAACCCAGCCCTCCAAGCCAGGCACGAACCAGGCAACGCTGCATGCCGGAAGACTCCCCGATCTGGGGGCCGACTGTCAAACCACCGGGGATGCCGCGCGTCGTCGTTTCGGCGGCAGGCGATCTTCGTGCAAGATGGTCGTCGACCGGTGGCATTCGCGAGCGGCCCGAGAGGCGATGCGCACCGGCGCAGCGCCGTCATGCGTGCAGTGGCATGGGCGTGCGCATGGCTGCTGTGGGCGTCGCCGGGGCAGCGCACCGCGGCGGCCGATCCACGCGCCTTGGCGGCCGACGCGGCGCGGGCCGTGAAGAGCCCGGAGGCGGAGCCCGGCGCCGCGATCGCGACCCTCGCGTCCGCCCCGCCGTTGCCACGCGGCGGCCTCGCCATCGCCGAAGTCGACGTTTCGCTCGCATTCTGGCGCGGCGGCGATCGACGCCCCGACGGCACCCGCGTGCGCAGCGGGCGGGCGTGGGCCCGCGGCCGCGCACGCTACGTGCTCGACCGCCCCGCGACGGCGGGCGAGACGGTGGTGCTGTTGGACTTCGCGTCGTCGATGCCGCGTGAGCCGAGCAGCCTCGACGAGGTCGCGCTGGCCAGCTACGTCGACGGCCCCTTCGATCCCGGCGGGCTCGAGATCACCGGCCACGACGGCGCGCGCTCGTTGACGCGGGCCGGCCCGCGACGCGACGTGGTGGTGACGCTGGCGGCGGGTGCCACCTCGTTCGAGCTCGACTACGCGATCGACGTGCCGCATCGCTACTGGCCGTTCGGATGCGTGCGCGGCCGCTGCAGCCTCTCGGGCGCGCTCGCGCCCCTGCCCAGCGAGCCCGCGGTCGGCGGGGTCTACCTGCCGGCGGGCGGTCGCGTGGTCGCGCCGGCGCACTGGCACGTCCGCGAGGCGGCCTTCGTCGACGACACCGCCGCCGCACGTCGATCGAGCCCACGCACCGCCTTCGAGGTGGTGGTCAGCGATCCCGGCGAGGGCCGCACGCCGTACCCGGGCATCTTCTTCGGGCCCCGCTGGCACCGCACGCAGGAGTGGTACCGGGGCGTCGAGCTCACCGTGCTCACGCCGTGGCGGCGGCCGAGCGGGCAGGTGCCCGACGATCCGCGGATCCAGTACCGCTCCGACGTCGCCGGCATCGTGTTGTCGATCGCCGAGGAGCTCATCGACCTGCTCGACGCGCTCGATCGTCCGCCCGCGCTGGGCCGGCGCATCACGGTGGTGCAGGGGCCGCTGCGCGCTGCGGTCGCGCAGGCCCATCCTGGCGCCGTGATGATCAGCGACGAGGCCTTCGAGCTGTTCCCCGCCAAGCGCTTCCGTCGCTTCCACGAGGACGCGATCGGCCGCGGGCTCGCCGACGTGCTGGCCGAGGCCGAGTTCGACGGCGTGCAGCCCAGCTCGCGCGCGCTGTGGCTGTCGAGTGGGGCCGGCTTCGCGCTCCTGCAGCTGTGGCGGACGCAACGCGACGCCCGCGACGAGTTCGCCCACGACATGCTCAGCCGCCTGACCTTCGTGCCGGCGGTCGATCGCTTCTTGTACACGCAGCAGGCCAGCTTCTCGTCGGCGTACTTCCGCGGCGTCGAGGACGAGATGCCGCTGCGCAACCACCCGCTGTGGTTCGCCCACGCGCTGCCGACCGGCCGCCGCATCCACGAGAAGCTGGGCGATCTGATCGGCCCCGAGGGCCTCGATCGGTTCTGGCTCGAGCTGCTCGCGTACCCGTCGCGCGATCCCCAGCGGGTTGCCGAGCGGGCCTTTGGTCGCGATCTGGGGTGGTTCTTCGCGCAGTGGCTGGGGCCGTACCCCGCGGTCGACTACGCGATCGTGGGGTTCGACTCGCGGCGCAATCCCGACGGCAGCCACCACCACCGCATCGAGGTGCGCAAGCTGTCCGCGCAACCGCTGGTCGAGCCGGTGCAGCTGCTGGTGACCGAGGTCGGCGGCAAGCAGCACTTCCTGTCGTGGAACGGCGAACTCGGCGACGCCGGCGATGCGCGCGACTCGGTCGCCGCGCTGGCGCGCGAGCCCACGCGTGGCACCCACGTGTTCGAACTGGACACCGCCGCCCGCGTGCGCTCGGCCCGGCTCGATCCCCGCAGCCGCACGGTGCAGACGCCGATGCCCAAGGCCAACGTCGACCCGCTGTTCGACGACCGCCACCCGCCGCGGTTTCGCTTCCTGTACACCGGCGTGGGCCTGTCGATCGCGGCCTCCGAGTTCCTCTCGGCCCGCACCGCGACCGCGCGCTTCAACGCCGTGACCGGCTTCGCCAGCTTCGAGAGCAGCCTGCGCCGCGACCTGCGACGCACCGGCCACGTACAGATCGCCCGCGATCGCGAGACCGACATCGCGGTCGGGCTCGGCACCAACCTGTGGTTCGGACGCAAGGTCAACCGCCAGCGCCGGCGCGCGCGGGTGCGGCTGTACGAGTCGGTGTCGCTGCTCAACGGTCGCTCGCTCGATCCGCGCGGCGGTGTGCGGGTGACCGAGACCGTCGGCCTCATCGACGACACCCGCGGCTTCGCGTGGTGGCCCGAGCGCGGCCGCTGGCTGTCGCTGACCAGCTCGGCGCGCCACACCATCCGCACCGACGCGCCCCACGACGATCGCCACGACATCACCATCGACGCGGCGTGGATCCAGCTGTGGCGGCTGGCCAAGGATCACGTCATCGCGACCAGTCTCTTCGCCGAGATCGTCAACCCGATCCGCGGCGCCTCGGAGTTCCGCGCGCTCGCCCGCGTGGGTGGCATCGGCGGCCTGCAGGGCTACGGCGCCGACGAGGCCTTCGGTCGCGGCGTGTTCCTGGCCCAGGCCGAGTACCGCCACGTGTACGTCAACGATCTGCACCTCAACCTCGCGCACCTCGCCTGGCTGCGCAGCTTGGGCGGGGTGCTGTTCGCCGGCACCGCGTCGGCGTCGCGCTGCGATCGCCTCGGCGGCTGGTTCGGCGCGCGCTCGTGGTACGGCACCGTCGGCTACGCGCTGATGGGCTACTTCTCGATCCTCGGCGTGACACCGCAGCTGGTGCGGCTCGAGGTCGCGGTGCCGCTGGTGCGCTACCGCGGCGAGACCTGCCAGGGCCGCGTGCTGCCCGACTACCTCGGGCAGGTGCAGGGCGTGCCCGATGCCACCCGGCTGCTGCCGCCGGTCAGCTTCAACCTGCTGTTCCAGCACAACTTCTGATGGACGCGCGCTCGACATCGCTGCGCGCCGCCGCGGCACGCTGGGGCACGGTGCTGGCGGTGCTGGCGGTGCTGGTGGCGTCGGCGTGGCTGCGCGCGCCCGGCTTCACGCAGGGCGGGTTCGCGTCGCACGACGTCGGCGGCATTCTCTACAACGCGATGGTGCTGCGCGACGGCGAGCTGCCGTACGTCGCCGACGTCGAGCTCAAGGCGCCGGGCTCGTTCTACCTGGCGTGGGCGCTGGCGGGCGAGCGCGCCACCGACATCGCGCGGCTGCAGGTGTGGGCCAACCTGTGGGCGCTGCTCGGGCAGCTCGCGCTGGCCGTCGTCGCGTGGCGCGAGCTCGGTCGCCTGCCGGCCGTGGTCGCGTGCGCGTCGCTGGCGGTGGTCGACGCCAACCTCGACAGCATGGACGCCAACTACGTCACGTGGGCCCAGCTGCCGCAGATCCTCGCCTTCGGCTGGGCGCTGGCGGCCGCGCGCGGGCAGGGGCCTGGGCGCGCGATCGGCCTGGTCGTCGCGGGTGCGCTCGCCGGCGCGGCCGCGATGGTGAAGCAACCGAGCGGCGCGGTGTGGCTGGCGTTGGCGCTGTCGTGCGCGCCGGGGCTGTGGGCGCGCACGCGACGGGAGAGCGCCGCGATGGTGGCGTGGCTGCTGCTCGGCGCGGTGCTCGTGCACGTGCCGCTGGCGCTGCACTACGCCGCGCACGGCGAGCTCGGCACGCTACTGCGATCGTACCCGCTCAATCGCTGGGGCCTCTCGTACGTCGGCGCCGGTGGCCGTGCGCACGCGTGGCCGTGGCCGATCGAGGGCGCGCTGGCGACGGTGTTCTTCCTGGCGTGGCCGCTGGTGCCGGCCGCGTTCGCGATCGTGGTCCCGCGCGACGTCGCGTCGCGCCGCGTCGCGTGGCCGCTGGCGATCTGGTTGCTCGTGACGATCGCCCAGGCGTGGATCGGCCTGCGCTTCTACAAGGGCTACTTCCTCGCGGCGGCCCCCGCGGCCGCGCTACTGACTGCGGCGCCGTGGGGCCTCTTCGGTGCGCGTCTGCGGCTGTCGTGGCCGGCCCGCGTCGCGTTGTGGCTGCCGCTCGTGGCCTTGCTCGTGCGGCAGTTCGAGATCGATCGCGCGACGCGGTTCGATCGCGCTCGCACCCACGACGCCGGCGCGCGGGCGATCGCGGCGCACCTGACCGGCGTCCTGCAGCCCGGCGATCGCATCTGGGTGTGGGGTTGGCACCTGTGGGATCTGTACGCGCTGGTCGACGCCCGCGCGGCCACGCGGATCTACAAGTCGCTCGGCCTCATCGAGCCACCCAACGACGACACCTGGCGGCTGCCCGCCTCGCGGCTGCGCTTCGTCGACGGCGAGTATCCGCGGCAGCTCGTCGAAGAGTTCGAGCAGGATCCGCCCGCGGTCGTGGTGCTGGGCTCGACCGTGCCGCAGCGGGAGTTCACCGCGCTGCGGGCGTTCCTGAAGGCGCACTACGTGCGGGATCCGGCGGTGCGCATGGGCAAGCTCGAGCTATGGCGGCGGCGCGATCGGGTTCCGCGATAGTCGCGATGCATGCGACCATTCGGCACACTCCGCAGTTACCTGCTGCAGTCACAGGTGTCGCGATCTTCCGATTCGATGATTTCGTCGTTGACGAACGTGCACCTGGCCCGTACGGTGAAATCGTCGGGAAGACGATGAGCATCGGCGGAAAGACGAACGATCGAAGGATCGGCCAGAGTTCGGCCGAGTTCAGTTCAGTTCAGTTCAGTTCAGGTCAGCTCAGCAAAGACTAGCGTCTGGTGCGACGACGCGTTCCCCCATCCTCGCCGCTGACTCGCCGCGCAGTTGCCGTTGCGCGCCGATCCGGAGCTTGCGGTGAGCGGCCGTGCAATCGCGATTGCGGCGGCCTTCTGCGTCATCGCAGTGCTCGTATGGTGTCGCGCCGTCGCCCCGACGTCGGCACCTTCCGCTGGGCTCACCGCGCGCACGCCCGCTTCGGGCACGGACAGCAGTCCCGCCACCGTTGCGGGCCCCACCGCCACTCGGAATGCGGGCGCATCGACGCCGTCGAGCCCCGGTTCGGACATCGGTTCGCGTGCCGTCGTGCTCGATCCTTCGCAGCACCCCGGTGCCCACCGGGCCGAGCACGAATCCGGCGAGGATCTGCTCACGCAGCGCTGGGACGCGCTCGCGCCCAGCACCCGCGTGCGAGAACTCCGACGCGACCTCGACGCAGCACTCGCCGATCTCGAGCGCAGCGACGACCCCGCGCAGCGCGGCGTCGCGCAGGCCACGCTCACCGCGCTGCGCGGCGAGCTTTTCGCGACGGCCTCGGGTCGCGCGCTGCATCGCGACTACGAAGCCCGCCTCGAGCGCCTGACCGGAGAGGCCGAATAGTCATGCCACGCTGGATTCCACCGCGGCGTGCTCGCCCTCGCGCGGCCGCGACGTCGGCGCTGCTGGTCGTGGCACCGACGCTCGTAGTGTTTGCCACGTCCACGCCGGCGCAGGCGTCGATCATCGATCCATCCGGGGTGGTTCTGCCGGGCGACTTCAACGGCGACGACGTCGTCGACATCGTGGTGTCCTCGCCCGAGACCAACTGCGGCAAGGGAGCCATCTACGTGCTGTTGTCGGGCACGGCCCTCACCACGTGGACCCGCGACACTTCAGGCATCCTCGGCGTGGCGAGCTGCGACGATCTCTTCGGTGCATCGCTGGCGGTCGGCGACATCGACAACGATGGCTACGACGACCTCGACTGGGCCACACCGCTGCAGGTCGCCACGCTGGACCGGGAGGTGAGCAGCGAGATCGACTGGATGCGCTTCTGGTGGCGCTTCCTCACCCGGCAAGACTCGCCGCAACCCGAGCTTGCGGAAGTACTAGAGTTCATGGCGTTCGTTCAAGCCGAGTACCCTTGGGGCTACTTCGAGGTGTGGCCGAGTCTGCGTGAGGCGCTCCTCGATGAGGCATCTGGTATGGCTGTGTACGTCACGCGTTTCGATGCTATCGCCGATGAGATGGGGGTGTACAATGAGGAATCGTGACGCATGGGGCGGCGGACTGTCACTCGCGATACTCTTCGGTGGAGCCTGTGCGGACGATGGCATTCCGACCCAGGCCGACGGAACGAGCGACTGCGGCCGCGTGCACGAGGGGGATCTCTACATCCTAGAGGATTCTGACCTGACTTCGTTTTCAGATCTGAGCCACGTGACCGGCAATCTCCATATCCGACTCGGAACAGTCGAACAGAAAGACCTTTCGTTCTTGAACTGCGTCGAGACGATTGGTCTTGGGCTCATCGTCAAAGCGAACAATTATCTCGAAACGACCGAAGGGCTCCCACGGTTGACAGCGCTTTCGAAGCTCGTCGTTGCCGAGAATCCGAGGTTGCGCGTGTTCGCCGGATTCGAGCAGATCGACAAGATCGACCTTCTTGACGTATCGATGAACGACGCACTTCAGGAAGTCCATCTCGAATCGCTCGAGTCGATCGAGCGACTCAACATCGGCTACTGCATGGGGCCGGGGACCTTTCTCGCAGGCAACGATAGTCTCGCCGAAGTAGGTGGCTTCGCGAGTCTGGCGAGCGTGGGCGACCTCATGATTCGCGGCAACGAGGCACTGGTGTCGACGCAGGTGCTCGATGCCCTCGCGAGCAACGGTGCCCCGCCGCTCGACGACGTGAGAATCATGTGGAACCCAAAACTTCCGGAGCAGGAGGTCAACGCGAAGTTGGACGCGCTCGGCGTCGAGGGATCGCGCTGGGTATGCGGTAACGCCGGAGGGGTACAGGACGAATGCGACTGCGGAATCGAGTGACACCAGAGTCTCGGCGGGCGGGTGGGCGCGGTTGTGCGGTGGGCGCTGGGCTCGCTGCTGGACCAGGTCCCGGGCCGGGCCTTGGGTGTCGCCTGCTCCCCGGCCTGCTGTTGGGTGGGGTGCCCGTGCTCGCGCTGGTCGCATGCGGCGGCGGGGGCCCATCGGGCAGCGGCGGCGGGACGGGGTCGGCGTCCGGCATGGCGGGGTACAGCGTCCGCTTCGACGACATCGCGGACGAGATGGGAGTGTACAATGAGGGAACGTAGCAGCTTGCTTGCAGCGGCATTCGCTGCCGCGATGCCGACTGCCGGCGGCTGCGCCGAAGACGGCGTCGGAACGTCGACGGGAGAAGTCGAAGGTTGCAGTCGTGTACACGAAGGGGACTTGTACGTTCTCGAGGACACGGATCTCGCGTCGCTCTCCGACATTCAGCACGTCACCGGCGCAGTCCTTGTCAGCATGGGTGTTCGGCAGCAACCAGATCTTGCATTCCTCAGCTGTCTCGAGATTGCGGACTTCGGTGTTTCAATCGATGGCAATGCGTGGCTCGAGACGACCAAGGGGCTTACTCAGCTGACGGAGCTCCAGAACCTGGCCGTGAATTCCAATCCAAGTCTCCGTACGATCGAGGGATTCGAGAATATCGAGAAAATCGCCACGCTCGACATCTCGCATAACGACGCGCTCGAGGAGATCCATCTCGAGTCGGTCGAATCGATCAAGCTCTTCAACCTCGGCCACTGCAGCGGCCTTGGTATCCAGCTCAGTGGAAACGACAGCCTCGTCGACGTGGGCGGACTCGTGAATCTCGCCAGCGTAGGCAGCCTGAAGATTCGCGGCAACGAGGCACTGGTGTCGACGCAGGTGCTCGATGCCCTCGCGAGCAACGGTGCCCCGCCGCTCGACGACGTGAGAATCATGTGGAACCCAAAACTTCCGGAGCAGGAGGTCAACGCGAAGTTGGACGCGCTCGGCGTCGAGGGATCGCGCTGGGTATGCGGTAACGCCGGAGGGGTACAGGACGAATGCGACTGCGGAATCGAGTGACACCAGAGTCTCGGCGGGCGGGTGGGCGCGGTTGTGCGGTGGGCGCTGGGCTCGCTGCGGGGCCAGGTCCCGGGCCGGGCTTTGGGTTTCGCCTGCTCGCGGGCCTGCTGTTCTCTGGCGTGCTCGTGTTGACGCTGGTCGGATGCGGCGGCGGGGGCTCATCGGGCAGCGGTGGCGGGACTGGATCGACGACCGGCGCAAGCGGGTCGTCGACGATGACGGGCTATGAACCAGATCCGGTGGCGTGCGAGTTCGACCAGCCGTGCAGTGTGGCGGCCGACTGCTGCGAGGGGACCCAGCATCCGGGTTCGCTCCCGACCATCTCGTGCCCCAGCTCCAACTATCCGCACAACTGGACCTGCGTGGTGTCGGGCGGCGCCGGCCACTGCGTTCACGGCGGCTGCTCGACGGACTCGGACTGCGTGGTGCCGGGGCTCGAGTGCATGCAGCTCGGCGGAATCGGTCACTGCGTCGCGCCGTGCGATGACGACGCCGACTGCGGTACGGAGCAGAACATGGACGGTGCGAGGTGCGTGGGCCAGAGCGACCTCGACGAGGGCTTCTGCGCCGAGGTCGAGCAGTTCGGCGCCGATTCGAGTGGGTGATACGAGCTATGGCGGCGGCGCGATCGGGGCTGAGTCCCGCGCGCCCGCCTCACGCCGGTGGTGCGCAGACCTGCGCGGCCTCGTTCGAGTAGAAGAAGTTCTCCGAGTCGCCGTCGCTCGAGCAGTAGCCGACGTAGAGGTACACGACCTCGTCGATCGATGCGTCGATGGCCTCGAACAAGATCGATCCCCACGCCCAGCCGACGCCGACGCAGCTGCCGGGGCCGCCGAGATCGGCGATGACGGGCGCATCCTCGCGGACGTCGATGATGGTCGCGTCGGCGGGCACGGCCGCGAGCGCGGCGTTGTGGGCGTACGTGCGGCCGGTCTCGAGGTTGGCCTCGACCAGGCCGCCGTTGTCGATGTCGACCAGCTCGTCGCCGGTGTTGAGGGCCGACCACGCCATCTGCACGTCGGGCAGCGCGGGCACGAAGCTCTGCATCATCGCGAGGTCCTGCGGCATCTGGGCCAGCGGGTAGGCGGCGATGAAGTCGTCGAGCACCGCGTGCGGCGGCAGCTCGCCCGGCAGCACGCAGCAGATGTCGTCGTCGGGGCAGCCCAGATCGCCCGAGTCGCCCACGCCGACGTCGAGCTTGATCGTCGGCGGACCGCCGTCGTCCGAGCTGCTGGACTCGGCGACGCCGCTGGTGGTGCCGGTGTCGTCGCTGCTGGCGTCGATCGGGCCCGTGCTCGAGGTGCCGGCGTCGGTCGTCACGCCGGTGATGCCGGTGAGCTGGCCGACCGTCGTGTCGCCGCCGCCGTCACGCGACGACGCGCAGGCGGCCGCGATGACCCACGTGCCGAGCAGCGCGGTCGCCCGCGCGGTGGAGTTGCGCTGCGAATGATCCATGGTGGTGTTGCCCCTTCGCGCCGGCAATTGGCCGGCGCGCGCCGGCGGATTTCCGAGCGCGTCAAAACCCCGCTGCGACCGCGAATTCGCGGGGTTTCGGGGGGCGCCTACGCCTTGCTCAGCAGCGACGAGCGCGACAGCGGCGAGCGGGCCGGGCTCGCGACCAGGCCCGCGGCCGCCGAGCCGGCGGCGAACTCGCCCTCGACGCCGAGCCCCGGTAGGTTGGCGCGACAGGCGAAGTGCAGCCCGCGGATGCCCGACTCGGTCGGCAGCAGGCCGACGCCGAGCAGCGGCTCACCGTCGCTGAAGTACAGCGGCGTCATCGGCAGGTTCATCGCGCTGCCGGGGCCGTAGTCGTCCAGTGCGTGGCCGCGGCCGTCCTGGGCCTCGATGCCGTCGTGGGGCGAGTGGCACAGCTTGATCCACGGCCGCACGAACGGCAGCACACCGCGCTCGTCGAGCTCGTCGAGGATCCGCTCGCGCTGATCGCCGAGCGCTTCGTCGACCCCCATGATGCGGGTGATCGCGATGCGGCGCGTGTCCTCCGCGAGACCGGGCTCGACGCGCAGGTAGATGTGTCCGACCCCGTGCGCGCGGTCGGGCACGTAGGCCTCGTCGTGCGGGGTGTCGTCGGGCAGCGGGCAGCACACCGCCAGCGCGCCCAGGGCCGGCGTGATGCCGCGCTCGGCAACCTCGAGGTACATCACGAAGCGGTAGCTCGCCGGTGCGATCGCGGCCAGGCCCTGTGTCAGAGCGCGCGGCGCCGCATCGGCGAGCATGTGCTTGTCGAGCAACGTCTGCGGATCGGTGGCGACGATGAGGTGATCGCAGCCGTAGCGGTCGCGCTTGCCCAGCAGGCTCACGCCGACGATCTTGCCGCGCTTCATCAGGATCTCCGCGACCCGCAGCTCGCGCTTGACCTCGCCCGAGTGCAGCTCGATGCGCTGCAGGAGTAGCTCGCGCAGCTTGCGATCGCCCTGCGGCAGATCCTCGGGCCCGACCGACCACAGCCGGCCCAGCCGCAGCGCCGCCGCCTTGCCCAGCTGCGCTGGCGTCAGGTTCGACAGCCACGGCACCACCGACGCCGCCAACGCGCGCAGCTCGTGATCGACACTCACGCCCTCGCACTCGTCGGTCGACGGTGGCGGCAGCTGGGCGGCGACCCGCGCGAGGAAGCGGCGTCCCCAGAAGCCATCGGCCGACAGCGCGTGCTCGCTCGCCAGCAGCTCCTCGAGCACGGCCTCGGTGGCGTCGGTCCACCGCCGTCGCAGATCCCACGCGGCGCTGGCCTCGTCGCCGGGCCACACCCGCGACAGCTCGTGCTCGAGGTTGCGCTCGCCAGCCTCGAGATCGAGCCGCGCGTGCGGCAGCACGCAGTGCGCGAGCCCGTCGTGCGGCGTCGCCAGCCGTCGCACCTGCTGGGCCAGCCCCAGCTCGGTGAACACGCGCTCGCACGGCGGCGTGTTGGCGTGCACCACCGGCGCGGTCTCGAGGCCGTAGACGCGCCCCTGCAGCCGGTACACCCCCTCGGCGCTGCCGTGCGGCAGCACCAGCACCCGCTTGCCGCGACGGGCCACCAACGCCGCCGCGACCAGCCCCGCGATGTCGGAGCCGATCACGATCAGATCGTAGTGGTTGGTGGTGTTGCTCAAGCGGGCGTCACTTCAAAATCGCAGGTTGGTCAGCTCGACCTCGGGCGCCCCCGCGCGGTGCGGCACGACCTCGCCGACCACCACGCCGGGCTGACCGCCCTCGCGCAGGCACGCCAGCACCGCGTCGACGCCCTCGCGGGCCACGTAGAGCAGCATGCCCACGCCACAGTTGAAGGTGCGCTGCATCTCGGCCGGCGCCACCCCCTGGGCCGCGATCGCCCGGAACACCGGCGGCGGCGGCAGCTCGGCCAAGTCGAGCCGCTGCGCCAGCCCGGCCGGCAGCGCGCGCGGCGGGTTCTCGATCAGCCCACCGCCGGTGATGTGTGCGGCCGCGTGCAGCGGCGCGCCCGCGAGCGCGCGCAGGGCCGCGAAGGCCTTGGCATAGATGACGGTCGGCCGCAGCATCACCTCGCCGACGAGCTCGCCGTCGCCGAAGGGCAGGGCGTCGTCGAAGCCGAGCTTGCCGACCTCGAGCAGCGCGCGGCGGGCCAGCGAGTAGCCGTTGCTGTGCAGCCCGCTCGAGCGCAGCGCGATCACGACGTCGCCGGCGACGACCCGCTGCGGGCCCAGCAGCTTGGCGCGATCGACCACGCCGACCGCGAACGCGGCGAGATCGTAGTGACCGGGTGCATACAGGCCCGGCAGCTCGGCGGTCTCGCCGCCCAGCAATGCGGCGCCCGACTGCTTGCAGCCCTCGACGATGCCAGCCACCAGCGCCTCGACCTGGGTCGGCACCAGCTTGCCGACCGCGATGTAGTCGAGCACGAACAGCGGCTCGGCGCCGGTGACCAGCAGATCGTTCACGTTCATCGCGACCAGATCGATGCCGACCGTGTCGTGGCGATCGAGGGCGATCGAGACCAGCAGCTTGGTGCCGACGCCGTCGGTGCACGACACCAACACCGGCTCGGTCATGCCCCGCGGCAGGCCCATCAGCCCCGCGAAGCCGCCGAGATCGGACAGCTGCTCGGGCCGACGCGTGCCCGCGACCAGGCGCTTGATGCGTTCGACCGCATGGTTGCCGGCGTCGATGTCGACGCCCGCGTCGCGGTAGGTCAGCGGCCCGGCAGCCGGGTCGCCGGACCCTCGAGGTGGATCGCCCGGGGCGGACATGGCGATTCCCGTAGCAAGGCGGCGTTCGCAGGGCAAGCGGGCAATCGCCGCGCCGCAGGCGGCGCGCGCGGGTGAAAACCGCCGCGTTGTGCGGTAGAAGGTGGGCCCGTTTGCCCATGGCCTGGTGGCGTCGCAAGAAAGAAGCCCTCGACAAGGACTCGACCCAGACCAAGGTCTCGATTCCCAAGGGCCTATGGTCCAAGTGCGAGTCGTGCGGCGAGATCACGTACACCGACGAGCTGATCCAGAACCTGCGGGTGTGTCCGGTGTGCGGACACCACGGCACCATGCCGACCGCCGAGCGCATTGCGACCACGGTCGATGCCGGCACCTGGGTCGAGCACGACACCGAGCTGCGCTCGGGTGATCCGCTGGGGTTCTTCGACTCGCAGCACTACAAAGATCGCATCGACAAGGCCGTGCGCGGCTCGGGCTCGACCGAGGCGTTTCGCTCTGGCGTCGGTGAGATCGACGGCGTGCCGGTGTCGGCGGGCTTCTTCGCGTTCGAGTTCATGGGCGGCTCGATGGGCTCGGTGGTCGGCGAGAAGGTCACCCGCGTGTTCGAGCGCGCGCTCGAGCTGTCGCGCCCCGCGGTGGTGTTCTCCGCCTCCGGCGGCGCGCGCATGCAAGAGGGCGTGCTGTCGCTGATGCAGATGGCCAAGACCTCGGCCGCGCGCGCGCGGCTGCGCGAGCAACGGCTGCCGTACATCTCGGTCGTGCTGCACCCGACCACCGGTGGAGTGGCCGCCAGCTTCGCGACCTTGGGCGACGTCATCCTCGCCGAGCCCAAGGCGCTGGTGGGCTTCGCGGGCCCCCGCGTGATCCAGCAGACCATCGGCCAGGAGCTGCCCAAGGGCTTCCAGCGGGCCGAGTTCCTGCTCGAGCACGGCATCATCGATCGCATCGCGAGCCGCCACGAGCTGAAGGAACAGATCGGCACGATGCTGCGGATGCTCCGTCGACTGCCGCCGCGACCGTCCGCCGACGCGGGCGCGGACGCCGGGCGGTGAGCGCGGCCTCGGCCGCGTTCGCCGAGCTGTTCGACCGCCGCGCCCTGGGCATCCGTCTCGAGCTCGAGACCCTGCGCGGGGCCTGGCGAGCCCTGGGCGCGCCCGCGGCCGGCGTGCCGGCGGTGCACATCGTCGGCACCAACGGCAAGGGCTCGACCGCGGCGATGGTCGACCACGCGCTGCGTCGCCACGGTCGCCGCGTGGGCCTGTTCACCAGCCCGCACCTGCACCGCGTGGGCGAGCGCGTGCGCGTGGGTGGTGTCGCCGATCGCGACGACGCGCTGGCGGCCGCACTCGCGCAGGTGCAGGCGATCGAGCGCACCACCGTGCTGCCGCGACCGCTGTCGTTCTTCGAGCTGCTGACGTTGGCGGCGTGGGTCCGCTTCGCGGAGGCGGGCGTCGACACCATCGTCGCCGAGGCCGGCATGGGCGGGCGACTCGACGCGACCCGCATCTGCGACGCGGCGGTGGTCGCGGTCGCGTCGATCGATCTCGATCACCGGCAGTTCCTGGGCGACACCGTGGCTGCGATCGCGGCCGAGAAGATCGCGGTCGCGCGCACCGGCGTGCCGGTCGTCACCGTCGCGCAGGTGCCCGAGGCGTTCGCGGTGATCGAGGCCCACTGCGCCGCGATCGCAGCGCCGCTGCGGGTGGTCGCGCCGCTCTCGCGACCACCCATGGGGCTGCACGGCGGGCACCAGCGCCACAACGCCGCGCTGGCCCTGGCGGCGGCGAGCGTGGTGGCGCCGGGCTGCACCGCCGCCGATCTCGACGGCGTGTCGTGGCCGGGTCGGCTCGAGCGCATCGAGGTCGGCGCGGGCACGCTGCTGCTCGACGTGGCCCACAACCCCGCCGGCATCGCAGCGCTGTGCGAGGCGCTGCGGGCCGATCCCGCGCTGCCGCGCACACGCATCCTCGTCGGCGCTGTCGCCGACAAGGACCACGCTGCGATGCTGGCCGCGCTGCGCCAGCTGGCACGGCCGCTGGCGTGGATCGATCTCGCAGCGTTCGGCAGCGTCGGCGTGACCGCGCCCGGCGCTGCCGTGCCGGTGCTGCACGACGCCGCCGCAGTGTTCGCCGCGACCGATGCAGCGCTCGCGGCCGGCGAGCAGGTCTGCGTGTGCGGCTCCCACGTGCTGGTCGCCGCCGTGCGGGCCCGCGCGCTCGGCCTCGACGCCGCCGAGCCCGGCGAGCGCTGAAGCGGCCGGCCCCATCGGCTCGTCACACCGCGACCATCTCGCTGGGCTCGCCGCCGAGCTGCCGGGTGAGCGTGGCGAGGCCGCGGTTCATCATCGATCGCAGCATCGAGGGGAACACGAAGCGCATCATCACGCCCTTCAGGTTGTAGTACTGCTGCCAGGTGAAGCGCGTGCGCGAGGGGCCGAGCGGCTCGAGCACCATCACCGCGGCGTGGTCCACGACCGGCATCATGGCGTTCTTCACGCGGTAGACGCAGGCGTAGGGCGCGTCGTAGTAGAAGAACGTCTCGTCGAGATCACCCATGCCGCGGGTGTGGCACACGCGGCGGGTGCCTGCGCCGAGCGTGCCGGGGTTGCACGAGCCCGCGTGGTCGAAGCTGCCGCCCTTCACGAGGCCGAACCACTCGGCGATGCGGGCCGGGTCGGTGACCTGCTCGAACACGGTGGCAGTGTCGGCGTCGAAGACGAAGCTGCCGGTCATGCGCAGCGGCGCCTCGGTGTGGCGTCGGACGATCTCGGCGACGAGGCGGTCGAGATCCCAGCGGCTGGGGTTGGCGGTCGAGGTGGAGGGGGGGGTGATGCTGGCGTTCATCGGTGTGGCGCTCCGTCGTCGGAGCTTCAGGGGGCCAGCATGGGCGCCACCGTTGTCGCTCACCAGTGGATGATCGTCGGATACACTTTCGCATGGTGCAGGAGAATCGACATGACGCCCAGCCTGCGTGACCTCGAGGAGCTACGGACCTTCGTGCAGATCGTCGACTCCGGCAGCATGACCGCGGCCGGTCGCGTGCTCGGGGTCCCGACCAACGTCGTGAGCCGTCGGCTCGCGCGGCTCGAGCAGCGTGCGGGGGTCCTGTTGGCGCAGCGGACCACGCGGGTGCTGCGGCCGACGCTCGAGGGGCACCGACTCTACGAGCGAGCCGGGCGCATCGTCGCCGAGCTCACCGCGGCCGAGGCCGAGCTCGCCCACGGCGACACCGCGCTGGCGGGCGAGCTGCGGCTGGCGCTGCCGTCCCGCGTGGCCGACCTGCTGGGCGACGCGCTGGCGCAGCTGCTGCACGAACACGCGGCGCTCGAGCTGCGGTGCTTCGTCAGCGATCGTCCCGCTGCGGCGATCCTCGGCGAC
The DNA here is from genome assembly GCA_016709225.1 of Deltaproteobacteria bacterium. NCBI lineage: Bacteria > Pseudomonadati > Myxococcota > Myxococcia > Deltaproteobacteria bacterium. Next base: position 1,272,379 of record JADJEE010000001.1, on the reverse strand, counting down.
CTCGTGGCCCATGGCCTCGACGCGGCGGTGCTGATCGGCGAGCTGCCCTCGACCTCGATCGTGACCCGCAAGCTGTGCCGCATCGACACCGTGCTCGCGGCGGCGCCCGCCTACGTCGAGCATCACGGACGTCCGCGACGCCCGAGCGAGCTCGCCGCCCATGCGTGCCTGTGTTACGTCGGCGCGCAGCTGCAGACCCACTGGACGCTGCGCGACGGCAAGGGCCGCGAGCAGGTGGTGCCGGTGCGCGCGAAGCTGGCGAGCACCGACTCGCGCATGCTCTTTCGCGCGCTGACCGACGGCCTCGGGGTTGGCCTGGCGACCGCCGCCGACGTCGCCCGTCACGGGCTCGCACGGGTGCTGCCGGGCTGGTCGGCGCCGGGCTTCGACGTGCGGCTGGGCTACGCTGCCGGGCGTCGCGGAAGCAAGCGCATCGACATGCTCGCGGCCTGGCTGGCGCCGGCGATGGTCGCGGCGCTGCGGGCCTGAAGCGGCGCGCGCCAGCCGTGCTATTCTCGCGTCGCTGGTATGATGGACATGGACGTTTGGATTGCAGGGCGCCGGCGCTCGGCTCGACGCATCGCGCCGTGGCTGGTGATGGCGATGACGCTGGCGGCGGGCTGTCGCGACGACGACGGGCAGTCGCTGCCGTTCGAGAACCGCTGCGTGGCGCTGCCGAAGCTGCCAGGGGCCGATCGCGTGCGGGTCGAGCCGCGCTTCGGCCAGATCGCGATCGAGGACGGGGTCGCGCTGGTGCAGCACCCCAGCGACGACGCGCGCTGGTACCTCGTGACCAAGCCGGGCGTGGTCTACACCTGGCGCGGCGACGCGGCCGCGACGGTCTTCGCCGATCTGTCGGCACGCGTGCACATCGCGGGTGAGGCCGGTTTGCTCGACCTCGCCTTCGATCCTGCGTTCGCCGACAACGGCCGCGTGTTCCTCTCGTACAACGCCGAAGGCGGCACGGCGATGCTCTCGCGCATCGCCGTGGCGACCAGCGACGACGACGGGCGCACGCTCGCCACCGACGGCCTGCTCACGGTGATCGAGATCGATCAGCCCTACGAGAACCACAACGGCGGCGACATCGACTTCGGCAACGACGGCATGCTCTACCTCGGGCTCGGCGACGGCGGCTCGGCCGGCGATCCCCAGGGCAACGGTCAGCGCCGCGACACGCTGCTGGGCAAGATGATCCGCATCGACGTGCGCGACACCAGCGAGGCCTCGCCCTACGCGGTGCCGCCGGACAACCCCTTCGTCGACGAGCAGGGCACGCGGCCGGAGATCTGGGCGCTGGGCTTTCGCAACCCGTGGCGGTGGAGCTTCGATCGCCCCAGCGGTGCGCTGTGGGCCGGCGACGTCGGCCAGCACCGCTACGAAGAGGTCGATCGCGTGACCGCGGGCGGCAACTACGGCTGGGGCGTCAAGGAGGGCACCGACTGCATCGGCGTCGACGCCTGCGACGATCCGTCGTTCATCGATCCCGTCGCGCAGTACCGCAACACCGGCGTGGCATCGATCATCGCCGGCGCGGTGCTGCGCGGTGGCACGATCCCCGCGTTCGAGGGCAGCTTCGTGTGGAGCGATTTCTACGACGGCACCACCTGGCGGGTGCCGTCGGCCGGCGGTGAGGCCGAGATCATCGGCTCGAGCGCCCGCGGCATCGCCGGCTGGACGCTCGCGCGCGACGGCACACTGATGGGCGTGAGCTACTTCGGTGGCGTCGTCGCGCTGGTCGCGGGGGCCGACGACGCGGCGGGCGTCGAGCGCTTCCCGCGACTGCTGTCGCAGACCGGCTGCGTCGACATGGACGCGCCCACACAGCCGGCGATGGGCGTGGTGCCGTACGCGGTGAACCTGCCGTTTTGGTCCGACGGTGCCGACAAGCTGCGCGCGGTCGCGGTGCCCGAGGGCACGGTCGCGAGCGTCGACGACGACGGGCTGGTGCAGTGGCCCACCGGCACCGTGCTGGTGAAATCGTTCGAGCGTGGCGGCGTGCTGCTCGAGACGCGCCTGCTCGCCCGCCACGACGACGGCTGGGTCGGCTACGGCTACGCGTGGGACCCCGACGGAGGCGAGGCGCGATTGGTCACCGACGAGGGCACCGCGCCGCGCGACGACACGTGGCTGCTGCCGGGCCTGCGCGGCTGTCGGGCCTGCCACACCGACGCCGCCGGCGGCCCGCTCGGCACCACCGCGGCCCAGCTCGCCCACCGCGACGACGACGGCAACGACCAGCTCGCGCAGCTGGTGGCGCAGGGTCTGCTCGACGCCGTCCCCGAGGTCGCGCCGCTGCCCGCCGCCGACGATGCCGCCGTCGCGCTCGACACCCGCGTGCGCGCCTACCTGGCGGTGAACTGCTCGCCGTGCCACCGCGAGGACGGCACCGGCGGGCGCGCCGACTTGGATCTGCGCCGCGAGGTCGCGCTGGCGGACACCGGGCTGTGCAACGCGCCGCGGGCGGGCGACGTCGGCCTCACCGATCCGCAGATCGTCGCGCCCGGCGAGCCCGCGCGCTCGGTGCTGTCGGTGCGACTGCACGCCCAGGGCGACGCCCGCATGCCACCGCTGGCGACCGCGCGGGTCGACGCCGACGCGGCGGCCCTGGTCGACGCGTGGATCGAGGGTCTCGCCAGCTGTCCGTGACGAAAGCTCCGTTTGCTTGGCAGCACGGCGCGCCGCCGCGTAGGATCGGGTCCATGCGACCCGGCCCCGCGATCGCCGTTGCCCTCGCGCTCACCTCGGGCGCCGCCGCGGCCATGGGCCCCGCGGCCCCGCCACCACCACCGGCGAGTGACGGCGGTCCACCGCCCGGCGCCACCGCGGCGCCGCCGGCCCCGAGTGCGTCGCCGCGCCCCACCAGCACCCCACCACCGGCACCGCCGGTCGCGGGCACCGAGACGAGCGGCAAGACCCCGGAGGCCGAGCCGGTCGACACCAAGCCGGTCGATCTCAGCGACACCTGGTCGTACTCCCGCTCGGGCGGCTGGAGCCCCCGCTACGTCCGCACCCGCGACGACGTCAGCGCGGCGCCCAACCCCGAGGGCTACTACTCCGGGGTCTCGATCGAGGGCAACCATGTGCCGCCGTTCCCGGCCGCAAAGATGGGCAGCAAGCCCGCGTCGCTGACCTGGACCGGCTTCGAGCGCCAAGCCGGCGGACACTCGCGGGTGTTCTTCGAGCTGTCGGCCGACGTCGCGACCAAGCTCGACATCAAGAACGGTGTGCTCACGCTGCGGATGACCAACACCCGCATCAACGTCCGCAACAACGCGCGCTACCTCGACCTCACGTACTTCCGCACGCCGGTGCGCACCGTCAAGGTCAGCCGTCGCGGCAAGGATGCGGTCGCGACCGTCACCCTCAAGCGGGCCAGCGAGCCGACCGTCGCGTGGGTCGCAGGCAAGGCCGGCTATCGATTGCTCGTGCTCGACTTCGTCGAGGCCACGGCGGCCGAGGCCGAGCCGGTCGACGCGCCCTGACGCGCACGCGAGCGGCGGCCAAGGCCCGCATCGGCCGCCCGGGTCACGCGCCCGAGGCGGCCATCTCGGGCTCGTCGCGCAACAGGCGGAAGACCGCGAGGGAGAGCCCGCTGGTCGCCGCGAGCGCGCCGAGCAACGGCAGGCCCCACATCATGCCCATCGCGGCGACGCCGAGCGCTACGCCGCACCAGCGGTAGCGCAGCGCGCGATCGATCTTCGCGCCGCGCTTCACCCCCGCGACCATCACTGCCAGCTGACGCTCCTCCTCGGGAAGCAGAGGTTGTGCTTCCGATCTCGCGGGCAAGTACGCGTGATTCTGCCAGAGTAGCCGCGTCGCGATCTGCTGCAGTCGGGCCAGCTCCATGGCCGGGCGCGGGTCGACCGACAGCAGGTAGGGCAGGTCGTAGGTCTTGAGCTTGGGCACGTAGACGCGCGCCCGCCCGAGCGCACCGACCGCCTCGACCAGGAACTGCCGCGCCTGCTCACCGCGTCGCAGCTTGTCGCCGCGATCGTCTCCACCACGACCGTCGAGGGTGAGTACCGCCAGCGTCAGCGCGTCGCTCGCGAGCTGGAGCTGACGGGCGATCTCCTGGCGGGTCGCCGGCGACATGGCGGCGTCGCGGTATCCGGTGACGAGGGCGGGCAGGGTCGCGAAGCGCATCGCAGGATCAGGGGCGGGCGGTGGGCGGAACTCGGAAGGGAGCCCCACGATCCAATCTAGTGTACGGACCCGGCAGCGGCCAGCGGCGCGTCGCGACTTGGGACGGTCGTCCCCGCGACGCCAACGCGGTTGGCATCCGACCCGACCGACGCGCGTCCGCGGTGCCGTTGCGGGCGCGTGGCCGCTAGGACCGCGACGCGGCGCTTCGCTCGGCGCGCTTGGCGTCATCCCACAGTCGATCGAGCGCCGCGAGATCGACGCTCTGGGGATCGACGCCGCGCTCGGCGAGCGTGCGCAGCACGTGGCCGAAGCGCCGCTCGAACTTCTCGTTGGCGCCGGCCAGCACCGACTCGGCGTCGAGCCCCAGCTTGCCAGCGATGCGCACCAGCACGAACAGCACGTCGCCGAGCTCGTCGGCGATCGCGGCGTGGGTCGTGGGCGACGGCACCGCGACGGCCTCGTCGCGGGCGCGCTCGAACTCGCGCAGCTCTTCGTCGAGCTTCGCGAGCGCGCCGTGGACGTCGGGCCAGTCGAAGCCCAACGCGGCGGCCTTCTCCTGCAGGCGGGCCGCCCGGTGCAGGGCGGGCAGTGTGCGCGGGACCCCGAGCGCCGACGGATCGCGCTCGGGCTTGGCACGCTTGCCCGCCTCCCACCGACGCGTGACCTCCTGCGCCGTGAGGGTCTCGGCCTCAGGCCCGAACACGTGGGGGTGCCGATCGATCATCTTCTCGCGGATCGCCGCGACCACGTCGTCGAGATCGAAGGCGCCCTCGCGCTCGCGCAGCGCGGCGTGGAACACGATCTGGAACAGCAGATCGCCGAGCTCGCCGAGGTGCCGCGACGGGGTGTCCATCGCCTCGAGCACCTCGTGGGTCTCCTCGAGCAGGTAGGGCCGCAGCGAGTCGAGGGTCTGCTCGCGATCCCAAGGGCAGCCATCGGGCGCGAGCAGCCGCGCCATCAGATCGCGCAGGCCCTCGAGGCCATCACGTAGGCCCAGGGCCCGGTGCCGGGGCGTCGTGGCGCCATCGGCCGCGTCTGCGGGCGATGGGTTCTCCTGGGTCGGCCGCCGTGCTACGGTCATGGGGACTCGATCTCCCTTACCACGACCCATCGCTTTGGCAGAGTCCGTCAAGCTCACCTTCGAAGACCAGGCGCCGATGCAGCTGATGCTCGACGCGGTCGGACGCAACCCTTCGACGATGGCGCGCGACGGCACGGCCGGCGTGCTCGAGCGGGAGACCGGGGTCGCGCTGCACGTGCGCGGCCACGAGGTCACCCTCGAGGGCGACGACGACGGGCTGGTCGAGCGGCTGCTCCGGCAGCTGTACGCGCTGGCCCAGCATGGCTCGCCGGTCGCCCCCGCCGACCTGCCCCGGGCGCTCGAGGTGTTGCGGCAAAACCCCGCCGCCGAGCTGCGCGAGGTGTTCGAGGACACCATCCTCGAGCGCCAGAGCGACGGCAAGCCGATCGTCCCGCGCAGTCTGACGCAGAAGCGCTACGTCGCGTGCATGCGCCGCCACGTGCTGACCTTCGGGGTCGGCCCGGCCGGCACCGGCAAGACCTTCCTCGCGATGGCGGTCGCGGTGCGGATGCTGCTCGAGAAGCAGGTGCGCCGCATCATCCTCTCGCGGCCCGCGATCGAGGCCGGTGAGCACCTCGGGTTCCTGCCCGGCACCCTCGAGGAGAAGATCAGCCCCTACCTGCGGCCGTTGTACGACGCGCTGCACGACATGGTCCCGGCCGAGAAGGTGCTGCGGCTCATGGAGCGCGAGACCATCGAGATCGCGCCGTTGGCCTACATGCGCGGGCGCACCCTGAACGACGCGTTCGTGATCCTCGACGAGGCGCAGAACACGACCCGCGAGCAGATGAAGATGTTCTTGACCCGCATCGGCACGAACACCCGCGTGGTCGTGACGGGCGATCCATCGCAGATCGATCTGCCGGGGGGGCAACGCAGCGGGCTCATCCACGCGCTGCGGATCCTGCAGGGGACCGAGGGCATCGCGGTCACGACCTTCGCGCCCGAGGACGTCATGCGGCATCCGCTCGTGCAGGCCATCGTCGTGGCCTACGAGCGGGATGCTCGCCGCCGCGCCGAGGCGCGGGAACGCGCCGAGCCCGCGGGCGACGGGCCCGGCGTGGGCATCGCGGGACCCGCGGGAACGCCGGGCGACGGCGCGCATGCGGGGGGGATCGGCGAGAACGGCAGCTGAACGGGGTTCGGCCGCGATTCTTGCCGGTTCGGGGCGCGCCGGCTATGCCGGGGGTTCGAACCCGGACCCATCCATGGCTGCCCGCACGCTGCCCAAGCTCGAACCCATCCCCCGTACCGCGCTGCGCGACACCGTGCTCGAGGTCATGGAGCGCGAGCTCGCGCGCTCCATGCAGGGCCTGCAGGTCCCTGGCAGCCCCAAGCCCTACTTCATGCAGTACACGCTGCGGCGGGTGCACTCGCTGCGTCTGCGTGCGGCCTACGGCTCGCTGACGCGGGCCCGCGAGCATACCGGCGCGCAGATCTACACCGACGTCCGCGTCGGCAGCCACAAGTTCGACAACGTCATGGATGGCGGGCTCGATACCCGCGCCGAGGAGCGCGAGAGCGCCGACTGGGTCGACGCGCCCGACGACCTCGATCTCGCGGCGCTGCAGGTCTCGCTGTGGAAGCTGAGCCAGCTCAAGTTCGACGAGGCGCTGCAGGACTACTACGACCACCGCAAGGCGCTGGTCTCCGAGTACCTGCGCGACGAGGTCGACGCATTCTCGCGCGAGACGCCCGTGATCCACCGCGAGGAGCTCCACCAGGATCCGTTCCCGCGCGCGGCGTGGGAGGGCATGTTGCGCGACCTCTCGCGTCGCTTCCTGCAGCATCCCGAGGTCCACGACCCCGCCATCACGCTGACCGCCGAGCGCGTGCACCGCTGGCTGGCGACCAGCGAAGGCACCCGCGTGGTCACCGAGGACGTCTACGTGGAGCTGTCGATCGGCGGCTGGATCCACACCGACGACGGCGTCTACACCGAGGCCTCGCGCGAGCTCTACCTGCGGGCGGTCGACGAGGTGCCGACCCGTGCCGAGCTCGAACGGCTGGTCGACGACGTCATCGTCGAGCTCGGTGAGCTGCGCCGGGCCGCGACCCCGGGCTCGTTCATCGGGCCGGCGCTGCTCGCCGGGCAGGCCGCCAGCACGCTCTTCCACGAGGCGCTCGGCCACCGTCTCGAGGGCGAGCGCCTGGTGGCCCGCAACGAGACCCGCACGTTCGCGCAGAAGGTCGGCCAGCGCATCCTGCCGCCGGGCCTCGACGTGTTCGACGATCCCACCCAGACCAAGCTCGGCGCCCGCTCGGTGTGGGGCAGCTATCGCGTGGACGACCAGGGCGTGATGGCCCAGCGCGCGGTGTTGGTCGAAGATGGCGTGTTGAAGGGCTTCCTGCAGGGCCGCAACCCCACGCCCGACGCGGCCCACAGCAACGGCCACGGCCGCCACGACGGCCTGCAGCCACCCACGGCGCGCATGGCCAACTTCGTGGTGCAGCCGCGCCCCGGGACCGCGCGCACGTGGCCCGAGCTCGAGGCCAAGCTGATCGAGATCGCCAAGGCGCAGGGCCGATCGCAGGCGATGATCATCCACCGCGTCCGCGCCGGCGAGACCCAGACCCAGGCCTATGACTTCCAGGTCTTCAAGGGCGAGCCCGCCGAGGTGTGGCTGCTGGACGTCGAGACCGGCAAGCGTCGGCGGGTGCGCGACGTCGAGCTGATCGGCACGCCGTTGTCGGCACTGCAGCGCATCGTCGCGTTCGGCGGCGACGCGGATCTCGACCAGGGCTACTGCTACGCCGAGAGCGGGTCGATCCCGGTCAGTGGGATCGCGCCCGCGATCCTGCTCTCGGAGGTCGAGATGCAGCAGGGCAGCACCACCGGCTTCCACGAGCCGCTGCTGCCACCGCCGTTCGCCGACGACGGCTCGCGTGGCCGCACCGCAGCGCTGCGCCGTCGCGGCAACCGTCGCCGGCGTTGATCCGGGCGCGCCGCCGTTGCGTCCGCAATGCGGCCGGACGCGCGGACGCACCGCACCGCGAACGCACGTCCGCGCGCGGGCCACGACCGACCATGGCCCCCTGGCAGCCGCGCCGCGACCACTGCACGAGGAAGGGGTGTCCGCCGCAGCTCCCCATGCGATCGAGTCGACGCCCTCGGCCTGGCTCGAGCTGCGCGACTGTGCCAGCGCGGCGCAATTCGCCGCGGCGCTGCTGTGCGGTCCGCTGGCCCCCTTCGCCGATCCGCCGCCCTCGCGCGAGCAGCTGCTCGAGATCCTGACGGCGCTCGACCGCGAGACGAGGCGGGTGTGCGCGCTGGTCAACGCGCTGCAGCCCGCCGCCAACGAGCGGCCGGCGGTCGCGGTGGTGCCGTCTTCGCTCGCCACCCCACCGATCGCGGCCACGGCGTCGCCCGTCGTCGCGCCCGCGAGCAAGGCCGCGGCGCGCCGGGTTCGCGCGGCGGAGCCCGCCGCCGGTGACGAGGTCGATGCGATCCTGCAGGCGGTCGAGCTCGAGCTGCTGTCGCGCGCGCAGCTGATGCCGACCGTCGAGGTCGGCAGCCACGGCCGCGCCCGCGTGGCCGGGGCCCACGGTGATCTCGCGCCGGTGTTGGTGCAGCTCCTGCTCGACGCGGCTGCTCTGGGGCCGGCGGATCCCGGCGTGCAGCTGCGGGTGTTCACCGACCTCGCCGAGGATCTCGGCGACGCGACCTGCGTGGTGTTCGAGGTCCGTCCCGACCCGCGGGCGCCGGGGAGCTCGTGGCCGACGCACCCGCAGACCGCCGCGGGCATCGCGGTCATGCTCGGTCGTCGCGGCGCGCGTCCGTTCGCGCAGCTGCGCGTGCCGGCGCTCCGCCCCTAGAAGGGCACGCCGCGGCCGATCGGCCGGCGAGCCGGCGAGCCCCCGTATACTGGCGCCGGTGCCCCGCACGTTCGAGGACTTCGCCCAGGTCCGCGCGCACATCCTCGGCCAACCGCGGATGTGGGGCACGCTCGACATCCTCGCCGACGGCAGCCTGTCGATCCGCCGCAAGCGGGCCAACGTGGTCGTGCTCGACGCGCGCACCAGCTGGCCGCCGGAGCACTACGACGTGCTGCTGGCGGTGGCCCCGGCCCACGAGCTGTCCGAGGCGCTGGCGCGGCTGCGGACCCGGCGGGTGCAGGTGCTGCCGCTGCCGGCCACCTCCCTCATGGTCGAGCGGGTGCTGGGCGAGGCGCTGCACTCGGCGGTGCAGAACGACCAGGCCGCGATGGCCGATCGCCTGCTCGCGCTGGGCACGGCGCTGAACGCCGAGCGCGACGCGACCCGCGTGCTCGAGCTCATCCTCCGCTACGCCCGCGAGTTCACCCGCGCCGACGCTGGATCGATCTACCTGGTCGAGGACGAGGGCAAGCGGCTGGTCTTCAAGATCTCCCACAACGACTCGGTGTCGGCCGATCTGTCGGAGTTCTCGTTCCCGGTCAGCGCGCAGTCGATCGTCGGCAGCGCGGTGCTGCGCGGAAAGACCGTGCGGGTCGACGATCTCTACGGCGAGCTCGATCCGCAGGCGACCATGCCGCCGTGGAGTCATGACCGCAGCTTCGACCAACGCTTCGGCTACCAGACGCGCTCGATGCTCACGGTCCCGATGATCACGCCCGACCGGCGCGTGCTCGCCGTGATCCAGCTGATCAACGCACGCCGCGACGTCGCGCCGCTGCGGACCCCGCAGGACTTCGCGCTGCGGGTCGAGCCGTTCGGCGACGAGGACGAGACGGTGTGCAACGCGCTCGCCGCCCAGGGCGCGGTCGCGCTGGAGAACGCGCGGCTGTACGCCGAGATCCATGCGCTGTTCGAGGGCTTCGTGCGCGCCAGCGTGCACGCCATCGAGCAGCGCGATCCGACCACCAGCGGTCACAGCCAGCGGGTCGCCGACCTCACGGTCGCGCTGGCGAAAGCGGCCGACTCGGCCAGCTCGGGGCGCTTCCGCGACGTTCGCTACAGCGCCGACGAGATCCGCGAGATCGAGTACGCCGGGCTGCTGCACGACTTCGGCAAGGTCGGCGTGCGCGAGCAGGTGCTGGTCAAGGCCAAGAAGCTCTACCCCCACCAGCTCGAGCTGCTGCGTTCGCGCTTCGATCACATGCGCACGGCGCTGCGGGTGGAGCTGCTCACCGCCCAGCTCGCGCGCGCCCGCGACGGTGGCGGCGACGACGAGGACCTGCGGTTGCAGCACGCCGCCCGGGTCAGCGCGCTCGACGACGCCATCGAGGCGGTGATGCTGGCCAACGAGCCGACGATCCTGCCGCAGGCGGTCAGCAGCAAGCTGGCCGAGATCGCGAAGCTGGAGTTCGCGTTCGAGGGCACGCCGCTGCGCCCGCTGGGCCACGAAGAGCTGGTCGCGCTCACGGTGCGTCGCGGCAGCCTCACCGCCGCCGAGCGACTCGAGATCCAACAGCACGTCACCCACACCTACAATTTCTTGGTGCGGATCCCGTGGGGCCAGCAGCTGCAGGGCGTGCCCGACATCGCCGGCAAGCACCACGAGTACCTCGACGGCTCGGGCTACCCCGCGCGCGCGGACGCCCCCGCGATCCCGCTGCAGGCACGCATGATGACGGTCGCCGACATCTTCGACGCGCTGACGGCCGCCGATCGGCCCTACAAGCGCGCGGTGCCGCTGGCGCCCGCGCTCGAGATCCTGCGCGCCGAGGCGAGCGCGGGTAAGCTCGACCCCGACGTGCTCGACCTGTTCATCGGTGCCAGGGTCTACGACGCGCTGGCGGTGCCGCGGTGATCCGCGTGCGCCTGCAGGTCGATCGCGCGGTCGATCGCGCCGTCGATCGCGACACCCGACGCGCGCTGGTCGAGCGTTGCCACCGCATCGCGCGGGCGCTCGGCATCCGCAGCGGCGCGCTCGAGCTGCTCGGCCTGCGCATCGTCGACGACACGACCATGATCGCGTTGCACCGCGAGCACATGGGCACCGCCAAGCCGACCGACGTGCTGTCGTTTCCTGGCGAGGGCTACGGCGAGGGGGACATCGCGATCGACTGGGATCAGCTGCGCCGCCAGGCCGCGGTCGCCACCCCCGCGGGCTTGCGCGCCGAGGCCGAGCAGCTGCTGCTGCATGCGATGGTGCACCTGTGCGGCCACGATCATGCGACGCCGTCCCAGGCCCGCCGCATGCGCCGCGCCGAGACCCGGGCGGCCCGCGCGGCCGCGTTGCCCCGGCCCACGCGGCCGTACGGAGCCGGCGCGTGATCACACCGGTGCTGGTCGTGCACGGCGGTGCCGGACGACTCGCGCCGGGCCACGAGGACGCCGCGAAAGCTGGCGTGACCGCGGCCGCCGCGGCCGGCCGCGCGATCCTGCAAAGCGGTGGCGAGGCACTGGACGCCGTGGTCGCTGCGGTGCGCGTGCTCGAGGACGCCGAGGTCTTCAACGCCGGCCGCGGCGCCTGCTTCAACGCCGACGGCATCGTCGAGGTCGACGCCGGCGTGATGCGGGGCCGCGATCGCGGGGTCGGGGCGGTCGCGGCGGTGCCCGAGCTGGCCGACGCCGTCTCGCTCGCCCTCGAGGTGCTGCGCGATGGTCGACACTGCCTGCTGGCGGGACCGGGTGCGGTGGCGTTCGCCCGTGAGCGCGGCGTGGGTCGCTTCGGGCGCGACGCGGTGTGGACCGCCAAGGCCCAGGCGCGCTGGCGGCAGGCCCAGGCCGGCGGCGGCCGCGACGGGCAGGCCGACACCGTCGGTGCCGTCGCGATCGACCGGCACGGCGAGCTGGCCGCGGCATGCTCGACCGGCGGCGTGTTGTTCAAGCGACCCGGGCGCGTCGGCGACTCGCCGCTGCCGGGCGCCGGCTACTATGCCGCCGCCGGCCTGGGCGCCGCGTGTGCCACCGGCACCGGCGAGTTCATCCTGCGGCAGGTCGCCTGCCACGCGCTGCTGCTGCGGGTGCAGGCAGGGCTGCCGCTGCAGGCGGCCGCCCAGGCGGTCTGCGACGAGGTCGCAGCGATGGACCCGCGCGCCAGCTGTGGGCTCATCGCGATCGATCCGACCGGCGAGCTCGCGGTCGCGTGCCGCAGCGAGCACATGAGCCACGCGATCGCCCGCGGCGACGCGGCGATCGTCGCCGACGTGCGCGTGCGTGCAGGGTAGGGCGGGCGCGCTTGCCCAAGTCCCCGGGTCCGTGCCACAAGGCCGATGGCGTGCGCACGCGTCGATCCCACCCGCGACCAGCGGTCCCGTCGGCGGCGCGACGCGGGCTCGCGTGGCGCGGGCCCGCGCGTTGCTGGCTCGCGCGGCTGTCGTCGCTGGCCCTCGTCGGCGTGCTCGCATGGCCGCGCACGACCCTCGCCGCGCCCGTGACGACCACGTGGATCGTCGAGGACGCACAGGGCCAGCGGGTCGCGCAGGTCGTCGTGCGCGACGGCAGCGCGCCGCCGCTGTCGCTGCCGCCGGGGCGGTACGTGCTGGTGGCGGCCGACGGCGACCGACGCGAGGTCGTGCTCGACGATGGCGAGCCGCTGCAGATCGGCTCGCCGCCGCCGTCGCCGGCCGCTGCGGTCGACGACCGCGCGGCGCCTGGCCACGCGAGCGCCGACGCGCCGGCCCCCGCGGCCGCGCCGAGCCGCACGCGTCGCGGCAAGCCGCGGGATCCCGCACGTGCGCGCGCCATCGCGGCGCCGCTGTCGGCCATCGTGATCCCCGGCGTCGGCCATGCGGTCGCGCGCCGCCCCGCGCCGGCGTTCGGCATCTTCGCCGGCGCCGCCGTGCTCGGCTTCGCCGCCTTTGCGCTGCACCGCGCCGCGCCCGATCGCGAGGGCGCGGCGCTCGGCGATGCCAGTCACGCGGCCACGCGCGAGGCGCTGCGCCAGGGCGCGTTCACGCTGGCGACCGACACCCTCGCGCTGCTCTGGATCGGACAGATCGCCGACGCGTGGGTCGCTGCCACCGGCCACCGCGTGCGGGCCCGCCGCGATCACGTGGTCGCGGTCTCGCTGCAGCGCGCGACCACCGTCGGCCTGCGCCCCGGCGCGCCGACCGTGGGCCGCTACGACGAGCTCTCGCTGGGCGTGGTCGGCCAGGTGATCCCGAAGCTGTGGTTCGGGCTGTCCGATCTGAGCCTGCACTTCGGTCGCGGCGACCGTCGGGTCAGCGTGCAGGCGGGCCTGCGCGTGGCCGGCCGCGTACTCGAGCGCCGCCGCTTCTGGTTGGTCGTGGCCGCCGGCGCGATCCTGCAGGGCACCAGCGCCCGCAGCAGTCGCCGGGCCATCGCCGACGACGCCACCACGCCGGTGCGGGGCATGGTCGGCAGCACGGTATGGGCCCAGCTGGAGTCGCGGATCTTCGTGCTCGATCGGCTGTCGTTCACGATCGCGCCGCGGCTGTCGCTGCCGCTGGCGACCCGCATGTACGGCGCCGATGCAGCGCTGCCACGCTTCGCCCCCGCGCTCGAGCTGGTGGTCGCACCGGAGGTCTACTTCTGATGCGCGCACGGCTTGCCATCGCCGCCGCGACGCTGACGAGCGCGTGCGTGTTCGGCTTCCGCGGCGAGGCCGAGTTCGACGGCGAGCACGACCTCGCGGACGTCACCGCGCTGCGCGTCGACTTGCCGAGCACGCCGCTGTCGGTGTTCGGCTGCGATGCGGCGGCGCCCGGCACCTGCCCGGCCGCGCTGCGCTACGAGGGCCGCTGGCTCGCGACCGGCGGCACCCGCAAGGACGCGCGCCGTCACGCCAGCGCGCCGGCGCTGGTGTTCGAGCGCGACGATGCGTTCGCGTGGCTGCAGGCCGACATCCCCCTGGCCACGCGCGGGCTGGTCGACCTCGAGCTGACCGCGATGGAGCTGCCCGGTGATCGCGATCTCGAGCTGCATACCGACCTCGGCGACATCGACGTCGCGGGCATGACCGGTGCCGTCACGGTCGAGATCGGCGTGGGTCACGTGCACGTCGACGGCGGCGACGGCGGGGTCAGCATTGCGGTGCAGCGCGGTGATGCGATCGTGATCGGCCCCGGCGATGCCTTCGTCACCTGCGACGCCGGGCGGGTCGAGATCGACAGTACGGCGGCGGGTCGCAACCTGTTCGTGCGCGCGCCCGCGGGCGCGGTCGCGGTGACGCTGACGGACGCGACCGACGTCGACTACGACGTCACCGCCGGCGGCACGATCCGCGTCGGCACCGACGCGGCGGTGGTCGTGACCGAGGGCCGTTGGCGGCGGCGCGTGGGCGAGGGCGCCGCACAGGTGGTCATCACGGCCGGCGGCGACGTGCGCATCGACGAGCACGCAGGCTAGCAGTCCGATCGCCCTGCGCAGTTCTGCGTAGGCGCGGCGACGGGCCGCTGGGAACCTGGCCGGGTCTGCGGCGAACCTGGTGTCGGACTCCCGTGCTGTGCCCGATCCCGAGGCGTGGGCGACGTGCTGCCCGCGGTCGTTACGCGTGCGCCTGGGTGCGGCCGGGGCTCGTCGCCGTGGCCGTCGTGCTCGCGGCCTGTGACGACGGCGGACGCAACCGCGGCGCACCGCAGTGGCAGCCGACCCAGGGCGACGACGGCGACGGCGGCCCCAACACCACGCTCGATGTCGATCCGCTCGACGACTCGACCGGCCTGCCACCCGAGGGCGAGGGCGAAGGCGGTGACGAAGGCTTCCACTGCGCCGGCGAAGACGTGCAGGCGTGCCCATGCC